>CAHJWP010000186.1 GCA_903642255.1 Sphingomonadaceae bacterium | reverse complement strand
GGCGACGAGCGGATCCACTGGAGCTCGTCGCGGATCGCGCGCTCGCGGCTCTCGTCCTCGCGGCTCTCCTGCGCCATGCGCTTGACCTTGGCCTCGAGCCACGCCGAGTAATTGCCCTCGAAAGGGATGCCCTTGCCGCGGTCGAGTTCGAGGACCCACTTGACGACGTTATCGAGGAAATAGCGGTCGTGGGTGACGAGTATGACGCATCCGGCATAGTCCTGCAGGTGCTTCTCGAGCCACTGGACGCTCTCGGCGTCGAGGTGGTTGGTCGGCTCGTCGAGGAGCAGGATGTCGGGCTTCTCGAGGAGCAGCTTGCACAGCGCGACGCGCCGTTTCTCGCCGCCCGACAGTTTGTCGACCGATGCGTCGCCCGGGGGGCAGCGCAGCGCGTCCATCGCGATCTCGAGCTGGTTGTCGAGCGTCCAGCCGTCGACCGTGTCGATCTGCTCCTGGAGGACGCCCATTTCCTCGAGCAGCGCGTCGAAGTCGGTCGTGTCGGTCGGCTCGCCCATCTCGGCCGAGATGGCGTTGAAGCGCTCGACCATGTCGGCGACCGGGCGGACGCCGTCCATGACGTTCTCACGCACCGTCTTCGCCGGATCGAGCTGCGGCTCCTGCGCGAGATAGCCGACGCGGACGCCCTCGGCGGGCCACGCCTCGCCCTGGAAGTCCTTGTCCTGCTGGGCGATGATCTTCATCAGGGTCGACTTGCCTGCCCCGTTCGGCCCGATCACGGCGATCTTCGCGCCGGGCAGGAAGCTGAGATACAGATCCTTGAACACCGGCTTGCCGCCGGGGTAGGCCTTGGTCAGACCTTTCATAACAAAGGCGTATTGGTAACCGGCCATCGGACACGGGGCTTTCGGGTGCAGGAAAGGGATAGCGCAGCCTTTAGCGCAGGACCGTCCCGTGCGGCAACGCGGGAAACGCTCCGGCACCGCCGACGATCGAGTGCGTCGTTCGGGCAACAGGGACGGCGCATTTCGCGGCTGGCACGGAACAAAGCGTCAGCATCATCACTTCTAGCTGTAGTACTCCGGCAACAACATGGCCGCGACAAATGGTGTGAGATGGACCGCATTGCCGAAACCGGGCACAACGACACGCGGAAACTTGCCAGCAATGACGATTTCGCGGCGTTGTTTGACCAGCTCGACTGCCCTGATGCCGGGGCACCGATCGACGGCGGTCTGAGCCGTCTGGTTCACGCGATGCAGATGTTCAAACAGCGGCAGCCGGATTTCCGCTGACACACCCGGTGAGCGGAAGGGTCGCCACGATCGTGCCACCGCCTATGACGCGTGAGCCGGCATAGACCACTGCCGCCTGACCTTTTGCTACGCCGAACTCGGGCGCGGCAAACTCGATCCGGCTCGCAGCCCGGTCAAGGAACGCGGGGTTTGCCGGTGCCGTCGACCGAACCTTGACTTCGACCGTGCCCGTCGTCGGGCTCAGCCAATTTGCGCCGGTCAGTTCCACCGCACCGACGGCGAGCGCTGCGCGGGGCCCGACAACGACCCGACGCGTCGGAGCGTCGACCGCGACGACGTACAATGGCTCGGACCGACCGCCGAGATTGAGGCCGCGGCGCTGGCCGACCGTGAAATCGACCGTCCCACGATGTTCGCCGACTACCGCGCCCGCGAGGTCGACGATCAACCCCGGCGCATCGGCCGCGGGCCGCAATCGCCGGACGATCGCAGCGTAATCGCCGCCGGGAACGAAGCAGATGTCCTGGCTGTCGGCTTTTGCCGCAACGGCAAGGCCGAAGCGCGCCGCGTGCGCGCGGACCGTGGGCTTGCTCAACCCACCGAGCGGAAAACGGAGATATTCGAGCTGATCCCGCGTCGTCGCATACAGGAAATAGCTCTGGTCCTTGGCGGGATCGACCGCGCGGTGCAGCTCGACGCCAGCCGAACCTGCGACGCGGCGGACATAATGGCCGGTGGCGAGGCAATCCGCTCCGAGGTCGCGCGCGACGGCAAGCAGATCGCGGAACTTGACCGTGCGGTTGCACGCGATGCACGGCACCGGCGTCTCGCCGCAGACATAGGCATCGGCGAATGCGTCGATTACGCCCGCGCGGAAGGCGTCCTCGTAATCGAGGACGTAGTGCGGAATGCCGAGCCCCGCGGCGACGCGCCGCGCGTCGGCGATGTCGGCACCAGCGCAGCACGCCCCCGGTCGCGCGCGTGCAGCACCTTGGTCGTATAACTGCAGCGTGACGCCGATCGTCTCGCACCCCGCCTCGACGCACAGCGCCGCGACGACCGATGAATCGACCCCACCCGACATCGCCACGACGACGCGCGTTCCGGCTGGCGGCAGGTCGGGAGCGACGCTGTTCATCACCATCATGTAGAGCCGTCGGCTCGCCGATCAAGTTTTGCTCGAAACCGCGCAACGATTGGAGATCCGTGCCGTATCTTTATAAAGCGCTACGACACGGGGGCACCATGGGTCAGCCACGGCACGGGACGACAGCGGCCGGCCAAGCGCTGCGCCTGCCGCCGGCCGATACGAAACGCTGGGTACCGAGCCGCAAGGCCGAGGTTGTGCGCGCCATCCGTGACGGCGTGATCGGCCGGACCGAAGCCTGCGCGCGCTATTCGATCAGCGTCGAGGAACTGCGTCTCTGGGAGCGGGCCATCGACGCCGCCGGGACGGCCGGCCTGCGCGTGACACGTGTCCAGATCTACCGGGACGTCTTCGAGGCAATTCACTGACTTACGGGCGGTGCCGTCGTTAATCATGTTTACTCTGCCGCCAGATAGCATATGATCGTCGGATAGGGCGCGTGGGGGCCCTATGCTTTTCGGGTGAGGAATTATGCGCGTTCTGTTGATCGAAGACGATAAGCTGATGGTCCGTGCGGTGACGATGATGCTGAGCGGCGTCGGCGTCGAGTACGAGACTGCGACAGAGGGCGAAGCGGCGATCGAACTCGCCCGGCTCTACGATTACGACGCCATCCTGCTCGACCTGACGCTGCCCGATGTTCATGGATACGAGGTGTTGCGTCGGCTGCGTCTGGCGCGGATCACGACGCCGGTGATGATCCTGTCGGGGGACAGCGAGATTGCCACCAAGGTGAGCGGCTTCGGTTTCGGGGCCGACGACTACGTCACCAAGCCGTTTCAGCGCGACGAACTCGTCGCCCGGCTTCATGCGCTGGTTCGTCGCTCGAAGGGGCATGCGGAGTCGATCATTCGCACCGGCACGATGGCGATCGACCTCAACGCCCGCGTCGTCACCGTCGACAGCCACCGTGTCGCGCTGACCGGCAAGGAATATTCGATCCTCGAGCTGCTGTCGCTGCGGAAAGGCATGACGTTGACCAAGGAGATGTTCCTCACGCATCTTTATGGTGGCCGCGACGAGCCCGAACTCAAGATCATCGACGTCTTCGTCTGCAAGCTGCGCAAGAAGCTGGCGGCCGCCGGCGAGGGTGCGGCGACATGCATCGAGACGGTGTGGGGCCGTGGTTATGCGTTGCGCGATCCCGAAGTCGGCGATGCAGCTGTCCGTGTCGCCTAACAAAGAGGCTTCGATCAGCGACGGGGATCGCGAGCCAGGGCGCGAAAGACGCCGCGCAACGTGCGCACCTCGTTGTCGCTGAAAGCCGGCCGCGTCAGCAGGTTGCGCAGCGTCCGCCGGGCGACCTCGGCCCGGCCCGGGATGGCATAGTAACCGGCGGCGGTAAGGTCGGCGTCAACCGCCGTGATCAGCCGCTCGAGCTCGACGTTGGCCGCTGGCCCGTCGTAGTTGGCGAGTTCGACGCTTGGCGTGTCGTCGCCGGCCCTGAACCATTCGTAGGCGGTCACCAGCACCGCTTGGGCAAGGTTGAGCGACCCGAACTCGGGATTGACCGGCACCGTCAGAATCGCGTGCGCCACTGTCAGATCGTCGGTTTCGAGTCCCGAGCGTTCGGGTCCGAACATAATGCCGCTCCGACCGCTGCTGGCCCGCATCGCCGCCGCCGCGGCGTGTGGCGTGGCCACGGGTCGCGTCAGGGCGCGATTGCGCAGCGTCGTCGCATAGACGAGGTTGAGATCGGCGACCGCGTCGGTCGCGGTGTCGAACACCTTGGCCTCGGCCAGCACGCGGTCCGCTCCGCTGGCCGACGGTCCCGCGTCGGGGTTGGGCCAGCCATCGCGCGGGGCGACGAGCCGCATGTCGGTCAAGCCGAAGTTGAGCATCGCCCGGGCGCACGCGCCGATGTTCGCGCCGAGCTGCGGCCGGACGAGAACGATCGCCGGCGCAACGGGACTGCCGGTCACTCCCCCTCGCTGACGAGGCGCGGTCCGCGGCCGGCGGCTTCCACGGCGCGTGCTACCCCACCCGGCGCCGCGCCGCCCAAGGCACCGACAAACGTCTCGAAGTCTCGCGCCTCGCGGAAGTCACGGTAGACACTCGCAAACCGGATATAGGCAACGGGATCGAGGGCCTGCAGTCCCTCCATCACCATCTCGCCGACCAGCCCGACGCCGAGTTCACTCTCACCCGACGATTCGAGGCGGCGGACAAGGCCGTTAACCAGCCGCTCGATCCGCTGCGGCTCGATCGGGCGCTTGCGGCAGGCGATCTCGATCGATCGGGCGAGCTTGTCGCGGTCGAACGGCTCGCGCTTGCCCGATTTCTTGACGACGACCATGTCGCGCAGCTGGATGCGCTCGAAGGTGGTGAAGCGCGC
>CAHJWP010000185.1 GCA_903642255.1 Sphingomonadaceae bacterium | reverse complement strand
GTGCCCTGCCCGCCCTGCCCCGCTCCGCCCGCGCGTCCGTCGGACGCCACGCCGCGGCCCGCGAACACGTCGTCCATCCACGTCATCAGCAGGTCGCCATGCTCGGGGAAGCGCCCGCTCCGCGCGCCCTCGTCGCGCGCCGCGGCGAGCAGCGGGTCCTGCGCCTGCAGCGCGGGGCTCATCCGCTCGTACAGCAGCCCCTCGCGCAGGCCGTAGGCGCTGGCGACGATGCTGCTGCTGCCGAGCCGCTTGACGACCGCGCCGAGCAGCAGCGCCGCGCCGGGCAGCGATGGCAGGCGGCTGGTTGAGATCGCCGTGACCTGCTTGAGCGTCTTCGGGTTGACGCGGGCGAGCGAGCGGGCAAGGCGCACCGGCGCGCTGGTTGCCATCGTGTACTGCTGGATCACCGGCAGCGGATAGTCGGTCGACCAGATGTCGAGCTGGGCGAGCGCGCGCCACGACCCGCCGACCATGTAGAACGGCCTGCCCTGCCCCTTCGCCGCCCAGTCGACCTTGTCGAGCGCGGTCTTGATGAACGGCCGCAGCGCGCGGCTGCCGCGCTTGCGCACCGCGTCGAGCCGCAGCGCGCCAATCGGCAGCGAGATGCGGTCGTGGACGCAGCCGTCGGCGATGCGGATCAGTTCGAGACTGCCGCCGCCGAGGTCACCGACGACGCCGTCGGCCCCCGGGATGCCGGCGATCACCCCCAATGCCGCGCCGCGCGCCTCGGCCTCGCCGCTGATGACTTCGATGTCGAGCCCGATGTCGCGCACCGCATTGACAAAGCGGTCGGCGTTCTTGGCCTCCCTGACCGCGGCGGTGGCGACGGTGCGCAGGTCGGCGACCCCCATGTCGCGCGCCAGCAGGGCGAAGCGGGCGAGCGCCGCGACGGCGACGCGCATCGCCCCCTCGCCGAGGCGCCCGTCGCTGGCCAGCCCGCGGCCGAGCCCGGCCATGACCTTCTCGTTGAAGATCACCGCCGGCGTGCGCGTCCGTCCGGCATAGACGACGAGGCGGACCGAGTTCGACCCGATGTCGATGATCCCCGCCAGATCGTTCGCCGGCACCACGGGCGGCGGGGCCTTGCGCGCCCACGGCAGCACGAGCGACGTCATTCGCCCGCGGCGCTTGCGCCGGAAGCAGCGCGGACGGCGCTTTCATCGTCGGGCTGGTCGATGTCGGCCAGCATCAGATGCGGCACCATCTCGTGCCCGCGTAGCGCCGCGCCGCGGCCCGACAACGACGGGTTGGTCATGAAATACTGGTGGATGTTGAACGCCGGCTGGCTGCCGCGCGTCAGCCGCGTGTACTCGCCGTCGGGCCCCAGCGACCACGACTGCTCGGTGTCCTTGAGGTTGGCGAGCATCACCTGGTCGAGCACCTGGGCATGGACCGTCGGGTTCTCGATCGGCACCAGCACCTCGACGCGGCGGTCGAGGTTGCGCGGCATCCAGTCGGCCGAGCTGATGAACACCTTGGCCGCCCGCGACGGCAGGTCGGCGCCGGCGGCGAAGGCGAAGATGCGGCTGTGTTCGAGGAAGCGGCCGATGATCGAGCGGACGCGGATGTTGGCGCTCATGCCGTCGACGCCGGGGCGCAGGCAGCAGATGCCACGGACGATCAGGTCGATCTCGACGCCCGCCTCGCTCGCCTCGTACAGTTTCTCGATAATGCCGGTGTCGACGAGGCTGTTGAGCTTGGCCCAGATCGCCGCCGGCCGGCCCTCGCGCGCGGCGGTGATCTCGTCGTCGATCAGGCCGTACAGCTTAGGCCGCATGGTCAGCGGCGACATGCCGATCTTGGCCAGCCGCGTCGGCTGGACATAGCCGGTGATGTAATTGAGCACCTGTGCCGCGTCGCGCGCCAGCACGGCATCGGCGGTGAAGAACGACAGGTCGGTGTAGATCCGCGCCGTCACCGGGTGATAGTTGCCGGTGCCGAAATGGACGTAGGTGCGCAGCTCCTCGCCCTCGCGCCGGACGACCATCGACAGCTTGGCGTGCGTCTTCCACTCGACGAAGCCGTAGACCACCTGCACCCCGGCGCGTTCGAGCGCGGCGGCCCACATCAGGTTCTGCTCCTCGTCGAACCGCGCCTTGAGCTCGACCACCGCCGTCACCGACTTGCCGGCCTCGGCCGCGTCGATCAGCGCGCGGACGATCGGCGAGTTCTTGCCGGCGCGGTACAGCGTCTGCTTGATGGCGATGACGTCGGGGTCGAGCGCCGCCTGTTTCAGGAACGCGAGCACCACCTCGAAGCTTTCGTACGGGTGGTGGACGACGAGATCCTTGTCGCGGATCGCCGCGAAGCAGTCGCCGCCATGCTCGCGGATGCGTTCGGGAAAGCGCGGCGTGTACGGCTCGAACTTGAGGTCGGGGCGGTCCTCGTCGACCAGCACGCCGAGGTCGGCGATGCCGAGGATGCCGGTCACCACCGTTACGTCGCGCTCGCCGACGTTCAAGGCGTCGCGAACCAAAGCGTGCAGCCCCGGCGGGGTCGCCGCCTCGATCTTCAGCCGGATGACGTCGCCGCGCCGCCGCCGCTTGATCGCGCTCTGATAGTAGCGGACCAAGTCCTCCGCCTCCTCCTCGGTCTCGATGTCGCTGTCGCGGATCACCCGGAACGCGCCGTCGCCGAGCAGTTCGTAGCCGGGGAACAGCTGGTCGAAGAACAGCCGGATGGTGTCCTCGAGGCTGATGTAGCGCGCCGTCTTGCCAGGCAGGCGGGTGAAGCGCGGCAGCATCGCCGGCAGCATGAGGAGCGCGCGCAGGATTTCGTCGTCCGACTGGCGGCGCAGTTCGAGGATCAGGCTGAACCCCTTGTTGGGGATGAACGGGAACGGGTGCGCCGGATCGATCGCCTGCGGGGTCAGCACCGGGAAGACGTGATCGAGGAAATGGCGTTCGAGCCACGCCGCATCGTCGGTGGTCAGCTGCTTCGTCTTGAGGACGTGGAAGTCGGCCCCGGCCAGCCGCCGGCACAGGTCGCCCCATGTTGCCTGCTGGCTGTCCATCAGCCGGTCGCCGGTCACCGCGATCGCCGCCAGCTGTTCCGCCGGCGTCGCGCCCTCAGGCGAGCGCGTCTCGATCCCCGCATTGACCTGCCCGCGCAGGCCGGCGACGCGGACCATGTAGAACTCGTCGAGGTTGTTGCCGCTGATCGACAGGAAGCGCAGCCGCTCGAGCAGCGGATGATTGGGGTTCGCCGCCTCGTCGAGCACCCGCTGGTTGAAGCTGAGCCACGACAGCTCGCGGTTGAAGTAGCGCGGAGCGTCGGCAGCGTCGGGGGCCGGCACGGGGGTCAGGGCGGGAGCGGTCGACATGCCGTGTTGTAGCGCGGCGGATGTGACAGGTCGATGACCGGCGGGGAGCAGCGGCGCGAACGCGGGCTGACGACGGGCAGCGACGCGTCCGCCGATCCTGCCCGCTCAGACGGCCGCCAGCGCCTGGTCGAAGTCGGCGATCAGATCGTCGGGCCGCTCGACGCCGATCGACACGCGGACGAGGTTGTCGGTGATGCCAAATTCAGCCTTGCGCGCCGGGGCGACCGACAGGTGCGTCATCGCCGCCGGGTGCGACGCGAGGCTTTCGGTCCCGCCGAGGCTGACCGCGAGCTTGACCAGCTTGAGGTGGTCGAGCAGCCGGAACGCCTCCGCCTCGCCGCCGCGGACGATCACCGAGAAGGTCGAGCCCGCACCGTGGCAGTGGCGCGTATAGATGTCGTGCTGGCGGCTGCCGGGTTCGAGGAAACCGAGATAGCCGACGCGCTCGACCTTCGGGTGGTCGCGCAGGTACTCGCACACCAGCTTTGCGTTGGTCCCGGCGCGGTCCATCCGCAGCTCAAGCGTCTCGAGACTGCGCAGCAGCATCCACGCGGTGTGCGGATCGGTGATCGTGCCGATCGTGTTGCGCGTCATCCGCACCGGCAGGATCGCCGCCTTCGACCCGAGCACGCTCCCGGCGACGAGATCGCTGTGCCCGCCGACATACTTGGTCAGGCTGTAGATCACGAGGTCGGCCCCTTGGCGTAGCGGCTGCGCCCAGATCGGCCCGAGGAAGGTGTTGTCGATGATGATCGGTGGCAGCTCGTCACCGCCGCCGAGCACCGCCGCGCGCGCGTCGCGCACCGCTTCGACATCGACCAGCGCGTTGGTCGGGTTCGCCGGGCTTTCGAGATAGATCGCCGCGATCCGGCCGTTGGCCGCCGCGCGCCGCATCACCTCCTCGATCTCGGCCTGCGTCGCGCCGGCCGGGAAGTCGAGGAACGTCACCCCCAGCCGGCCGAGGATGCGCGCGATCAGCGTCTCGGTCGCGGCGTAGAGCGGCGCGGAATGGACGATGACGTCGCCCGGCCGGACGAGCGCGAGGAAGGTCGTCGCGATCGCCGACATGCCGCTGGAGAAGACGAGCGCATCCTCGGCATCCTCCCACAGCGCCAGCCGGTCCTCGAGGATTTCCTGGTTCGGCCCGTTGAAGCGCGAATACACCAGCCCCTCCGCGCCGCCGGGCCGGACGCCGGTGATGCCCTCGAAGAAGCGCTTGCCGTCGGCGGCGCTCTCGAAGACGTAGGTCGAGGTCAGGAAAATCGGCGGCTTGAGCGATCCTTCCGACAACGCCGGGTCGAAGCCATAGCCCATCATCATCGTCGACGGGTGCAGCTTATGGTTGCCGAGCGTCGTCGACTGGTGCGCCACCTTGCGCTTGCGCGGCACGCCGCTGAGCTCGGCTTCGTTCTGGTCGGTCATCATTCACCTCGTTGCGCCGCATCCTATACCG
>CAHJWP010000184.1 GCA_903642255.1 Sphingomonadaceae bacterium | reverse complement strand
AAGAAGTGGCTGCTGATCGACGCCGACGGCCTCGTCGTCGGCCGCCTCGCGTCGCTGATCGCCAACCGCCTGCGCGGCAAGCACAAAGCGAGCTTCACGCCGCACGTCGACTGCGGCGACAACATCATCGTCATCAACGCCGAGAAGGTCCGCTTCACCGGCAACAAGGCGAAGAAGAAGATCTACTATCGCCACACCGGTTACATCGGCGGCATCAAGGAGATCACCGCCGACAAGATCCTCGACGGCCGCTTCCCCGAGCGCGTCCTCGAAAAGGCCGTCGAGCGCATGGTCCCGCGGGGCCCGCTCGGTCGCCAGCAGATGCGAAACTTAAGGATTTTCAAGGGCGCCGAGCATCCGCACGTCGCCCAGTCGCCGGAAGTCCTCGACGTCGCCGGCATGAACCTCAAGAACACCATCGGCCGTACCGGTTCGGTGACCGCCAACCAGACGGGTGAAGCATGATCGACGACAACCGCCAGTCGCTGGCCGATCTCGGCGCGCTTCAGGGTGACGCCACCACCGCCGCCGCCCTCCACAACGACGGCGTTTCGGCCGCCCCCCTGCGCGAGCAGCAGATCGACGCGCAGGGCCGCGCCTATGCCACCGGCAAGCGCAAGAACGCCATCGCCCGCGTCTGGATCAAGCCGGGATCGGGCAAGATCGTCGTCAACGGCCGCGATCAGACCGAATATTTCGCCCGGCCAACGCTGCGCCTCGTCATCAACCAGCCGTTCGACGTCGCCGAGCGCCGCGACCAGTACGACGTCCACGCCACCGTCAAGGGCGGTGGCCTGTCGGGTCAGGCCGGCGCGGTGAAGCACGGGATTTCCCAGGCACTTACCCGCTTCGAACCAGCGCTGCGTAGCGTCGTCAAGCACGCCGGCTTCCTCACCCGCGACCCGCGTGTCGTCGAGCGCAAGAAGTACGGCAAGGCCAAGGCGCGGAAGAGCTTCCAGTTCTCCAAGCGCTGACGCGCTGCCGCGGCGAAGCTAGCGCGGAAAACGCCCTTCGCGTTTTCTGCGTTAGCGCCGACTCGCGGCGAGCCGGCCGGCGGGGCGGCGGGTCATCCCGCCGAACCCGTCCGACGACGGCGCGGCTTTGCCGCGACGCAGCCCGCGCGATGGCCGTTATATGGTGGAAGCGGACAGGCAGCTGTTCGTACCCCACCGGCTTCCCCTCCCCTTCAGGGGAGGGGCGAGAGACGCGGCGCAGCCGAGGCCCGGGGGTGGGGCAATGTAGAAGGCTGCGGCCTCTCCCACCGCCCCTCGAACTCGACGCCGGCGCGGGTTCAAAGCGAGTGGCCGCGGCCTCCGTGCCTCCCCACCCCCGGGCCGGCTGCGCCGTCTCTCGCCCCTCCCCTGAAGGGGAGGGGAAGCGCCGATATACGCCAGACTCGTCGCCAGATGAACGACCGCAACGGGGGCAAGACGGCCGCGAGCTGAAACCCTTTTCCTACAGCCCCTGCAATCGGTTAGGTTCAGCGAACCGCCACCGGGCAGTGCCTGCTCTTTCGCATCGTTGGTCGCCATCGCATTCCGTCGGGCGCGCGTGTGCGCCGCACCGCCAAGCGAAGAAAATGATTTCCTGCGCGTGGGCGGAACTTCGCGTGAACTTCGGTAGAAAACGGGCCGCACAGACCGCGTGGCCCGGCGTGTCAGCCACGGTGCCGCCCGTGAAAAGCACGTGCGTGGGCGCTTACTTCGTATACTTGTTCATCTTCGCGGTTGCCAATCCCCCCGCTCCGTCGCACGACGCGAGCCGCAACCGGGGGAACCACCATGCGGCTGATCGTACTCGCCCTGCTCCTCGCCAGCCCGGCGCTTGCTGCCACCCCGCCGGTCGCCGTGACCGCCGACCCCGCCCCCGACGCCGCCCACCCGGCAACGCTGGTCGCGGCCGTCATCCCGTCGGGCGACGGCGCGCTGAACGCCGTGGTCTATACCGCTGCCGGAGCCGGGCCGCATCCGACGCTGCTCCTGCTCCACGGCTTTCCGGGCAACGAGCAGAACCTCGACCTCGCCCAGGCGGCGCGGCGAGCCGGGTGGAACGTCCTGACCTTCCACTACCGCGGCTCGTGGGGCAGCCCGGGGGCGTTCTCCTTCGCCCATTGCGCCGGGGACGCGGCCGCCGCGCTGGCGTGGCTGCGATCGCCGGCAGCGGTCGCCCGGTTCGGGGTCGACCCCGCGCGGGTCGCCGTCGCCGGGCACAGCATGGGCGGGATCATCGCCGCGCGCGTCGCCGCCGACGATCCCGCGGTGATCGGCGCGTTCCTGATCGACCCCGCCGACTTCGCCGCCATCGGGCGCAGCTTCACCGACCCGGCGCAGCGGGAGTCGTTCCTGACCGGCGAGGTGCGCGGCGACATGGCCCCGCTCGCCGGCACGAGCGAGGACAAGATCATGGCCGAGGTCGCCGCCGCCGGCCCGCCGCTCGATCTGGTCGCGACGATGCCGGCGCTCGCCGGGCGGCCCCTGGCGCTGATCGGCGCATCGCGCGGCATCGGCTTCATGGCCGAGGCGGCGGCGACCGCGGCGCGGCGCGCGGGCGCGAAGCACCTCGACACCGCGACGCTGCCGACCGACCACAGCTTCTCCGACATGCGGATCGCGCTGGCGACGCGGCTGGTGACGTGGCTCGCCCAGTTCGGGCGGTGACCCCGCTCACCGGCGGCTGCCTGTGCGGCGCGCTGCGCTACACCGCCGCCGCGAGCCCCACGATCGCCGGCTATTGCTGCTGCGCCGACTGCCGCCGCGCGTCAGGGTCGGGGTTCGTGCCCTTCATGGGGTTCGCCGCCGCCGACCTGACGATCACCGGGCCGGCGCGGCAGTTCGTGTCGCCCAGCGCCCGCGGCAGCGAAGCGGTGCGGAACTTCTGCCCGGCGTGCGGCAGCCTCGTCTTCGGCGGCATCGTCGGCGTCGATACGCGCCACACCGTCTATGCCGGGACGCTCGACGACCCCGCGGCGTTCGTGCCGGCCATCGCGATCTACACGCGCGACCGGCCCGACTGGGTCGTCCTCCCGCCGGGACTGACGGCGTTCGCGGCGATGCCGGGGACGTGAGCGACGCGGCGAACGATCCCGTGGCGCAGGCGCGCGGCTGCGCCTAGGACAGCGCCATGGTCCGCCGTCTCCTCGCCCTGCTCGCGCTCGTCCTTGCCACGCCGCTCGCCGCACAGGCGGTGGTCGACAATCCGAACACGCGGGTCGAGCTGATCGCCGCCGCGCCCGCCGCGAGCGGTGCCCGCACCGTCGGCATCGTCCTCACCCCCAAGCCCGGGTGGCACTCGTATTGGTCGAATCCGGGCGAGGCGGGGTTCGCGCCGAAAGCGACGTGGACGCTCGCCTCCGGCGCAACGGCCGCGCCGCTGCGCTTCCCGGTGCCGGGGACGCTGCTGGTGTCGGGGCTGATGAACTACGTCTACGAGAAGCCGACGACGCTGGTGACGACGGTCGGCGGCCCCGGCGGAGCGATCGGGCTCAAGCTCGACTATCTCGTCTGCACCGCCGAGATGTGTGTGCCCGAGAGCGCGACGCTGCGGCTCGACGCCGACGCCAAGCCCGATCCGCGCGTCGCCGCCGCGGTCGCCGCCCTACCGACGCCGCTCCCCAATGCCCGCTTCGCCGTCGACCACGGCCGCTTTGCGCTTGCCGTGGCGGTACCCGACCCGGCGAGCGTCACCCGCGCATACTTCTTCCCCGCCGCCGACGGCACGGTCGACTATCCCAGCCCGCAGACGGTGACCATCGCCGGGGCGGACCTGCGGATCGAAACCAAGGCGGCGGCGGCGACACCGGGCGCAGCAGCCGCAGTGCCGACCGTGGTCGGCGGCGTCCTGCGCATCGAGCGCGGCGGCAGCGTCACCGGCTATGCGCTCGACGCGCGGCCGGGGATGGTTCCTGCCGCGGGCGGCGCGCTCGGAGCGACCGGCGCAGCGGAAAGCAGTAGCCTAGTCGCGCTGTTCGCCTCGGCCCTGCTGCTGGCCATCGCCGGCGGCGTCGTCCTCAACGTCATGCCGTGCGTGTTTCCGATCCTCAGCCTCAAGGCGCTGAGCCTCGCCAAGGGCGGCGCGACACCGGCGGCGGCGCGGCGCGATGCGCTGGCCTATGCGGCGGGAGTGATCGCGGTGTGCGTCGCGCTGGGTGGCGTCGTGCTCGCGCTGAGCGCGGCGGGCGATGCGGTCGGCTGGGGCTTCCAGCTGCAGAACCCGCGCGTTGTCGCCGGGCTGCTGGTGCTGGTGACGGCGATCGCGCTCAACCTTGCCGGGCTGTTCGAGCTCGGGGCGTTCGGCGGCGGCGAGGCCCTTGCGGCGAAGCCCGGTGCCGCGGGCAGTTTCTGGACCGGCGCGCTCGCCGCCTTCGTCGCGACGCCGTGCACGGGGCCGTTCATGGCAGCGGCGCTTGGCGCAGCGCTCGTCCTACCGCCGGTCGCCGGGCTGCTGGTCTTCGCCGGGCTGGGGCTGGGCCTCGCGCTGCCGTTCCTCGCCATCGGCTTCGTGCCGGCGCTGCGCCGCCGCCTGCCGAAGCCCGGCGCGTGGATGGCCACCTTCCGCCACCTGCTGAGCGTGCCGATGTTCCTCACAGCGCTGGGGCTGGCGTGGCTCCTCGGGCGGCAGGCAGGGGTCGCGGGCATGACGGCGGGGCTGGGCGGGGCGCTGCTCGTCGGGCTCGCGTTGTGGTGGTTCGGGGGGCGGCAAGCGGCGTTCGGCCGGACGTGGCCGCCGCTGCTCGCCGCCGCGATCGCCGCCGTGTTTGCCGTGGCCGCCGTCACGCCCGGCACCG
>CAHJWP010000183.1 GCA_903642255.1 Sphingomonadaceae bacterium | reverse complement strand
GGCAACATCGTCGCCACCGCCTCGGTCTCGGGGCTCGGCGGCGACTGGGGCGCGGTCGCCTACAACGCGTCGAAGGGCGGGCTGGTCAACCTCGTCCACGCCCTCGCCCTCGACAACGGCCACCACGGCGTCCGCGTCAACGCCGTCGCGCCGAGCCTGACGCTCACCGAGATGACCGCCGGCATGACCGACAACGCCGAGCTGATGGCGAAGTTCGCCGAGCGCATTCCGCTGGGCCGCGGCGCGGAGCCCGACGAGGTGGCGAGCGTCATCGCCTTCCTCGCCAGCGACGACGCGCGGTTCGTCACGGGCGTCGTGCTGCCGGTCGACGGCGGGCTGGGGTCGAGCAACGGGCAGCCGCGGTTCGGGTGATAAAACGTAGCTACGAATATTGACCCCCGCCGGCCCATGGGTTAGATAGTCGGCGGGGGCCGGCGGTGCGGATCACTTACGACGCCAACAAGCGCGCTGTGACGATCGCGCAGCGCGGCTTGGACTTCGCCGATGCCGGCATCGTCTTCGCCGGGCGGCACGTCACCCGCCGCGACGAACGGCCACTCTACGATGAGGAGCGGCTGATCACCGTCGGTGTGCTGCGCGACGAGGTCGTGGTGGTCGTCTGGACCGAGCGCGACGCGACCCGCCGGATCATCTCGATGCGAAAGGCCGACCGCTATGAACGACGCGACTTCGCCCGAACCCTGGATTGACCCCGACGACGCGCCGCCGCTGATGGCGGAGTGGTTCGCCGGGGCGGACGTCTACGATGGCGCGACGCTGGTCCGACGCGGGCGACCGCCGTCGGAGACGCGCAAGCGGCTGGTGTCGCTGCGGCTTGACCCCGAGGTCGTCGAGCGGCTGCGCGCTACGGGGCCAGGGTGGCAGACGCGGGCGAATGCGGTGCTCAGAAAGATGGTGGGGTTGTAGGGCACAATGATGGTTATTGTATTGGTAGCTACGGTACTTGTAGCAATTTGGTGGCTCTTAGGGTTACGCCAAGCTGGCTTGAGGAACGATTTCCGACTAGCTGAAGAGCCTTACGATCACACAAAGTCGCAGTGGGAGAATTGGTTCAGCCTAAACATCGCTGGCGAGTCGCACTATCAGAAGGAGATTAGGCGTTGCTCGCCCGGTGAACTGGTGACGTTCATTCGAGAGCCTGAAAACCCGCACGACGAGATGGCAGTGCGTATCGCCTCTATACGCGGTGAGACGGTCGGCTACTTGAGCAGCGATCGTGCACGTTGGATCGGCGGTGACATGGATAATGGCACGAGTGTCAGCAGTCGGATCGATCGCATAACAGGTGAAGGTCGGGAGTCCAGAGGCATCGTACTTCGAGTAAAGCTCTCGTATCCACCGGTGGTGGAGAAGCCTCGAAAGTCCGGCCGTACACGAACCAAGCGCAGCGCTGCCGATACGTTGGACGAGCCAGAAGTGTAAGCACCGCGGTCGGCAAAGCCGCCGCTTCACGTCGGACGGGTTCGGCGGCTCTGTGCCGCCGCCCCGCCGGCCGGGCTCGACGCGAGTCCGCGGCTAACGGACGATTGCGGAGAGCAATCCTCCGTTAGCCGCAGGCCGCTTACGAGCTGTAATACATATCGAATTCCACCGGCGCCGGCGTCATCTCCCAGCGCAGGACGTCGTGCATCTTCAGCTCGATGTACGAGCTGATCTGGTCGTCGGTGAACACCCCGCCCTTGGTGAACACGGCGCGGCTGCGGTCGAGCGCGCCCAGCGCTTCCCGCAGCGACGCGCACACCGTCGGGACCTTCTTCAGTTCGCGCGGCGGCAGGTCGTACAGGTTCTTGTCCATCGGCGCGCCGGGGTGGATCTTGTTCTCGATGCCGTCGAGCCCGGCCATCAGCAGCGCGGTGTAGCACAGATACGGGTTGGCCATCGCGTCGGGGAAGCGGACCTCGACGCGCTTCGACTTGCCGCCGGTGCCGTAGGGGATGCGGCACGACGCGCTCCGGTTGCGGCTGCTGTATGCCAGCAGCACCGGAGCCTCGAAGCCGGGGACCAGCCGCTTGTAGCTGTTGGTCGACGGGTTGGTGAAGGCGTTGCACGCCCTGGCGTGGCGGATGATGCCGCCGATGAAGTAGAGCGCCGTCTCCGACAGGCCGGCGTAGCCGTCGCCGGCGAACAGCGGCGTGCTGCCGTTCCAGATCGACAGATGGGTGTGCATGCCGCTGCCGTTGTCGTCCTTGATCGGCTTGGGCATGAACGTCGCCGTCTTGCCATAGGCGTGGGCGACCTGGTGGACGACGTACTTGTAGACCTGCATGCGATCGGCGGTCGTCGTCAGCGTGCCGTAGGTCAGGCCGAGCTCGTGCTGCGCGGCGGCGACCTCGTGGTGGTGCTTGTCGCACGGCAGGCCCATCTCGAGCATCGTCGAGACCATCTCGGCGCGCAGGTCGACGGCGCTGTCGACGGGGGCGACGGGGAAATAGCCGCCCTTGACCCGCGGACGGTGGCCCATGTTGCCTTCGTCGTACTTGGTGTTGGTGTTGGTCGGCAGCTCGATGTCGTCGAGTTCATAGGAGCCGACGTTGTAGCCGAGCTTGAAGCGGACGTCATCGAACACGAAGAACTCGGCTTCCGGCCCGATGTAGATCGTGTCGCCGATGCCGGTCAACTTGAGGTACGCCTCGCCGCGCTTGGCGGTGCTGCGGGGATCGCGGTCGTACAGCTGGCCGGTCGACGGCTCGACGATGTCGCAGATCAGGATGAGCATCGGGGTGGCCGAGAACGGGTCGATGTAGGTCGCGTCGAGGTCGGGCTGAAGGATCATGTCGGACTCGTTGATCGCTTTCCAGCCGTCGATCGAGCTGCCGTCGAACATGAAGCCGTCGGACAGCATGTCCTCGTCGACGACGCCTGCGACCATCGTCAGGTGCTGCCACTTGCCCTTGGGGTCGGTGAAACGGAGGTCGACCCACTCGATCTCCTTCTCCTTGATCATCGCGATGACGGATGCTGCGGTCTCGGCCATGTGGGTTCCCCTTGCAGACGTGGATGGTCTCCCCGGTGTCGCGGGGAAATTAGTTAAGGTTCAAGATGGATTGTGCGGGTCAAATCGCATCGCTGTCGCGCTCGCCGGTGCGAATGCGGACAGCGGCGTCGATCGTGCTGACGAAGATCTTGCCGTCGCCGATGCGGCCGGTCCGAGCGGCGTTCGCAATGGCTTCAACCACGCGGTCGGCCTGGTCGTCGTCGACGACGACCTCGAGACGGACCTTGGGCAGGAAGTCGACGACGTACTCGGCACCGCGGTAGAGTTCGGTGTGGCCCTTCTGGCGGCCGAAGCCCTTGGCCTCGGTGACGGTGATGCCGCTGACGCCGACCTCGTGAAGCGCCTCCTTCACCTCGTCGAGCTTGAACGGCTTGATGACGGCTTCGACTTTTTTCACTTGGCGCGGTCCACCCTTGAGGGCGAGCGTAGCAGGGTCGTGCGAGCCGGTGAACGGGGGATTTCGCACCTGCGAAAGGAATTCAACCGGTTTTTGTCCCTCGTGCGGCAAAAGCTGCCCGAAATTTGATCGTCCCCACGCGCCGCGAGGCTTCACGCCGTCGTCGCATACCCCCCGTCGACCGCGATCACCGCGCCACACACGAAGCCGCTCGCCTTCGACCCGAGGTAGATCGCCAGCCCGCCCATGTCGTCGGCGTTGCCGATCCGCTTCATCGGCGTCTGCCGGACCGATTCCGCGGCCCACTCCTCGGGGATGCCGGCGGTCATCTTCGACGGGAAATAGCCCGGCGCGATGGCGTTGACCGCGATGTGGCGGGCGGCGAGATTCTTCGCCATCATCCGCGTCAGATGGAGGACGCCGGCCTTCGACGCGGCATAGCTGTACGTTTCGATGCCGCTGACGTGCATCCCGTCGATCGAGCCGATGTTGATGACGCGGGCGAAGTCGTCGGCGCTCGCCCCGGCCTCGAGCAATCTGACCAGCCGCTGCGTCAGGAAGAACACCGACTTGACGTTTAAATCCATGACCTTGTCCCAGCCGCTTTCGGGGAAGGTGTCGAACTCGGCTCCCCAGCTCGCGCCGGCGTTGTTGAACAGGACGTCGATCCGGCTTTCCCGCGCCTCGAGTTCGGCGCCGAACCGCTCGATCTCGCTCATCTTGGCGAGGTCGGCGGGGATCGAGAAGCACTCGCCGTACTTCGACAGCTCGGCGGCCAGCCCGTCGCAGACCGCAGCGTTGCGCGCGGTGATGTAGACCCGCGCGCCGTTCTCGACATAGGCGCGGGCGATCATCTCGCCGATGCCGCGGCTGCCGCCGGTGACGACGACGACCTTGCCGGCGACGGAAAACAGGTCTGCGATCTTCATTGCGTTTCTCCTAGATGACTTCGCCGGCGACCCGGGCGCGCGGCACGCGCGTCGCCTCGGCCGCCGGCAGCCAGCGATAGACGAGCGTCAGGCACGTCAGCGTCACCGGCGCGGCGACGAGCAGCGAAACGATGCCCGTCGCGAGGCTGCCCGTCACCTTCGACACCGCGCCGGCGAAATAGGGGCCGAGGCCGAGCCCGACGAGCGTCGTGCCGAGGAAATAGGTCGCCGTCGCCGCGCCGCGCATCCGCGGCAGGACGAGGTCCTGCGTCGTCGCCGCGGCGATGCCGACATAGACGCTGCCGAACAGCGCGACCGGCACGTAGAACAGGTAGAACAGGCGGACGTCGGCGGTCGACACCATGAGGACGAGGAAGGGCGCCGGCACCACCACCGCGAGCAGCGCGACGAGGATGCGCCCCGCCGGCCGCCAGCGCTTGGCGCGGTCGGACAGCCAGCCGCCCATGACGATGCCGATGAACCCGCCCGCCGCGCCCCAGCCGCCGACCATCACCGCGACGAACGCCTTGGTGCC
>CAHJWP010000182.1 GCA_903642255.1 Sphingomonadaceae bacterium | reverse complement strand
TGCGGCCGCCGTCGCGGCACTGGGCGTCGGCGTCGCCGCCTGCATGGGTCCGCGTCCGCTCCTGCCGCCCGACGCCGGGATCGCGCCGCCCGCAGCATGGCGGACATCCGCGCCCGCGACCGCCGAGGCATTGGTCGACCCGCAGTGGTGGCGCTTTCGGCGACCCGTTCCTCGACGCGGCGGTCGAACGGGCGCTGGCACACAACGCCGACCTCGGCCAGGCCGTGGCGCGCGTGGCCGAAGCCCGCGCCGCCGAGCGCTTCGCCAGGGCCCAGCGCGGCCCCGAGCTCGACCTGCAGAACGAAGGTGGCCGCATCCGCGAGCTCGAGGTGATCGGCCCAGTGACGGCGAACGGCGACAAGGTAGCGGCCGACCTCAGCTGGGACTTCGACGTGTTCGGTAGGCTCGCCCAAGCCGACGCCGCCGCCCGTGCCGAGCTGCTCGGCTCACAGGCGACGCGCGACGCCGTGCGCCTAACCGTCGCGAGCGCCACGGCCTCGGCCTACGTTACTTTGGCGGGGCTGGAGGCGCGGCTGGAGGTCGCCCGCAATACCCTGGAGAGCCGCGCCGAATCGATCCACTTTGCCCAGCGCCGCGTCGATGCTGGGTATGCCTCCGTCGTCGAGCTGCGCGAAGCGCAGGGCGAGTACGCCTCGACCGCCAAGCTGGTCGCTCAGGCCGCGCTGGCCGTAGCACAGCAGGAGAACGCACTCAGCGTGCTCACCGGTTCGTCGCCCGCGGCCATTCTCCGCGCCCCGGGCGGCCTCGATGCGCTGACGCCGCCGCCCATTCCGACGACGCTGCCCGCCGCGCTGCTGCAGCAGCGCCCCGACATTGCGGCGGCGGAGGACCAGGTCGTGGCCGCCGATCACTCGCTGAGCGCCGCGCGGCGGGCCATGCTGCCGACCATCGGGCTCAGCGCCAACTATGCGGAAACCGTGGCGGACCTGCTGCAGGCTGCGATCCCCACCTATCTGTTCGCCAGCACCGCCCTGGCCCCGATCTTCGACTCCGGCCGTCGCCGCGCCGCTGCCGGCCGCGCCGCCGCCCAGCGCGACGCGGCGGCCTACGCCTTCCGCGGCACCGTCCTGACCGCGTTCCGCGAGGTGGAGGACGGGCTGGCGCAGGCGAGCCGGATGAGCGAAATCCGCCGCTCTGTCGACGCCGAGGTCGACGCCCAGCAGAAGGTGGTCGATGTTTCCGTACGCCGGTTCAAGGCTGGTTATGACCCGTACTTCAACCAGATTGATGCCCGCCGCCAGCTCCTCGTCGCTCAGCTCGACCAGGCGCAGACCCGGACTGATCAGCTCAATGCGGTCGTCCAGCTCTACAAGGCTTTGGGCGGCGGCTGGCGCCCCCCCGCAAGCCGCCCTGATCCGCAAGGCGACGCCGTGCGTGCACGCCTGGCGTCGCCGTGAACGTCGGCATGCTCGACCTTGATCAGCACCTGTGCCGAGCGGATTGTGCCTCAACGGCCGGGCACAACCGGCGCTACGAAACCTCACTTTCGCGGTCATTCGTGTGAGGTTTCACCTACGCGGGCCGGCACTGGACAGCCGACCGCGTGGTTCGCGGGAGAGAGAACTCGAAGAACACTCTCGCGGGCGTGAACTTCGCGTGAACTTCCATAGGATTGGCTGCCGCGAAATGCCGTCGCGGGCGCTTACTTCATATGCTGTTCATCTTCACGCCGACCTCGCGGCTTGAGCCGTCCCGCCGCCGCGCCTAGATAGCGGGTCCGATGCGCACCCCCGCCGACCGCCCCCTCGACCCCGAAGCGACGACCCGCGACCGCTTTTCTGAGGAGGCGGCGACCTTCACTGTCAAGGGTCGCGACACGCCCGACCTCGATGCCGGGGTGGCGGCGATCCGCAACGTGCTGCGTACCCTGCCTGCCCGGCCCGGCGTCTACCGGATGCTCGATAGCGGCGGCGACGTGCTCTACGTCGGCAAGGCGCGGGCGCTCAAGAGCCGGGTGACGAACTACACGCAGGTCACTCGCCTGCCCCGCCGGCTGCAGCGGATGGTCGCCCAGACGCGGGGCATGACGATCGTCACGACCAACTCGGAGAGCGAGGCGCTGCTGCTCGAGGCGCAGCTGATCAAGCGCTTCCGCCCGGCGTACAACGTCCTGCTGCGCGACGACAAGAGCTTCCCGTTCATCTTCCTGCGCGAGGACCACGCCTTCCCGCGCATCGCCAAGCACCGCGGCGCGCGCGTCGGCAAGGGCATCTTCTACGGCCCGTTCGCCAGCGCTGGGGCGGTCAACACGACATTGAACGCGCTGCAGAAGGTGTTCCTGCTGCGGTCGTGCTCCGACAGCTTCTTCGCCAACCGCTCGCGGCCGTGCCTGCTCCACCAGATCAAGCGCTGTTCGGCCCCGTGCGTCGGGCGGATCGACACCGCCGCCTATGCCGAGCTGGTCGACGACGCCAAGGGCTTCCTGTCGGGCCGCAGCCAGGAGGTGCAGCGCAAGCTCGGCGGCCAGATGGAGGCGGCCGCCGCGAGCATGGACTTCGAGCGCGCCGCGGTGGTTCGCGACCGGCTGCGCGCGCTGACCTACATCCAGGGCAGCCAGGCGATCAACGCTGGCGACGACGCC
The DNA here is from genome assembly GCA_903642255.1 of Sphingomonadaceae bacterium. GTDB lineage: Bacteria > Pseudomonadota > Alphaproteobacteria > Sphingomonadales > Sphingomonadaceae > Polymorphobacter_B. The sequence continues at coordinate 2,294 of CAHJWP010000182.1, read as the reverse complement.
AAGGACGCCGACGTCATCGCGCTCGCCTGCCGCGCCGGGACGATGTGCATCCAGGTGTTCTTCATCCGCGGCGGCCAGAACTGGGGCCACCGCGCCTTCTTCCCGGCGCATACCGCCGACGTGTCGGAGGACGAGGTGCTGGCGGCCTTCCTCGCCCAGTTCTACGACGATGTGCCGGTGCCGCGCGAGGTCCTGCTCGACCGGACGCTGGCCGAGAACGACCTGATGGCCGACGCCCTGTCGGAACGCGCCGGCAAGCGCGTCGCCTTGCGTGCGCCGCAGCGGGGATCGGCCAGGCGGCTGATCGAGCAGGCGCAGCGCAATGCCGTCGAAGCGCTCGACCGCCGACTGGCGGAATCGACGACGCAGGGCAAGCTCCTGGCGGAACTGGCCGAGGTATTCGACCTGAGCAGCGCGCCCCAGCGCGTCGAGGTCTACGACAACAGCCATATCATGGGGACCAACGCGCTCGGCGCGATGATCGTCGCCGGGCCCGAGGGCTTTCGCAAGAACGCCTACCGCAAGTTCAACATGAAGGACGCGCAGGTCGGCGGCGCGGCGATCACGCCGGGCGACGACTTCGGCATGATGAAGGCGATGCTCGGTCGCCGCTTCGCCCGGCTCGAGCACGAGGACCCCGACCGGACGGGGGGCGACTGGCCCGACCTGCTGCTGATCGACGGCGGTCGCGGGCAGCTCAACGCCGTCCTTGAGGTGATGGGTGAGCTGGGCGTGCACAACGTCTGCGTCGTCGGGGTGGCGAAGGGCCCCGACCGCAACGCCGGGCGCGAAACCTTCTATCTGCCGAACGGCGGCGAGCTGACCCTGCCGCCGAACTCGCCCGTGCTGTTCTTCCTCCAGCGGCTGCGCGACGAGGCGCACCGCTTCGCCATCGGCGCTCACCGGGCCAAGCGGTCGAAGGCGATCGTCGCCAACCCGCTCGACGACGTCCCCGGGATCGGTCCGGCGCGGAAGCGGGCGCTGCTGATGCACTTCGGCACCAGCCGCGCCGTGCGGGGGGCGACGCTGGAGGATTTGGAGAAGGCTCCAGGCATCAGCCGGGCGACAGCGGTCGCGCTGCACGGGCACTTTCACCCTCGGGGCTAAAAGGGGTCAAAGTGGCGGCACAGCAGCAATCCTCCGGCGTAACGACGTGGGCGGACCGGCACCAGCGCCACTCTCGGCGAGGCACGACCTATCCTACAGCCCCGACCCCAGGTTAGACTCGTCATCAGTCGCCACCTGGGCGCTGCTCTTTCTCAACCGCGCGTGCGATGCCGGCGCGGCTTCAGGACTGGTCGTCGGGCTGACAAAACGCCGATGACGAGTCTACCGACAGCTCATCTCGGTTGCCGTACAGCGCGTAGCAGTGAAGAATACGAAGTTACGCCGCCGACGCGGCAACTCCGGGCTTGTCCCAGCAGCGGAAGATCGAATGAACATCGGCGGGTAGGTAGGCGCGATGTCGGTCTTTAGCCGTTCACCTACCGCCGCCCAACAACCCTCGTCCACGTCTGGTTTTGGCAGAGCAGGCCCGGCACGACGCAGCCGGCGACCTCGAGGGTCCCCGCGTCGACCAGTTCGAGCGTCCCCGCCACCGTCCGGCCGAGGTCGGGGACGAACACCTCGCCCGACCAGTGTCCCGGACCGTCGGTTTCGAGGCCGCGGAACAGCTGCGTCCCGACCAGCCGGTCGGTGCCGCCATTCGCCGCGTCGTCCTTCGCCCGGTCGTTCGCCCAGACGACGGTTCCGCACAGCCGCGCGCCGCACGGGGCCATCGCCACCTCGACGCTGCCGGCGGGGTTGCGCCATGTTCCCGTAATCGGCGGCGCAGCGGTGGCGGGCAGCGAGTCGAGGATCAACGCGACGAGAAAGACGGTAGCAGGCAGGCGGCGCATGATGGGCTCCGTGGCGATGCTGGGCGGCATAGCGGACGCCTGCTAGACACGGCCTGAACGGAGACGACCATGACGCTGACGCTCTACACCGCGGCAACGCCCAACGGCTACAAGGTGTCCGTCGCGCTGGAGGAACTCGGCCTCGCCTACGACGTCCACCGCATCGACCTGACCGCGGGCGAGCAGAAGCAGCCGTGGTTCCTCGACATCTGTCCCAACGGCCGCATCCCCGCCATTGTCGACGACGGGTTTGCGGTGTTCGAGTCGGGCGCGATCCTGATCTATCTTGCTGAAAAGACGGGCCGGTTGATGCCGACCAACGCCGCCGGGCGGAGCCGCGTGCTCCAGTGGCTGATGTTCCAGATGGGTGGCGTCGGGCCGATGATGGGGCAGGCC
>CAHJWP010000181.1 GCA_903642255.1 Sphingomonadaceae bacterium | reverse complement strand
GTGCCGACGACGATGTCGATGGTGCCGTCGGCGAGACGCTCGCGGGTGTCGGCCGCCTCCTTGGCGGTGACGAGGCGCGACAGCTGGCGGACCTCGACCGGCAGGCCGGCGAAGCGGTCGCGAAAGCCGGCGAAGTGCTGGCGGGCGAGCAGCGTCGTCGGGCAGACGATGGCGACCTGCTGGCCGGAGAGCGCGGCGGCATAGGCGGCGCGCAGCGCGACCTCGGTCTTGCCGAAGCCGACGTCGCCGCACACCAGCCGGTCCATCGGCCGGCCGCTGGCGAGGTCGGTCATCACGTCGTCGATCGCCTTCAACTGGTCGTCGGTCTCGCTGTATGGGAAGCGGTCGGCGAACTCGGCATAGCCCTGCGGATCGGGCACGGCGGCGTCGGCCTCGCGCAGCGCGCGGGCGGCGGCGGTCGCCATCAGCTCGCCGGCGATCTCGCGGATGCGCTCCTTCATCCGGCTCTTGCGCGCCTGCCACGCGACGCCGCCGAGCTTGTCGAGCGCGACGCCTTCGGATTCGCTGCCGTAGCGCGACAGGACGTCGATGTTCTCGACCGGGACGTAGAGCTTGTCGCCGCCGCCGTAGCTCAGCATGACGCAGTCGTGCGGGGCCCGAGTATCCTTGGAAGCGCCGATGTCGACCGCGAACAGGCCTTCGTACTTGCCGATGCCGTGGTCCTTGTGGACGAGCAGGTCGCCCGGCGTCAGCATCGCCAGCTCGGCCATGAAGGCGTCGGCCTTCTTGGCGCTGCGCCGGCGACGGACGAGGCGGTCGCCGAGCATGTCCTGTTCGGTCAGGACGGCGACGTCACGCTGGCTGAAGCCGTGGTCGAGCGGAACGACGGTCAGCGCGACGCGGCCGTCGGCGGCGATGCCCAGCGCCTCCTGCCACGAATCGGCGGACGCGATCTTCGTCACGCCATGGTCGGACAGCAGCCCGCTCAGCCGCTCGCGCGAACCGTTCGAGTAGCTGGCGAGGATGATGCGCTGCTTGGCCTCGCGCAGATCGTCGATGTGGCCCTTGACCGCCTCGTAGACGTTGGACTGGGCCGTCCGCTCGGGGGTGAAGTCGCGCGGCTGCGTCGTCTCGCAGTCGATCGTCCGGCGCGTGCCGTCGGGCACCGGGAAGGGCGAGGTCAGGTGCGCCTTGGCGCCGGCGAGCAGCCCGGTCCACTCGTCGCGGCTCAGGTACAGCGCGTCGGTCGGCAGCGGGCGATAGCTGCCCTTCTTGGCGCTGAGCGCCGCCTGGCGATTGTCGAAATAGTCGGCGATCGCCTCGAGCCGCGCCTCGGCCGCCTGGTCGGCGCCGGCCTCGCGGACGACGACGGCACCGTCGCCCAGATAGTCGAACAGCGTCGCGAGGCCGGGCTCGAACAGCGGCAGCCAGTGTTCCATGCCGGCCAGCCGCCGCCCGTCGGACATCGCCTCGTACAGCGGGTCGCCGGTCGCCGCCGCGCCGAACGCCGCGAGATAGCCGGCGCGGAACGCCTTGATCGTCGCCTCGTCGAGCAGCACCTCGTTGACCGGCAGCAGGGTGAAGCCCTTCGCCGTCTCGACCGTCCGCTGCGTCGCCGGGTCGAAGCGGCGAACGGTCTCGATCTCGTCGCCGAAGAAGTCGAGGCGCAGGGCGTGGCTGTCACCGGCAGCGAACAGGTCGAGCAGGCCGCCGCGGACGGCGTATTCGCCCGCCTCGAACACCGTGTCGGTGCGGACATAGCCGTTGGCCGTCAGCATTGCGGCCAGCCTGTCGCGGTCGATCCGCGCGCCGGGCTTGATCTCGGCGGTCAGGTCGGCGATGCGCGCGGGCTTCAATGTCCGCTGCAGCATCGCGTTTACCGTGGTGACGAGCAGCTGCGCCTTATCGGTCGGCCGGCTCAGCGCGGCCAGCGCCGCCAGCCGGTCGCTCGACACCCGCATCGACGGCGACGCGCGGTCGTACGGCAGGCAGTCCCACGCCGGGAAATAGATGGTATCGAGTTCCGGCGCGAAGTACGTCACCGCGTCGAGCATTGCCCGGGCCGACGCGTCGTCGGCGGCGACGAACACCGCCCGGCCTTTCGCCGCGCGCGCGACGTCGGCCATCAGCCACGGTGTATAGCCCGCGACGCAGCCCGCGAGCGTCAGCGACTCGCGCGCGGTGGCGAGATGGCGGAAGTCGATCAACGCATCGCCTTTGCGATGTAATCCAGCCGCTGCATCGCTTCCATCTGCGCGCCCCGGAACCGTTCGGGAACCGGGGCCTTGCCGATGGCCCACGCCATGATGTCGACGTCCTGCTGTTCGAGCAGCGCCTCGAACCAGTCGATTTCGGCAAGGCCCCAGCTCGCGGCGTGGCGGTCGGCGAAGCCGCCGATCATCAGGTCGGCCTCGCGCGTGCCGCGGTGCCACGCGCGAAAGGCGAGGCGGCGCTGGCGGAAATCGAGATCGTCCATCGGTGCGAGCTACTCCAAACGCCAAAGCGCGCCCGCCGGTTCACCCGGGGAGCGCGTTCGTCTAAGCCGGACACATAGCCATGCGCCCCGCCTTGCTCAACCCGCTGTTCGCCGAGGTCGCTGCCCTGAAGGGGGTGGGTGCGACACTGGCGCGCCAGCTCGGGCGGCTCAAGCTGACGCGGGCGATCGACCTGATCTTCCACCTGCCGGTGATGGCGATCGAGCGCGTCGCGCTGCCGGTGCTCGACGAGGCGTACGTCGATCGGACGATCACCGTCACGGTGACGCCGCTGAGCTACGACGCCGGTTCCCCGCGCGCGCCGTTCCGCGTCCGGGCGGCCGACAGTGCGAACACCTGGATCGACCTCGTCTATTTCGGGCAGGGCGGGGCGTACGCCAAGAAGCTGCTGCCGATCGGCGAGCCACGGGTCATCTCGGGCCGGCTCGACCGCTACGGCCAGTCGCTGCAGATGGCGCACCCCGACTTCGTCGTGCCTCCGGCTCAGGCGAACACGATCCCGCCGCGCGAACCGGTCTATGGCCTGACCGAGGGGCTGACCAACCGGCGGATGGGCGCGCTGGTCGCCGCGGCGCTCGAGCGCGCGCCCGAACTGCCCGAATGGATCGAGCCGAGCGTGCTGGCGAAATACCGCTGGCCGCCGTGGCGCGCGGCGCTCGCCGCGGCGCACGCGCTGCGTGGCGAGGGCGCGCCCGACCGGCTGGCCTACGACGAACTGCTCGCCAACCAGCTGGCGCTGCTGCTGGTGCGCGGCAATACCAGGCGGCGGCGCGGCCGGCCGCTGCCGGGGACGGGCGAACTGACGGCCAGGCTGGTCAAGGCCCTGCCGTGGCCGCTGACCGGCGCACAGCGGCGGACGGTGGAGGAAATCCGCGGCGACCTCGAACAGTCGGCCCCGATGCTGCGCCTGCTGCAGGGCGACGTCGGCGCGGGCAAGACGCTCGTCGCGCTATGCGCGATGGTGACCGCGGTCGAGAGCGGCGCGCAGGCCGCGTTCCTCGCCCCGACCGAGATCCTCGCCCGTCAGCACGCGGCGAAGCTCGCCGAACTGCTCGGCGACCTGCCGGTCCGCGTCGCGCTGCTGACCGGCCGCGACAAGGGCCGTGAGCGGGCGGCGGTGCTCGACGGACTGGCGGCGGGAACGGTCGACATCCTGGTCGGCACCCACGCGATCTTCCAGGAGGCCGTCGCCTACCGCGACCTCGGGCTGGTCGTGGTCGACGAGCAGCACAAGTTCGGCGTCAACCAGCGGCTGATGCTCAGCGCCAAGGCCGCCACCCCGCCGCACCTGCTGGTGATGACCGCGACGCCGATCCCGCGAACACTGGCGCTGACCGCTTACGGCGAGATGGACGTGTCGAAGCTCGACGAGCTGCCACCGGGCCGTCAGGCGATCGACACGCGCGTCGTCGCTGCCGGCCGCGTCGAGGACGTCGTCGCCGGGCTCGCGCGCCACCTCGCCGGCGGCGGCCAGGCCTACTGGGTCTGCCCGCTGGTCGAGGGCAGCGAGATCGGCGACGAGGCGGCGGCGACCACCCGCGCGGCGATGCTGCGGGCGCGCTTCGGCGACACGGTCGGGCTGGTCCACGGCCGGATGAAGGGGCCCGACAAGGACACGACGATGGCCGCCTTTGCCGCCGGTCGACTGCAGCTGCTGGTCGCGACGACGGTGATCGAGGTCGGCGTCGACGTGCCCAACGCGACGCTGATGATCGTCGAGGCGGCCGAGCGCTTCGGCCTCGCTCAGCTCCACCAGCTGCGCGGCCGGGTCGGGCGCGGGGCTGGGGCGTCGGTCTGCATCCTGCTGCGCGGCGACGTCGTGTCTGAGACGGCGCGCGCCCGGCTCGCCCTGATGCGCGCGACCAACGACGGCTTCGTCATCGCCGAGGAGGACCTCAAGCTGCGCGGCGCGGGCGAAATCCTCGGCACCCGTCAGGCGGGGGAGGCGGCGTTCCGCTTGGCCGACCCCGAGCGCACCGCGCGGCTGATCGGGACGGCACGCGACGACGCCCGACTGCTCCTCGACCGCGACGGCGGCCTCGACTCGCCGCGCGGCGAGGCGGCGCGCGTGCTGCTCTATCTGTTCGAGCGCGACGCGGCGGTCGGCCTGTTGCGGTCGGGCTGACGACCCCGTAGGGCAAGGCGATGCGCGCGATCCTTCTTGCCGCCGGGCTGACCCTCGCTACCCCGGCCGCCGCGATCCCGGCCTCGGCGCTGTTGACGGCCGGACTCGCCGCCTATGCAGCGCACGATTTCGCTGCCGCGCGCCGGGCGTTCCGGGCGCTGGCCGACGACGGCTCGGCGATCGGCGAGACGATGATCGGCACGATGTACGCGCACGGGCAGGGCGTCCGGCGCGATCCCGCCGCGGCCGCCGCCTATTACTTTCGCGCGGCGCAGCGCGGCTACGCCCCGGCGCAGCTCGCCTTGGCCGACGCGCTGGCGCACGGCAGCGGGGTCTA
>CAHJWP010000180.1 GCA_903642255.1 Sphingomonadaceae bacterium | reverse complement strand
TTCGGCGCGTCATCGTCGAACCTGCTGGCGCTGAGCGGGACGGGCAGCTTCACCAACACGCTGACGACCGCCGCCCCGATCGCCGTGACGCTCGCCGACACGAGCCGGCTGAGCCTCATCGCCGGCCCGCAAACCATCGCCTCGATCGCCGCCAGCGGCGCGTCGATCCTCGTCGTTCCCGTGCTGCCGGGGGCTGCGGCGCTCACCGTGACGGGCGCGGCCAGCTTCACCGGCACCAGCACCGTGTCGCTGTCGCTCCGGTCGCTGGCGCTGGCCCAGAACGTGACGATCATCAATGCCGCCGGCGGCCTCGCCACCGACCATCTGCCGACGCTGGTCGACGCGTCGAGCGCGCCGTACCTGTTCACCGCGTCGGCCCCCGTGCTGACGCCGACGACGCTGTCGATCTCGCTGGTCCGCAAGACGGCGGCGCAGGTCGGTCTCGCCGGCGGCCAGGCGGCGCTGTTTGATGCGTCGATCGTGGCCCTGCCCGGCAGCTCGAACGAGGCGGCGGCGATCGCCAATCTGCCCGACGCCGCATCGGTCGCCGCCGCTTACCGCCAGATCACCCCGCCGAGCGTCGGCCGCGCGCAGCTGCGCGTCGCGCAGCAGGTGATGGACACCGGCTTTGGCGCGGCGGCCGACCGGCTCGCCGTGCTGACCGACCGCGGCCGCCCGGCGCGGACCGACGACAATTACGGCATCGGCCTGTGGGCGCAGGAATACGGCGACTTCAACCGCCAGGCGGCGGGCGTCAACGAAGGGACCTTCACCACCTCGGCGTTCGGCATCGCCGGCGGCATCGACACGTCGCGCTTCGCCCATACCATCGTCGGTCTCGGCTTCGTGTCGAACTTCGCGACGATCCATCACGACGCCGTCGGCACCGAGCCGGGCTTCGACGTGCCGTCGACCACCAGCGGCGTCGAGCCGTATGTCGCCTTCGCGTTCAAGCCGCTGTTCGTCGAGGCGACAGCGCTCTACGCCCATGTCGGCTATTCGGCGAAGCGAACGCTGACGATCGGTTCGCTGACCTATCCCGAGCAGTCGAACTGGAGCGGCACGCAGTACGGGGCCGGGCTCAACGTCGGGGCGCACTTCCTGATCGGCCATTTCCGCATCACGCCGTCGAACTCGGTGTCGTGGACGCGCCTTCAGCAGAATGCCTACGTTGAGCAGAACGCCGGCGCCTTCGCCCTCGCCGTCGCCAAGCAGACCGATTCGGCGACGAGCGACACCGCCAAGCTGGCGATCGCCTTCCTCCATGCGATGGGCGACGGCCTGCTCAAGTTCGAGGTGCACGGGGCTTATACCCACCAGTTCAACGTCGCCCCGACCGAGACCGTCGCGACCTTCGTCAGCGGCAGCGGCGCGATCTCGCTGCCCGGCGACGTGGTGCGCACCGACGAGCGCAGCTATGGGGCCGACCTAGGCTATACGCAGGACACCATCGCGATCCGCGGCGGCTACGACCGGCGCGAGGCGACCAACTTCCGCGACCAGTCGGTGGCGGTCACCGCGACGCTCGGTTTCTGACCGCTCACGACATCAGCCAGTGGCCGAGCAGGCGGTCGAACGGGAAGGTGAAGAAGCCCGCGACGAGCAGCGCGCCGATGACGACGCCGCGCACGCCGCGGCGGTGGGCGACGACGTCGTGGCGGCGCGCGGCGAGCACCAGCCGCGGGACCATGACGAGGACGAACAGCGAGATGACGTGGATCGGCGAGACGTCGCCGCTGAACACACCCCAGCTGTGCCGCCCGACGACGCCGGTCTTGAACATCAGGCTGGTCGCCGCGGTCAGCACCATGGCCGCCGTCCAGACATAGCCGATGACGCGGTGCGATCGCGTCCCCTGCCGTCGCAACAGCATCACCGGCGTCAAGACCAGCGCCGTCCCGATCAGCGCGAGGTGGAGCCAGACGACGACAGGCACCTGCGCCCAGTCGGCACGACCGCGCGCGACGGCGACGGCGACGACGCCGGCCATGACCGCCGCGGCGACGCCGAGGACGCGGTCGGTGACGATGCGTTCGAGCCGCTGCCCGATGGTCGGCCGGGTGACGGCGGGCGGCGCGACGGTGGCCATGGTTCCCCCCCAGGCTCGATCCAGCGCGATCATGCTAGCCGCGTCACCGGCGGCGCGCTAGCATCGTCTTTCGTCTCGGGGGGATCTTCATGCGCCGCTTCATCGTCCTGCTCGCCGCAACCATGCTGGCCGCAACCGCGGTGCCGGCCGCCGCCGCGGCGCACGACGACCTGATGGAAATCCTCGCCGACCACTGGGCGTGGACGCTGAAGAACGATCCCCTCCTCGCTACCCGCGTCGGGGTCCACACCCATGACGCCGAGCTCGGCGACAACAGCCTCGCCGAGCGCGACCGCGAGGCGGCCGATGCGGCGAAATTCATCGCCCGGCTCGATGCGCTGCCGGCCATCGGCCTCACGGACGACGACAAGGTCAACGTCGCGATCCTGCGTCGCAGTCTGTCGACGGCGATCGAAGCCAACCGCTTCTCCGAGCGCACGATCGAGTTCTCCAACCGCGCCGGCTGGCACACCTACCTGCCCGACCTGCCGCTCCAGCTGCCGTTCTTCACCCGCGCCGACTTCGAGTCGTACCTTGCCCGGCTGGCGAAGATTCCCGCCTTCGCCGCGACCTCGACGGCGATCACCCGGCAGGCGATCGCCCATGGCGACGTCCTGCCGTGCGCCGTTCTCGGCGGGTTCAGCGAAACGATTACCGGCGAGATCAAGGAGCCGACCGCGTCGCGTTTCTACGTGCCGTTCGCCGCGCCGCGCCCGGCGACGATCTCCGCCGCCGACTGGGCGGCGCTGCAGGCGCGGGCGGCGGCGGTCATCCGCGATGCCGTCAATCCGGCGTACCGCGCCTATGCCGATTTCTACACCCGCGAGTACAAGTGCCGGGCGACGATCGGCGCGTCGGCGCTGCCCGACGGCGCGGCGTACTACGCGTTCAAGGCGCGCGAGCAGACGACGACGGCGATGACGCCGACCCAGATCCACGACCTCGGCCTGAGCGAGGTCGCGCGCATCCGGGCCGAGATGGACGCGCTCGTCGTCGCGACCGGGTTCAAGGGCGATCGCGCCGCCTACATCGCAATGCTGCGCAGCAATCCGCAATATTATGCGACGACACCGCACCAGCTGATGGCCGAGGCGGCGCTGACGGCGAAGACGATCGACGGGGCGATGCCGAGACTTTTCAGCCACTTGCCGCGTCTGCCGTACACCGTGCGCGAGATTCCCGCGGCGACCGCCGACGGCACGACGACGGCCTATTACAACGAGGGCAGTGCTGCGGCAGGGGTTGCCGGGACCTATTACGTCAACACGACGCACCTCGACCAGCGACCGCTGTTCGAGCTGCCGGCGCTGACGATGCATGAGGCGGTGCCGGGGCACCATAACCAGATCAGCCTGCAGCAGGAGATGGACCTGCCCGATTTCCGCCGCTACGCGACCTTCTTCACCGCCTTCGTCGAAGGCTGGGGCCTGTATTCCGAACGGCTCGGCCTCGACATCGGCCTCTACGACACGCCCGAGAAGCAGATGGGGCGGCTGTCGTACGAAATGTGGCGCGCATGCCGGCTGGTGGTCGACACCGGCATCCATGCGCAGGGTTGGACCAAAGCGCAAGCCGTTCAGTTCATGGCGGAAAACACGGCGCTCAGCGCCGCCAACATCGACGCCGAGGTCAACCGCTACATCGCCGACCCCGGTCAGGCGCTCGCCTACAAGATCGGCGAGCTGACCATCCGCCGGCTGCGGACCAGGGCGGAGACCGAGCTGGGGCCGAAGTTCGACCTGCGGGCGTTCCACGACGCGGTACTCGAAGCGGGGGCTCTCCCCATGGATTTGCTGGAGAACCGGATGACGGCGTGGATCGCGGCGCGCAAAGGCTGACGGTCGGCGGCGTCGCGCTGGCGTACCGCTTCCGCCCCGGCGCCGGGCCGGCGGTCGTCTTCCTGCCGGGCTATATGTCCGACATGTCCGGGACCAAGGCGGAGGCGCTCGACGCATGGGCGACGCAGCGTGGCAGGACCTTGTTAAGGCTCGATTATTCGGGCTGCGGGGCGAGCGGCGGCGACTTCGCCGACGGCACCATCGGGCGCTGGGCGGCCGACGCCGCGGCGGTGATCGACGCCGTTGCCCCCGGGCCGGCGGTGCTGGTCGGCTCGTCGATGGGGGCGTGGATCGCCCTGCTGCTCGCCCGCTCCCGGCCGACGGCGGCGGTCGTGACGGTCGCCGGAGCGCCCGACTTCACCGACTGGGGGCTCGCCCTGTCGGCCGGCGAAGTCGCTGAAATCGCTGCATCAGCCGCGGACACCCCGCGCTACCACGGCCGCATCAACCCGGTTACCGCCGCGCGACCAGCGCGCGTCACCCACGTGACACGCCCGAGCCGCTGGGGCGCGCCGTATCGCTATCATTTCGGCTTGATCGCCGAGGCCGCGACGCACCGCCTGCTGCCGGGGCCGATCGCCGTCGACTGCCCCGTCCGCCTGCTCCACGGCCAGGCCGATGCCGACGTGCCGTGGCGGCTCAGCCTCGACGTCGCCGCGGCGCTGCGTTCACGCGACGTGCAGGTCACTCTCGTCAAGGACGGCGACCACCGCCTGTCGCGCCCCGGCGATCTCGCGTTGCTGACCGCGACGCTCGATGCCCTCGACAGCGGCGGCGAATGACCCTGGAGGCCCGATGCGCGCCCTGACCCCCCTTCTCCTGCTTGCCGCCACGGTACTCGCCGCGCCGGCCTCCGCCGCGACGTCGCGCGGCCCCGACGACGGCGAGCGCTACCGCCAGTGCCTCGACCTCGCGCAATCCGACGCGACGCAGGCGATCGACCGCGCGTCGCAATGGCGGGCGAACGGCGGCGGCATTCCGGCGCGCCACT
>CAHJWP010000179.1 GCA_903642255.1 Sphingomonadaceae bacterium | reverse complement strand
GACGTGCTCGACCTCGGCGACACGGCGCAGGACAATACCGCCCCCGAGATTGTGCCGGAGGGCCACCTCTTCCTGATGGGCGACAACCGCGACAACAGCGAGGACAGCCGCTTCCCGGCGTTCGTCGGCGGACTTGGCATGCTGCCGATCGAGAACCTCGTCGGACGGGCGGAATTCCTGACCTTCTCGCTCGACGGCTCGACGACGTGGAACCCGCTGACGTGGCTGTCCGCACTGCGCCCGCACCGCGCCTTCGTTTCGCTGCGCCCGGCCGTCGCCGTTCCCGCCGCGCCCGCCTTGCCCGCACAATGAGCGTCGCGGGCGACGCCCCCGTCCCGGCAAGCCCGATCGAGTTCTCGTCGCGCGGCCGCAACGCCCTGACCGACGCCGCAGTGTGGCTCGGCCTGGCGGCGGCGCTGTTCCTCGGCTGGCACGTCGCCTCGTCGCTGCTGCTGATCCTCGCCGGGATCGTGTTCGCCGCCGGGCTACAGGGTGGCGAACGTCTGCTCGGCCGCGTGTGGCACGGCAAGCGCTGGGTTAGGCTCAGCGCTATCATCATATTGTTCGTCGTCGCCGTCGTCGCCTTCCTGTTCTTTGCCGGCACCCAGATCGCCGAGGAGGCCGGGCAGCTCCAGACGACCCTGATCAAGCAGAGCGAGCGCCTGTCGGTGGTCGCCAAGGAATACGGCCTCGGTACCGGTAGCGGCGATCCGGTCGCCGCGCTGAAGGCGCAGATCGGCAGCTCGCTGGGGCGGATTATGACCGTCATCGGCGGGGCTGCCGGCGTGCTGGGCAGCGTCCTGCTCATCATCGTGTTCGGCATCTTCGTCGCGGCCGACCCGCGCCTGTACGAACGCGGCATCGAGTGGCTGACGCCCGAGCCGAAGCGCCCCGCGACCAAGGATACGCTCGAGGCGATGGCCGCGATGCTGCGCCGCTGGGTCGGCGGGCGGATCGTTCTGATGCTGTTCGAGGGAACCTTGATCTTCCTCGGGCTGTCGGTCGTCGGTACGCCGCTGGCGCTGCTCCTTGGCCTCGTCGCCGGGCTGTTCGCCTTCATCCCCAACCTCGGGGCGATCGCCAGCGGCGCGCTAATGATCGCCGTCGGCTTCTCGGCGGGGACGACGGTCGGTCTCGAGACCGTCGGCGTCTACCTCGCCGTCCAGCTCGCCGACCAGTTCGTCAGCCCGTTGATCGAGAAGCGCGCGGTCGACCTCGCCCCCGCCGTTGTCCTCGCGGCGCAGCTCATCTTCGGCGTGCTGTTCGGCATCATGGGGCTGATCCTCGCCGACCCGATCGTCGCGTTGATCAAGGTCGCGCTGTCGCGGCAATCGGAGCCGGTCGCGACCGACGTGAAGCCGCACTAGCGCGCGGCGCGGCGGCCTTCCCCTCCCCTGCGGGGCAGGGGAGGCTGCGGGCCGCTTTCCTCGGGCATCATCTTGCTCTACGGCGTCGCCGGACAGCGGGGAAAGCCGGATGAAATGGGCGATGATTGCTGCCGCGCTCGCGGCCGCTCCCGCCGTCGCTCAGACCGCGGTTTCGGCGACGCCGACACCGAACGACGCTGCCGAAGCCCCGGTCGTCGGCCCCGACCTGATCGCCGGGCACCTCGCGGTCCATGGGCAGGCGACGGTCGTCGGCCAGGGCAATACCCCATTCCGCGCACCCTATGACGGGCCGAACAGCCTGAACGGCGACGGCCAGTTCCGCGAAACGGCCGACCTCACCCTGTACGTCGGTGTCAGCCCGTGGCGCGGCTTCGAGATCTGGGCGGATACCGAGGCCGACCAGGGCTTTGGCCTCAGGAACACGCTCGGCGCCGCGGGCTTTCCATCGGCCGAGGCGTATAAGGTCGGCAAGGGGACGCCGTATATCCGGCTGCAGCGGCTGCTGTTTCGCCAGACGATCGACCTTGGTGGTGGCGACCAACCGGTCTCACTCGACCTCAACCAGCTCGGCATCAAGCGAACGAAGAACCACCTGACGCTGACGATCGGCAAGTTCAGTGTCGCCGATGTCTTCGACACCAACAAATACGCCCATGATCCGCGCAACGACTTCCTCAACTGGACGTCGGTCGAGCTCGGGTCGTTCGATTATGCCGCCGATGCGTGGGGCTATACCTATGGCGGGGCGGCCGAACTGGCGCTCGGCGACTGGACCGGGCGCGCCGGGCTGTTCAACCTGTCGAAGGTGCCGAACAGCGTCGATCTCGAGACGCGTTTCCGCCAGTATCAGGTGGTCGGCGAGGTCGAGCGGCGCGTCACGATCCACGGCCGGCCCGGCGCGATCCGCCTGACTGGGTGGCTAAGCCGCGGAAACTTCGCGCTTTTGGCCGATGCCGTCGCTTATGGCGCGGCGCACGGAACGGCTCCGGACCTCGTCGCGGTCCGGCAGTTCCGCAATCGCACCGGCATCGGCGTCGACGCCGAGCAGGAGGTCAGCGACACCGTCGGCGTCTTCCTGCGCGCCGGCGTCGGCGACGGATCGAGCGAGGCGGTCGAGTTCACCGACATCGACCGCAGCGTGTCGGGCGGCGTCCAGATCAAGGGCACCGGCTGGGGCCGCGCCCACGACGAGGTGGGTATCTCGTTGATCGCCAACGATATCTCGGACGCGCGCCGTCGCTATCTCGCCGCCGGGGGCCTCGGCATCCTGATCGGCGACGGCCGCCTGCCGCACCCCGGGCCGGAACTGATCGGCGAGACGTACTACGACGTGGCGCTGATCGGCCCCCTCCACGTCGCCGCCGACGGGCAGCTGATCGTCAACCCGGCATACAACCGCGACCGCGGTCCGGCGCCGGTCTTTGCGATCCGGGCGCACGTGCAATATTGAATGTTTTCAATGCGCCGCCCCGCATCACCCGCGCTACCGCGCCCGCATCACTGCCGCAGCAGCCGCGGACCGGACCGCGTCGGCGACGGGGCAGAGGCGGCACAGCGGACTGCCTGATTTCTCCCCCTCGAACGGGAGGAAAGCAGAGCGGGTCGGGGCCGTCGCGACGAAGCCGCGCCGTCGAACCGCGCTTCAGCGGCCCTGCACGCCCAGCAGCTCGATCTCGAACACCAGCACCGCGTTCGGCGGGATGACGCCGCCGGCCCCGCTCGCGCCGTAGCCAAGCTCGGGGGGAATGGTGAAGCGGTACTTCGAGCCGGTGTGCATCAGCGCGACGCCCTCGGTCCAGCCGGGGATGACCTGACCGAGCGGGAACACCGCCGGCTGGCCGCGGGCGATCGACGAATCGAACACCGTGCCGTCGAGCAGCTTGCCCTCGTAATGCACCGCGACGGTGTCGCGCGCGGTCGGCTGCGGACCGGTGCCCTCGGTCAGGATTTCGTACTGCAGGCCGGAAGCGGTGGTGTGCACGCCGGGTTTTTCCTTGTGCGCGGAGAGATAGGCGAGGCCGGCGGCGGCGCTATTGGCGTCCGACGGAGCGGCGACGAAGCGGCGCGTGCCGCCCCAGACGAGCAGGGCGACGACGGCGAGCAGGACCGCGGCGGCCGCGATCCATTTGCCGGTCACGCCGCCAGCCGGGCTGGCGGTGGCCATCGTCGGCTACTTCGCGCCGTCGCGCTCGGCGCGCTTGCGCTCGAGCTTGCGGGCGCGGCGAACGGCGGCGGCCTTCTCGCGCGCACGCTTCTCGCTCGGCTTCTCATAGTGGCGGCGCAGCTTCATCTCGCGGTAGACGCCTTCGCGCTGCAGCTTCTTCTTGAGCGCGCGCAGCGCCTGATCGACGTTGTTGTCGCGGACGATGATCTGCAAAGCCGGTCGCTCCATTCACGCAGGCGGCCTCAGCATGGCCACTGCTTGTCACAGGGTTGGTGATGCCGGGAGGACGGTCCGCCCGGCGCAAGGTGGGGGCCTTAGCAGAAGGTGTGCGGGGGAACAAGCGGGGTTGGCACGACGACGGGAGGCCGACGAACCGCGATCCCCGCAACGGGGACCGGCGGTCACCCCACGGCCAGCGCCACCCGCACCGCCTGCACCGTCTCCGCCACGTCGTGGACGCGGACGATCTGGACGCCTTGAGCGACACCGTGGAGCGC
This sequence comes from Sphingomonadaceae bacterium, assembly GCA_903642255.1. Taxonomy (GTDB): domain Bacteria; phylum Pseudomonadota; class Alphaproteobacteria; order Sphingomonadales; family Sphingomonadaceae; genus Polymorphobacter_B. Next base: position 938 of record CAHJWP010000179.1, on the reverse strand, counting down.
CAGCGCGAGCGACCCGCCGAGGCGCTGGCCGACCGGTGCGTCGTCGCCGGCGAGGCGCGGAATGACCGCCTTGCGGCTCGCGCCGAGCAGGAGCGGCACGCCCAGCGCATGGAACGTCGCGAGTCCGCGGAGCAGCGCGGCGTTGTGCGCCGGCGTCTTGCCGAAGCCGATGCCGGGGTCGGCGACGATGCGATCGCGCGCGATCCCGGCGGCGACGCACGCGGCGATGCGCGCGTCGAGCCAGTCGAACACGTCGGCGACGACATCGTCGTAGGCCGGCGCGGCCTGCATCGTCGCCGGCGTCCCCTGCGCGTGCATCAGCACGACCGGGCAGCCGCGCGCGGCGACGAGCGCGAGGGCGACCGGGTCGTAGGTCAGGGCGGAGACGTCGTTGACCAGCGCCGCCCCGGCGTCGAGCGCGGCAGCCATGACCGCGGCCTTGCGCGTGTCGATCGAGCGGGGGGTCCCGGCCAGCGCCACCACCACCGGCAGCACGCGCGCGAGTTCCTCGTCGACCGCGACGTCGACTGCTCCCGGCCGGGTCGATTCGCCACCGAGGTCGACGAGGCTCGCCCCCGCCGCGATCATCGCCCGCGCCGCGGCGACCGGATCGGCGGCGCGCGAATCGCTGAAGCTGTCGGGGGTCAGGTTGACGATGCCCATGACGTGCGGCCGGTCGACGGCGAGGCCGGCGATGTCGGCGCGCGGCGCGACGAGGGCGTCGCACAGGAAAGCGATGCGCGCGCGCGACCCGGCGGGCAGATCGGCGGTGGCGGCCCGGACGCGGGCCAGCGGAAGGACGCGCGCGATGCCGTCGATGCTCAACGTGATCGCGGCGAAGCGCAGCCAGCCGTCGGCGAGCCGCTCGCCGTCGCCGAAGCGGGCCGGAGCGAGGTGGACGCGCGGCGAACGCGGTCCCGGGGTCAGGACCCGGCGAG
>CAHJWP010000178.1 GCA_903642255.1 Sphingomonadaceae bacterium | reverse complement strand
GTCAGCCCCGATCGCGCCGCGGTCGCGGCGCTGGTGTGGGACGAGCATGGGCCGGCGGCGCCGCATGTCTCGGGCATCGTCGTCGTCGCGGCCGGCGCCGAGCCACGCGACGGGGCCCCGGTGATCCTGACCAGCGACGATTTCCACCCGATCGCGTTCGGCTGGACCGGACCGGCGGCGCTGACGCTGCGCCTGCCGTGCGGGCGGTGGTCGGCGCTGGCCAACCATGCGATCGTCGGCGGGCGGACGATCACCATCACGTCGACCCCGGCGCGCGGCTGCTATGTCGGGCCGGCGGGGACGGGGGCGCTGCCGGGGCCGGGGCTGTGACCGGCGGCGGATTGACTTCGGGACCGGCCGCGGCTAACGCCCTCCCTTGATTTCGGCCGTGCCACGGCCTCCGAGGAATGAGCGATGAAGCGGACCTTTCAACCGAGCAAGCTGGTGCGCGCGCGCCGTCACGGGTTCCGCGCGCGGATGGCGACGCCGGGCGGCCGCAAGGTGCTGGCCAACCGCCGCGCCAAGGGCCGGGCGAAGCTGAGCGCGTAGACCCCGCTGCCGGGACGATACGGGCACCTTACACCATCCTCGCCGCGCGCAAGGATTTCGTCGCCGCCAACGCCGGTCGCCGTGCGCCGACGCCGGGGTTCGTCCTTCTCGTCCGGCGGCGGGACGATGAACTGGGCCTGCGCGCCGGGTTCACGGTGACCAAGAAGATCGGCAACGCCGTCGTCCGCAACCGGTTGAAGCGCCGCCTGCGCGAGGTCGTCCGTGCCGTGCTGCCGACGGCCGGCATCCCGCACGCCGACCATGTCCTGATCGGCCGTACCGAGGGGCTGACCCGCGACTTCGCCGCGCTCAAGGCCGATCTCGCCAAGGCGCTGGCCAAGTGCGCTGGGTGAGTGCCGCGCTCGCGCGGCGGGGGCTGACCGCCGCCCTCGTCGCCCCGATCCGGGCGTACAAGCTGGTCGTGTCGCCGCTGCTGCCGCCGTCGTGCCGCTTCACCCCGACCTGCTCGACCTATGCGCTTCACGCGATCGAGCGCCACGGCCCGGTCCGCGGACTGTGGCTCGGCACGAGGCGCATTTGCCGCTGTCACCCGTGGGGCGGGTCGGGCTATGACCCTGTTCCCGACGCCTGACTGCGCCTACATGGCCGGCGACATCCCTGTGAAAGCCCGCCCGTGAAAGCCGCCTCGTGACCGACCAGCGCAACATGATCCTCGCCGTCGTGCTGTCGGTGCTCGTCATCATCGGCTGGACCTTCGCGTCCGACCGCTTCCTGCCGAAGCCGCCGGTGCCGGCGAAGGTCGCGGCGACGCAGCCGACCGGGCCGCTCGCCACCCAGCCGGCCAACCCGCAGGCGATCGCTCCCGACGGCGCGGTCGTACCGGCGGTCGGCGGCGCGGGGCAGCTGCGCGACCGCGGCGCGGTGCTGCGCGAGTCGCCGCGCGTGGCGATTCAGACGCCGCGCCTGACCGGCTCGATCAACCTCAAGGGCGGCCGAATCGACGACCTCGTCCTCAAGGGGTACAAGGAAACGATCAAGCCCGGCTCGCCCGACGTCCGCCTGCTCGCGCCGAGCGGGGCCCCGGCCGCCTATTTCGCGGCGTTCGGCTGGACCGGTGCAGGTGCCCCCCCGGCCGACGCGCTCTATACCGCTAGCGGCGACCGCCTCGCCCCCGGCGCGCCGGTGACGCTGACGTGGACGTCGCCGACGGGTACGGTGTTCGACATCGTCCTGTCGGTCGACAGCGACTATCTGTTCGCCGCCACCCAGCGCGTCCGCAATCCCGGCGCAACGCCGGTCACGCTGCGGCCGTGGGGGCTGGTAAGCCACCTCGGCGAGGGGACCGAGAAGGACGCCGGCAACCTCCACGTCGGGCCGATCGGCGTCGTCGACGGGCGGCTGAAGGACAGTGAAGTCGCGTACAAGAAGCTTCGCGACGACGGCGCGCAGTCGTTCGCCACCACCGGCGGCTGGCTCGGCATCACCGACAAATACTGGGCGACCGCGCTGATCCCCGACCAGCATACGCCGGTCACGGCGCGCTTCGCGCTCGCGCCGGGCGACCGGTTCCAGACCGATTATCTCAGCCCTGCCGTGACGATCGCGCCCGGGGCGACTGCCGTCACCACCGCGCATCTGTTCGCCGGGGCGAAGGAGGTCAATCTGATCGGCCGCTACAAGGACGCGCTCGGCGTGCCGCTGTTCGACCGCATCGTGTCGTGGGGCTGGTTCTGGTTCATCGCCGAGCCGATCTTCCTGCTGCTCGACTTCCTGTTCCACCTGTTCGGCAACTTCGGGCTGGCGATCATGGGGCTGACCTTCCTCATCCGCCTCGCGATGTTCCCGATCGCCGCGAAGCAGTTCGCGTCGATGAACAAGATGAAGCTGGTCCAGCCGAAGCTCAAGGAACTGCAGGAGCGCTACAAGGACGACAAGCCGAAGCTGCAGACCGAGACGATGGCGCTGTACAAGAAGGAGAAGGTCAACCCGGTCGCCGGCTGCCTGCCGGTCGTCCTGCAGATCCCGATCTTCTACGCGCTGTACAAGACGCTGCTGGTGTCGACCGAGATGCGCCACCAGCCGTTCGTCGCGTGGATCAGGGACCTGTCGGTCGCCGACCCGCTGACCCCGGTCAACCTGTTCGGCCTGCTGCCGTTCACCCCGCCGGCGATGATCGGCATCGGCCTGCTGCCGATCCTGCTCGGCGTGTCGATGTGGGCGCAGCAGAAGCTCAATCCGCCGCCGGTCGACCCGGCGCAGCGGCAGATCTTCGCGCTGATGCCATGGGTGCTGATGTTCATCATGGCCCCCTATGCCGCCGGGCTGGTGGTCTACTGGATCACCAACAACTGCCTGACGATGGCGCAGCAGTGGTTCATGACCCGGCGCACGCCGGCCCCGGCGACCCCCGTCGTGGTCAAGTGACCAGCTTCGCTGGCGATTCCGAAGAAGTTCCGGAAGACCCCAAGGCGCGCGCCTACCGGTTGGAGACAGCGCGGCGCATCTTCGCCGGCCCGGTCGAGTTCCTGCTCTCCGCGCCGAAGCTCGAGTTCCTGCCCGAGCCGAAGGTCGCCGAGATCGCCTTCGCCGGCCGGTCGAACGTCGGCAAGTCGTCGCTCCTGAACGCGCTCACCGGCCGCGCCGGCATCGCGCGGACGTCGAACACGCCGGGGCGGACGCAGGAACTCAACGTGTTCGACGTCGGCGAGCCGCTGGCCTTCCGCCTGATCGACATGCCCGGCTACGGCTATGCCGAGGCGCCGAAGGACGTCGTGCGCGACTGGAAGGCGCTGGTGTTCGACTATCTGCGCGGGCGGGCGGCGCTCAAGCGCGTCCTGCTGCTGATCGACGCGCGCCACGGGATCAAGCCGGTCGACGCCGAGATCATGGGCCTGCTCGACAAGGCGGCGGTGTCGTACCAGATCGTCCTGACGAAGGGCGACAAGATCAAGCCGACGGCACTGGCCGGCACGGCGCGGGCGGTCGGCGAGGTGGCGCGGACGCATCCCGCGGCCTACCCGCATGTCCTGACGACGAGTGCGGAAAAGGGCGAGGGGATTCCCGAGCTGCGCGCCGCGGTGGTGGCGGCGGTGACCGCCTAGCTCCTCCCCGCTCGCGGGGAGGTGGCGCGCCCTGGCGCGACGGAGGGGCGGTCGGGCGAGGGGCCGAGGCCTTGGTGCCCGGCTGAACCGCCCCGCCACCATCGCGGAAGGGCGATGGTCCCCTCCCTGAAGATGGGGAGGATCAGGATTTCCCTCCCCGCGCGCGGGGAGGATCGCGGTTGACCTCGCGCGCACCGCCGCCCAACACAGGTTCGGGGAGACGCACCATGAAGCTCATCATCGGCAACCGGACCTACTCGTCGTGGTCGCTGCGCGGCTGGCTGGCGGTCAAGCAGTCCGCGCTGCCGTTCGACACCGAGGTCATCCCGATGGACACACCCGAATGGCAATCGGGGGCGGCGAAGGGCCTGCTGCCGTCGGGCAAGGTGCCGGTGCTGTGGGACGGCGACATCGCGGTGTGGGACAGTCTGGCGATCATCGACTGGCTCGCCGACCGGGTGCGGACGGCGCGGATCAGCCGCGGGCATTTCTGGCCGCACGACCTCGCGGCGCGGGCGCTGGCGCGGTCGATGTCGGCCGAGATGCATTCGGGCTTCACCGCGCTGCGCGGCACCTGCTCGATGAACCTGCAGCGCGACTATCCCGATTTCGTCCCCGACGATGCGGTGCTGGCCGACGTCGCGCGGGTCGACGCGCTGTGGACCGAGGCACGAACGAAGTACCACTCGATCGACGAGGCGCACGAGGGGCCGTTCCTGTTCGGCACCTTCAGCGCCGCCGACATCATGTTCGCCCCCGTCGTCACGCGCTTCAAGACCTACGGCCTGTCCGTCGGCGAGGTCAGCGCGGCCTATGTCGCCGAAATGCTGACCCACCCGTGGATGGTCGAGTGGACCGACGCGGCGCGGGCGGAGACCTATCCGTTCGCCCGGGCCTATTTCGAGAAGGTCGGCGGCGTCGACGGGGGCGTGCCGGCGGCCTGAGCGGGGTCCGGGGCCGGCGGGACGATGCCGAACACCTGCTGGAGCGAGCGCTCCTCGGGCAGGACGTAGACGATGCCGCCGTGCGGCCGGAACGCCGGCTCGACCATCGTCGCGAAGAACGCGGCGGGCACGTTGATGCAGCCATAGGAGATGCGGTGCTCGGCCGGCGACGGCGAGGCGAGGCGGGCGAGGCGGTGCTCGGCCGGGTTGCTGGTGACGACGGCGTGGAGCGCGATCGCGTCGGCGTAGTCGACCCACAGGATCGTATGGCCGAACGAATCGGTGCCGAGCTCGCCGACGAACCGCCCGGCCGGGGTGACGCGCTGCGCCGGCGTGATCCGCGCCAGCGGCAGGCTGCCGACGCCCGGCGTCGACAGGTCGCCGCGGGCGAGGCCGACGAGCGCCGGGGCACTGGCGGTCAGCGTGCCGGCGGGG
>CAHJWP010000177.1 GCA_903642255.1 Sphingomonadaceae bacterium | reverse complement strand
GCCCGGTCTAAGACCGCCTCCCATGGCGCGGTATATCTTCATCACCGGCGGCGTGGTCTCGTCGCTCGGCAAGGGACTCATGGCGGCGGCGCTCGGCGCGTTGCTGCAGGCGCGCGGCTACCGCGTGCGCATCCGCAAGTTCGATCCCTATCTCAACGTCGACCCCGGCACGATGTCGCCCTACCAGCATGGCGAGGTGTTCGTGACCGACGACGGCGCGGAAACCGACCTTGACCTTGGCCATTACGAGCGCTTCACCGGCGTCGCGTCGAAGCAGAGCGACAACGTCACGTCGGGGCGCATCTACTTCGACATTCTGGCCAAGGAGCGCCGCGGCGACTTTCTCGGCGCGACGGTGCAGGTCATTCCGCACGTCACCGACGCGATCAAGGCGTTCGCGCTGGCCGACACCGACGACCTCGACTTTGTCCTGTGCGAGATCGGCGGGACGGTCGGCGACATCGAATCGCTGCCGTTCCTCGAGGCGATCCGCCAGACCGGCAACGACCTCGGCCGGGGGCAGGCGATCTACATCCACTGCACGCTGATCCCCTACCTCGCCGCCGCCGGCGAGCTGAAGACCAAGCCGACGCAGCACAGCGTCGCCGAGCTGCGCGGCATCGGCATCGCGCCGCACGTCCTCGTCTGCCGCTCGGAGCACCCGCTGCCCGACAGCGACCGGGCCAAGATCGCGCTGTTCTGCAACGTCCCGAAGGAGGCGGTGATCCCGGCCTTGGACGCCGACTCGATCTACTCGGTCCCGCTCCAGTACCACCGCGCCGGGCTCGACGAACAGGTCCTCGCCGCGTTCGGCATGGCCGACGCCGCCGTCCCCGACCTCGACCGCTGGGAAGCGATCATGGCGCGGCTGCGCAACCCCGAGGGCGAAGTGACGATCGGCGTCGTCGGCAAGTACATGGGGCTGAAGGACGCCTACAAGTCGCTGACCGAGGCGCTGGTTCACGGCGGCATCGCCAACCGCGTCAAGGTCAACGTCCGCTGGATCGAGGGCGAATTGTTCGAGGACCCGGCGGCCGACGTTGCGGCCGAATTGGAGCCGCTGCACGGCATCCTCGTCCCCGGCGGCTTCGGCGAGCGCGGCACCGAGGGGATGATCGAGAGCGTCCGCTTCGCGCGCGAACGGCTGGTGCCGTTCTTCGGCATCTGCCTCGGCATGCAGATGGCGTGTATCGAGGGGGCACGGACGGCAGGGTTCGTCGGCGCGGGGTCGTCGGAGTTTGGCCCGACGCCGGAACCGGTCGTCGGCCTGATCACCGAATGGACTACCGCCCATGGTGCGCGCGAGACACGAAGTGTCGACGGCGATAAGGGTGGGACGATGCGTCTCGGGGCATATCCGGCGCGTCTCGCCGGGAACAGCGTCGCCGCCGCGGCGTACGGCGCGGCCGAGATCAGCGAGCGCCACCGCCACCGTTACGAGGTCAACATCCACTACCGCGCCGCGCTCGAGGACGGCGGACTGACGTTCAGCGGCATGTCGCCCGACGGCGTCTTGCCCGAGATCGTCGAGCGCCCCGACCACCCATGGTTCGTCGGCGTCCAGTTCCACCCGGAACTCAAGTCGAAGCCGTTCGAGCCGCACCCGCTGTTCGCCGCGTTCATTGCCGCGGCGGTGAAGCAGAGCCGGCTGGTTTAACTCAACGTTCGTAGTGCCAGCGACACTGCATGATTTCGATGGTTCGCTCGGCTCCTTTGCCGTTGACCCTATAGACACGAGACGGTGTTTGCGATCGATCCGTCGCGACCACCAGCCACGCAGATCGTTCCCCCGGCGGTTCGGGCTTGCCGAGCCCGGTGATCGGATGACGCCGCGTGTCGTTGATCAGCAGCGTGAGCTTGCAAGTTCGCCAGGGGCCGCGTTCCTGCCACCAGCCATGGTCATCCCAGCCGTCCGGCGCGAAAAGAGCCCTCAATCGGCTGCTTGGCGCAATTCAGGATCATACGCAACGACTTCGCCGGCCGCCGGCGCACCACGCCGGTAGGCGTCGCCTCGCCCGACGACGCGTCAGGCGACGACGATTGCCCTGCGCCGACGGGCGGCGAACCCGACGAGTCCGAAGCCCACGACCAGCAGGCCCCACACCGCCGGTTCGGGCACGGCGGTGACCGATACACCATCGAGCACTGCCATCGGCGGCAGGCCAAGGGGCGTGCCGAGCGACAGGAAAGACAGCAGCTGGCTCGCCCCGCTGGCGTTGAAGGTGAACGCCTCGTGCTGCCAGCCGGTGAAGCCTTGCGAGGCGTTGGTCACGACCGGCGTGGCCTGCGTCGCATTCCCGAACCCGACGATCAGCTGCTCGGTGGTCTGGCCCTGGCGGTTCTGCAGCTGCGTCGCGCCCCAGTCGAAGCCGACGACATAGCGCTTGTTCGGCGTCAGGCCATCGATCTCCTGGGTCAGCGGGCCGCGGTTGTTCGCCACGCCGTCGAGCGCGACGAACTTGCCGCCGGTCGGGCTGGCGTAGAAGCTTGTCGCCAGCTTCTGTCCGCCCTCGATATACTGCGTCGACGTCTCGACCGTCGTCGCGGTCGCCGGATCGAGATAGAGATTGAACGCGTAGAAGGTCTGCGACGTCCAGCCGGTCGGGCCGTTGTCCGGGTGAAACCACGTGTTGAACTCGGTCGAGTAGGTGTAGCCCACCTCGAAGTCGCCGTTGGCGACGAGGTTGGTTGCCGCCGCTGCCTGCGACGCGGCCAGGGCAATCGCCGCTCCGAGGATCAATTGACGTATCATTACACACACACCACTGCCGTTCCCGGACAGTGTTAACACATTCCCAATGAAGATTGCTGTTTATTAGGTGCGACACAATGACTGCTGCCATTTGATCGGGTCACCATTCCCGCTAACGCAAAACGCCCGGGTTTCCCCGGGCGTTCGCGGTGACGAGACCAACCTTATCGCGCGGCGGCGGATCACAGCCCCCTGGCTCGACCGTCCGCGCTGCGGCCTTGCGCTGGCCGCTTACTCCCTGAACTCTGGCGCTTTTTCGTGCCGGAGAACTTGATTGCGGGGTTACGCCCCTCGCGCGCCGCTGTCATCGCCTAAGACGATGACCCTTATCGGAAAGTTGCCGAGTGTTGTGTCCGTGCAACAGCTTCGCTAGACGGGCGCGCTCCCGCTTCCCGCCAGAAAGCCTTAGTCTTGCGCCTCAGCCGCTATTTCCTGCCCGTGCTCAAGGAGACACCCGGCGAGGCGCAGATCGTCAGCCACCAGCTGATGCTGCGCGCCGGGCTGATCCGCCAGACCGCGGCGGGGATCTACGCGTGGCTGCCGCTCGGCCTGCGGGTGCTCAAGAAGATCGAGGGCATCGTCCGGGCCGAGCAGGACCGCGCCGGGGCGGTCGAGGTGCTGATGCCGACGATCCAGTCGGCCGAGCTGTGGAAGACCAGCGGCCGCTACGACGCCTATGGCCCCGAGATGCTGCGCATCACCGACCGCCACGACCGCGAGATGCTGTTCTCACCCACCGCCGAGGAGCTGTTCACGACCATCTTCGCGGGCGGCGTGCGCAGTTACCGCGACCTGCCGCGCATCCTCTATCAGATCCAGTGGAAGTTCCGCGACGAGATCCGCCCGCGCTTCGGCGTCATGCGCGGCCGCGAGTTCCTGATGAAGGATGCCTACAGCTTCGACATCGACCTCGCATCGGCGCGGCACAGCTATAACCGCATGTTCATCGCCTATCTGCGCACATTCGCGGCGATGGGCCTCCATGTCATCCCGATGCGCGCCGACACCGGACCGATCGGCGGCGACCTGAGCCACGAGTTCCACGTCGTCGCCGCGACCGGGGAGAGCGGCGTGTTCTACCACGAGAAGTGGGAGCAGCCGCGGTCGCTCGAGGTCGACGCCGACGACGCCGCGGCGCTGCAGGCCTATGTCGACGGGTTGAACGCCGACTATGCCGCGACCGACGAGAAGCGCGATCCGGCGCTCGAAGCCGCGACGGGCGCAAGCCTCAAGGAGTCGCGCGGCATCGAGGTCGGGCAGATTTTCTACTTCGGCACGAAATATTCGGCCGCGATGGGCCTGTCGGTGCAGGGGCCCGATGGGTCGGCAATTGTCCCGCACATGGGCAGCTACGGCATCGGCGTGTCTCGACTGATGGGGGCGATCATCGAGGCGAGCCACGACGACGCCGGCATCATCTGGCCCGACGCCGTCGCGCCGTACCGCGTCGTGCTGATCAACCTGCGCGCCGATGATGCGGTGTGCACGGCGGCGGCTGATGCACTCTACGCGAAGCTGGAAGCTGGCGGAGTCGAGGTCCTCTACGACGACCGCGACGAACGCGGCGGGGCAAAGTTCGCCACCGCCGACCTGATCGGCGTGCCGTGGCAGGTCGTCGTCGGGCCGAAAGGCGTCGCGGCGGGAACGGTAGAGGTGAAGCGGCGCGGGGCTGGCGCGAAAGAGGAAATGGGTGTCGAGGCGGTGGTGGCGCGGGTGATTTCTTGAGCTGTGCGCGATCTGCCCCCTCGCCCGCCTTCGCGGAAGAGGGAGGGGCCTGTGTGCTCCTTCAGCGCGTGGGAGGGAGAGGGGTCTTCCTTCGGCGGCGGCCACCCCTCTCCCCGCCGCGCTGGCGCGCGAGTCGCCCTCTCCCCGGGGGGGAGAGGGAGGTATGATCACCCGCTACGAGCGCATGATTGCCGGGCGCTATCTCCTCCCCGGCCGCGGTGAGGGGTTCATCTTCCTCGTCGCCTCCATTTCTCTCATCGCCGTCGCGCTCGGGGTGGCCGCCTTGATCGCGGTCATGTCGGTGATGAACGGCTTCCGCGCCGAACTGTTCGACCGCATTCTTGGCCTTAACGGCCATGCCGTCATCCAGGGCTATGGCGGCAGACTCGCCGACTGGGCCCCACTGTCGGCGGAAGTTCGCAGGCTGCCCGGCGTGACGAGCGCTACCCCGCTGATCGAGCAGCCGCTGATGGCGAGCTTCGGCGGGCGGGTGCAGGGCGTGCTGGTCCGCGGCATGACGGT
>CAHJWP010000176.1 GCA_903642255.1 Sphingomonadaceae bacterium | reverse complement strand
TACGGCGTCTACGGCCCGCTGTCGGCCGGCGCGACGGTGGTGATGTTCGAGGGCGTGCCGACCTTCCCAGAGTCCGACCGCTTCTGGGCCGTCGTCGAGCGCCACCGGGTCAACGTGTTCTATACCGCGCCGACCGCGCTCCGGGCGCTGATGCGCGACGGCGACGCGCCGGTGCTGGCCCACGACCTGTCGTCGCTGCGCCTGCTCGGCAGCGTCGGCGAGCCGATCAACCCCGAGGCGTGGGGCTGGTATCACCGCGTCGTCGGCGGCGGCCGCCTGCCGATCGTCGACACATGGTGGCAGACCGAGACCGGCGGGGTGACGATCTCCCCCCTGCCCGGCGCGACCGACCTCAAGCCGGGGTCGGCGACGCTGCCGCTGCCCGGCGTCGAGCCGGCACTGGTCGACGCCGAGGGCCACTTCATCGACGGTGCGGCGAGCGGCAACCTCGTCCTCACCCGCTCGTGGCCCGGACAGGCGCGGACGCTCTATGGCGACCACGCGCGCTTCGCCGAGACCTATTTCAGCACCTACAAGGGGCTCTACTTCACCGGCGACGGCGCGCGGCGCGACGCCGACGGCTACTGGTGGATCACCGGGCGGGTCGACGACGTGATCAACGTCAGCGGCCACCGGCTCGGCACCGCCGAGGTCGAGAGCGCCCTCGTCGCCCACGCGCAGGTCGCCGAGGCCGCGGTCGTCGGCTATCCGCACCACGTCAAGGGGCAGGGCATCTACGCCTATGTCACGCTCAACGCCGGGGTCGAGTCGAGCGACGCGCTGCTCGGCGAGCTGAAGGCCAGCGTCCGCACGATCATCGGCCCGATCGCCACGCCCGACCACCTCCACCTGACGCCGGCGCTGCCCAAGACGCGGTCGGGCAAGATCATGCGCCGCATCCTCAGAAAGATCGCCGAGAACGACTTCGGCACGCTCGGCGACACCTCGACCCTCGCCGACCCGAGCGTCGTCGACGCCCTGATCGCGGGTCGGATGAACCGGTAAGCGATCGATGGTGACGGTAATCCGCGAGGGCGGGTTCAGGATCGCGATCTACCCGAACGACCATCCTCCGCCGCACGTCCATGTCTACGGCGACGGCGAGGCGCGGATTGCCTTGCTGACAACCGGCGTCGAGATGCTATCTTCGTCGGCGATGACGCGGTCCGAGCGGCGGAAGGCGATGGAGTTGGTGTGGATCCACCGCCGCGCGCTTCTGGCGGTGTGGAGACGGATGCATGATTGAAGTATCGGACAAGGAATTGGCCAGGGCTGCCGCCGCGGGCAAGCGGTTGAGCCGGCTGGAACCGCGCGCCGCCTCCGCTCGGTATGACGCCGGGTCGAGGATGATCGTCGTCGCGCTGCGCAACGGTTGTACGTTCAGCTTTCCCGCATCTCTCGGCCAGGGACTGGAGCATGCTTCGGATGCCGAACTGGCAGAGGTTCGCGTCGAGGGCGAAGGCTATGGCTTGCACTGGGCAGCGCTCGACGTCGACCTTGCGGTGCCGGGCCTTCTCGCCGGACGCTTCGGCAGCGAAAAGCACATGGCCCGCTTGGCGGGAGCAGCAGCAGTTACGCGGCGCGGCAAGCAGCAGGCGGCGTGACCGACCTCCTCTGGCAGGGCAAGTACCTCGAGGTGCGGCGCGAGGGGACGTGGGAGTTCGCCGCGCGCGTCGGCGGGCTTGGCGCGGCGGTGATCCTCGCCACTACCGACGCTGGCGAGATCGTCCTCGTCGAGCAGCTGCGGCGGTCGTTCGGCCGGCCGGTGATCGAACTGCCCGCTGGGCTGATCGGCGACGACGGCGACTTCGACCCCGCGGTCGCCGCCGCGCGCGAGCTGGCCGAGGAGACCGGGTTCGTCGCGAGCGACTGGACCAACGTCGGCGACTTCGCCACCTCGGCCGGCATGTCGGCGGAGACCTTCACCCTGTTCCGCGCGACGGGGCTGTCGCGGACCGGCACCGGCGGCGGGATCGACGACGAGGACATCACCGTCCACGTCGTGCCCCTCGCCGGCATCGCCGGCTGGCTCGCGGCGGCCCGGGCGCGCGGCTGTGTGATCGACTGCCGGCTGATCGTCGCGCTGGGGCTGCTCTAGATCCGCTTCGTCACCGCGATCGCGGCGCGGCAGCCGGCGCGGATCAGGGCGCTCATCACCGGAAAGCCGGTGCCCCCCATCTCCGACGCCGTGTCGCGGTGCTCGACCTCGTCGGCCTGGAAGTCGGCGATGTGCGCGGCGAGCTCGGGGTCGCCGCTCCCGCTCGCCAGCGCGTCGCGCTGCGCCTGGTAGTGGCGGTCGATCTCGGTCTCGACGGCGACGGTGCACGCCATTGCCGCCTGCGGCCCGAGCAGCGCCGTGCCGACGCCCAGCGCATACCCCGCGACGTGCCACAGCGGGTGGAGCAGCGTCGGCCGCACCCGGCGCCTGGTGATCAGGTCGTCGAACACCGCGAGGTGGCGCGCCTCCTGCGCCTTCATCCGGCCGATCGCCGGAGCGACGGCGGCGCGGTTGCCCATCACCGCGAGCTGGCCGGCGTAGATCCGCGCCGCGCCATACTCGCCGGCGTGGTCGACGCGGATCATCTGGTCGATCGATTCAGCCACAGCGCCGTCGCTCCGATGAAGGTCGAGATCAGCGCGTTGTACCCGGCCATCGATACGCCGAACAGCGTCCACGCCGCCGCATCGCAGCGGATCATCGGCGACGCGAGGGCGGCGGTGATGAAGCTCGTGCCGGACGCGAACGCCGGCGCGGTGCACGCCGCCGGCCCAGCCCACCAGTGATATTCAACGCCGGCGTGGAAATAGCCGATGCCCGCCGAGACGAGGACCGCGACCGCGGCGAGCGCAACGACCGCCCGGCGGTTGCCGAGGGCCCACGCCAGCAGGCCGAGGACCAGCGCCGCGACATGCGGCCAGCGCTGCCACAGGCACATCTCGCACGGCGCGAGGTGGCCGAGATACTGGAAGGCCAGCGCCCCGCCGAGCAGCGCCGCGCTGCCGGTCAGGACGAGAGCGTCAGCGGCCCGGGAGGACATAGCGGTAGACCACGTAAGCGGCGACGAGGGCGACGGCAACGATGGCGACGCGGTGGAAGTGGGCCTCGATATAATGCTCGGCGACCGCGCCGAAGCGCTTGAGCAGCAGCGCGACGACCATGAACCGCCCGCCGCGGCCGATCACGGACGCGAGCAGCGCGCCGCCGAGCCCGAGGTGAACGCTGCCCGCCGCGATCGCCGCCGGCATCGGCGCGAGGAGGAAGGCGAGCGGCCACAGCAGGGCGTTGTGGCCGATGTCGAGCGCGAACTTGCGGAACTCGGCCTCGCGCCCGAGAAAGCGGAGCAGGGGCAGCGCGACCGTCGCGAACAGCGCCGACCCGCTATAATAGGCGATCACCGCGCCCACGGCCGAGGCGACCAGCCCGATGACGCCGTAGCGCAGCGCCCGCGCTGGCCGCGCGATCGACATCGGCAGCTGGAGCAGCTCGGGGGGGATGGTGAAGAACGCCCCATCGACGAAGGCGACCAGCGCCAGCCACCGCTCGGCATCGGGCCGCCCGGCGAGGACGAGCAGGCGGTCGTAGAGCTGGCGGAGCAAGGGGCGTCCCGATCGTGGTGTCGCCGCCGCCTTTAGCACGGCCGGCGCGTCCGTCGACGGCAAAGCGGCGCTGCCGTTGTGCGCAAACCGCCTCAGCCCGTGAACAGCGCCAGCAGCGCCGCGCCGATCGGCGAGCCGAGTCCGGTGCACGCGTCCCAGCCCGGGCCGGCGGCGAAGCCGATGTGGCCGGCCTTGTTGTTCCCCGTGACGATGTCGTTGAACCGGGCCGCGTTGCCGTAGAGCACCGGGTGGGCGAAGCCGACCGGCTTCGGCGCGGCGGCGTTGATCGCCGCGACGAGCCCGGCCCATAGGGGGGCGACGGCGCTGGTGCCGCCGATCTGCTCGGTCTTGCCGCCGACGACGACGAGGTAGCCGCTGTTCGGATCGGCGTCGGCGGCGACGTCGGGGACGCCGCGGCCGCCGCCCTTGGGAGCCTTGGGGACGTGGACTGCGCTCTGGTAGGCCGGCTTGGCGAACTTGGCGCTGACCCCGCCGCCGGTGCCGCCGCCGTTCGAGTTCCACACGCTCTCGGCGGTCCGGTGGCTGCCGTTCGCCGTCAGCAGCGTGCCGCCGCAGCCGACGACGTAGGGGCTCGACGCCGGGAAATCGACGTGGGCCTTGCCGTCGGTCACGCCGTCGGTGGCGAGGTTGTCGCCGCTCGCGGCGAACACCGTGACGCCGAGCGTCGCCGCGTCCTTGAGCGCGGCGGTCATTGCGGCGAGCGCCTGCGCGGTCCAGTTGGCCTCGGCCGAGCCCCAGCTGATCGAGATGACCGACGGCTTGTTGACCGTATCGTGGACCGCGGTGCTGATCGCGTCGACGAAGCCCTGGTCGGTGTTTGGCGCGAAATAGACCGCGATCCTGGCCCCCGGGGCGACGCCGCCGGCGACCTGGATGTCGAGCGCGACCTCGCCATTGGCATTGGGATCGGTCTTGGGATCGTTGACGCCGCCGTCGATGCCGACCGCGACGACCGTCGGGACCGGCAGGTGCATGGCGGCAAAGGCGGTCGCCGTGTCGCTGTCGAGATAGCCGCCGCCGAGCTCGACGATGCCGATCGTCTGTCCCTTGCCGACGTGCGCGCCGGCGGGGAAGCCGTAGATCGCCCCGACCGCGTTCGGCCGGAAGCCGCTGGCGGCGCGCGCCGCCACGCGCAGCTTCGGCGTCGCGACCGGCCGCGTGTCGAGGCCGAGGACGGCGGCGACCGACGGCGCGACGTCGGCCGGCAGCTTGAGGACGCCCGACCGGCCGCGGAAACGCCCGGCGCTGCCGTCGTAGTCGTGGAGCGAGGTGGCGAAGGCGGCGGCGACCGTCGCCGCCGGGCCCGACAGCGTCACCAGCCGGCGGACGGGGTCGCGGTCGACCACCGTCAGCCCCTGCGCCGCGGCGAAGGCGACGACGGCG
>CAHJWP010000175.1 GCA_903642255.1 Sphingomonadaceae bacterium | reverse complement strand
GGCGATCACCTGGCTCTGCGCGACGAAGCCCAGCTCGGCCGCGCCGGTGGCGACGAACTGATAGGCCTGGGTGATCGAACTGCCGGTGACGAGCTTCGGGGCCAGCAGCGTCGTAACCTTGAGCTTCGCCATCGTCTCGACGGCAGCGGCTCCATAGGGCGCGGCGGCGGGATCGGCGATCGCGATATGACCGAACGTGCCGGTCCGCAGCACCGCGCCGGTCGGATCGACCAGCCCGGGGAGCGTCGAATAGAGCACCAGCCGGCCGATCGCATAGGTGAACCGGCTGCCCGGTACGGTGAAGCCGTCGCGCTCGACCTTGGCCGGCCGCTCGGCGTCGGCCGACAGGAAGATCTCAAACGGCGCGCCGTTGGCGATCTGCGTCGCAAAAGTGCCCGACGAGCCAAAGCTGAGCGTCGCGGTATGGCCGGTCGCGGTGTGGAACGCGGCGGCGATCTCCTTCGCGGGCTCGGTGAAGTTGGCGGCGACGGCGACCGGGGTGTCGGCGGCGCGGGCAGGGGGGAGCACTGCCAGCGACACCAGCATGGCGGCAACGGTGCGTCGCAGCAGGTCGATCATCGGGTGCCCCTTCGCTTCGTCACGACCCGAGCGTCGTGACGATAGGTGGCCGTCCTATACAACGCTTGCCGCGGCTGACCATAGCACGGCCGTTACGCCGAGCGCAGGACCCAGTCGTAGTCGAGCGCCGTGACGACCGAGGTGTAGCGTTCGTGCTCGACGCGCTTGACGGTAGCGAACATCTCGACGGCATCGGCCCCGAGGTAGTCGACGAGGACGGCCGAGCGGGCGAGGCGCTCGATCGCATAGGCCCAGTCGGTCGGCAGGCGCTCCCCGACTTTGGCGCCGCTGCTCGCCGTCTCGCCATAGCCGTCGCCGGTCGTCGGCGGGCCGGGATCGGCGCGGCGGGTCAGCCCATCGTGGACTCCGGCTAGGACCGCGGCAACCACGAGGTACGGGTTGGCGTCGGCCCCCGAGACGCGGTGCTCGAAGCGGCGCGACGCCGCTGGCCCGGCGGGCACGCGGACCGGCACGGTGCGGTTGTTGATCCCCCAGCCGGCGCGGACTGGCGCATAGCTGTTCGGGCGGAAGCGGCGGTAGCTGTTGGCGTTGGGCGCGAAGATCGCCATGCCGTCGGCGATCGTCGCCGTCACCCCGCCGATCGCGTGGCGCATCGCCCGCGTCCCCGACAGGCTCTCGGCGGCGAAGATGTTGCGCCCTTGAGCGTCGTCGACGCTGACGTGGATGTGGAGGCCGCTGCCCGAGCGGTCGGCGAACGGCTTGGCCATGAACGTCGCGGCGCGGTCGAGCGCGGCGGCGCAGCCCTTTGCGGCGTGCTTGAAGCGGACCGCGTCGTCGGCTGCGGCGAGGGCGTCGGAACGGTGGGCAAGCGTCATCTCGAACTGGCCCGGGGCGTACTCGGCGATCGCCGCGCCGGCGGGCACGCCCATCGCGTCGCACGCCGCCCAGACGTCGCGGAGGAAGGCGCCCGCCCCGTCGAGCTCGGCGATGCCGTACACCTGGCTGTGCCCGGTGCGGCGGCCGTCGGGGCCCGGCGGCGGCTGGATGCCGCCGTCGGCGGTGCGCATCGCGTCGATCAGGTAGAACTCGAGCTCGCAGGCGATGACCGGGGTCAGGCCGTCGGCGGCGAAGCGGTCCAGCACCCGGCGCAGGATCGCCCGCGGGTCGAGCGCGCACGGCCGGCCGTCGAGCTCGTGCATGCTGAGGAGCGCGGTCGCGCTGTCGGCCCCCTGCCATGGGGTGAGCGCGAGGCTTCCCGGCACCGGCCACGCCAGCCGGTCGGCGTCGCCGTCGGCCCACACCATGCCGGACTCCTCGACGTCGAGCCCGGTGATGTCGACGACTAGCACCGAGCCGGGCAGGTAGCGGCCATCCGCGTAGGCCGCCTCCACCTCGTGCCGCCGCAGCCGCTTGCCGCGCGCGACGCCGGCGAGGTTGGTGTACATCAGGTCGACGAACGCGACCTCGGGGTGGGCGGCGAGGAAGGCGGTCGCCTCGGCGGGATCGGCGGCGGTGGCGGGGCGGACCATGCCCGGCCCTAGCGTACTCGACCGCCTAGTGCGACCCCGCGACGACGGGATACAGCGTCGCGACCAGCGTGAGCGCGGCGACGACGTTGAACGCCCGCAGCCGCCGGGGGTCGGCGAGGAAGCGGCGCAGCGCGACGCCCATCACCGCCCACAGCCCGACCGACGGCAGATTGATCGCGCCGAACACTGCGGCGACGATCAGCAGGCCGGTGCCGGGATCGCGCGCCGGGATGTAGGCCGACACGGCGGTCAGCGCCATGGTCCACGCCTTGGGGTTGATCCACTGGAAGGCGGCGGCCTGAAGGAAGGTCATCGGCCGCGCGCCGCTCGTCCCCTCGAGCGGCTTGGCCGGCGCGGTGGCGATCTTCCAGCTGAGGTAGAGGAGATAGGCGACGCTCGCCCATTTGATCACGCCGAGCAGCCCCGGCACCACCGCCAGTACCGTCGCCACGCCGGCACCAACCGCGACGATCATCACCGTGAAGCCGATCGCGACGCCCAGCATGTGCGGCACGGTGCGCGCGAAGCCGAAGTTGGTGCCCGACGCCATCAGCATCAGGTTGTTCGGCCCCGGCGTCACCGAACTGACGAGGGCGAAGGCGGCGAGGGCGAGGAACAGGGCCGGCGTCATCCGCACAGTATAGCTGTGAAGTTCATGAAGTTCATTGCAAAGTACGACGTTTTCCGGCTAAATTTGCAATCGATGATCGATATCGACAATATCGGCCGCGCGATATTGCGCGTGCTTGCCACCGACGGGCGCATCAGCAACCTCGACCTCGCCGCGCGGGTCGGCCTGTCGCCGTCGGCGTGCCTGCGCCGGGTGCAGGAACTCGAGCGGTCGGGCGTCATCCGCGGCTACCGCGCGGTGATCGCGTCCAAGGCGACCGGCGGCGGCTTCCTCGCCTATGTCACGATCGGGCTGGCGACCCACACCAAGGCGGCGCAGGCGGCGTTCGAGGCGGCGGTCGCCTCCGCTCCCGAGGTCCGCGAGTGCCACAACGTCACCGGCGGGATCGAATATCTGCTCCGCGTCGAGGTCCGCGACCTCGCGGCGTACAAATATTTCCACACCGAGGTCCTCGGCGTCATCCCCGGGCTGGCCAGCATCACCTCGTTTATCGTCATGGACTCGCCCAAGGACGAACGGGCGTGACACGCGTTCAGGGTCTCGGCATCGTGGCGAAATCGTCCGGCTCGGTGCCCTTGAACTCCGTCGATCCGCCCCGAGGACGGGGAGGATTGTCGGTCGTCGTCTCACGCTGAGAAACGCCTTACCCGCCCTCCCGCTGGAGGCCGACTCGAAGGCAGAGACATATGCCATTCGCCGGCCTGTAGGACAGCCTCCCCGTCGACACCGCGAAGCCCGAACGCGCGCCGACGGTCGGCGCTTTCGTGGGGCTCGGTGCCCGGCTAAGGGAGGGCATGACCGCACCCCTCGACCTGTCCGCCCTGTTTGCCGCCTATTACGACCGCCGCCCGGACCCCGGTGCCGCGGCGCAGCGGGTCGCCTTCGGCACCTCGGGGCACCGCGGCTCTGCGCTCGACACCGCGTTCAACGAGGGCCACATCGTGGCCATTACTCAGGCGGTGTGCGACTGGCGCAGCAGCCACGGCGTCGACGGGCCGCTGTTCCTCGGCCGCGACACGCACGCGCTGTCGGAACCGGCGTGGACGACCGCGCGCGAGGTGCTGGCCGGCAACGGGGTCGACACGATGATCGACGCGGCTGGCGGCTACACGCCGACGCCGGTCATCAGCCACGCGATCGTCTCCCACAACCGTGGACGAAGCGACCATCGCGCCGACGGCATCGTCGTCACCCCGTCGCACAACCCGCCGCGCGACGGCGGCTTCAAGTACAACGGCCCCGACGGCGGACCGGCCAACACCGGCATTACCGGCTGGATTGAGGCCCGCGCCAATACGCTGATCGAAGGCAGCCTCGCCGGCGTCCGCCGCGCCGCGGCCGGCGGCACGCCGTTCGACTATGTCGGCCGTTACGTCGGTGATCTCGCGAGCGTCCTCGACATGGACCTCATCGCCGCGTCGGGCCTGCACATCGGCGTCGATCCGCTCGGCGGGGCAGGGGTCGGCTACTGGGCCCCGATCGCCGACCGCTACGGGTTGGACCTGACGGTGGCCAACAAGACGGTCGACCCCGCCTTCGCTTTCATGCCGCCCGACTGGGACGGCAAGATCCGCATGGACTGCTCGTCGCCGGCCGCGATGGCGGGGCTGATCGGCCTGAAGGATGCCTTCGACCTCGGCTTCGCCAACGATCCTGACGCCGACCGTCACGGCATCGTCACCCCGGCCGGGCTGATGAACCCGAACCATTATCTCAGCGCGGCGATCGACTATCTGCTCGACGCGCGCCCCGGATGGAGCGCCAGCGCGGCGATCGGCAAGACGGCGGTGACGTCCGCGATGCTCGACCGCGTCGCCGCGGCGCACGGCCGCGCGGTGTTCGAGACGCCGGTCGGCCTGAAGTGGTTCGTCGCCGGCCTGTCCGACGGCAGCCTCGCCTTTGCCGGCGAGGAGAGCGCCGGCGCGACCTTCGTCCGGCGCGACGGCGCGGTGTGGACGACCGACAAGGACGGCCTCCTCCTCGGCCTGCTCGCCGCCGAGATGACG
This sequence comes from Sphingomonadaceae bacterium, assembly GCA_903642255.1. Lineage (GTDB taxonomy): Bacteria > Pseudomonadota > Alphaproteobacteria > Sphingomonadales > Sphingomonadaceae > Polymorphobacter_B. Next base: position 342 of record CAHJWP010000175.1, on the reverse strand, counting down.
GCGCGGTCGGGCGAGAACCCGCATACCCGCTACCGCCGCCTGACCGCCGCGCTCGGCGAGCCGTTCTACGCGCGCACAGACGCGCCGGCGACGCCCGAGCAGAAGGCTGCCTTCAAGACGCTTGATGTCGCTGCGATGCCGGCGACCCTCGCCGGCGACCCGGTGACCGACGTGACGACCACCGCGCGCGGCAACGGCGCGGCGCTCGGCGGGGTCAAGGTGACGACGGCCAACGGCTGGTTCGCGGCCCGCCCGTCGGGGACCGAAAACGTCACCAAGGTCTACGCCGAGAGCTTCGTCGGCCCCGACCATCTCGCCGCGATCGAGACCGACGCGCAGGCG
>CAHJWP010000174.1 GCA_903642255.1 Sphingomonadaceae bacterium | reverse complement strand
GCGTCGAGGTCGGCCATGGCGAGGAACGGCTGGCGGTTGCCGGCATAGGCGCGGGCCCGTTCGGCGAGGTAGCGTGGCTCGTCGGGGGCGAGGGCGACGGCGCGGGTCAGGTCGGCGATGGCGCGGCCATATTCGCGGCGGCCGGCGAAGGCGGCGCCGCGCCGGGCGAGCGCCTCGGCGGTCTGCGGTTCGTCGGCGGCCGGCGGGGCCGGGGTCGCGCCCGTGCCCGCGGCGGGCGACACCGCCGCTTCCTCGACCGGCCGCAAGTTGAACACGTTGCCGCCGTTGTAGGTGAAGTAGAGCTTGTGGAGCGACCGCGCGACATAGATGTGGTGCGACAGGAAGAAGTCGGCCCCGATCAGCATCTCGGGCGCGTCCGGCCCGGCCTCGAACTGATCGATGACGCGCAGGTACGTCTTGCGCACCTCCTCGTCGCCGATCTTGAACACCGCGACGGGGACGTTCCACGTCCGCACCAGCTTCTTGCCGAAGCCCGACGAGAAGCCCGCCGCGACCGCCCCAGGTCCCGCCACGTCGATGCCCACCCGCGTCGCGGCGGCGCGGGTCAGGAGCGAGGTCGACGCGCCGGTATCGAAGATCGCGCGGACCTTCGTGCCGTTGATCGATGCCGTCGCCGCCACCTTCGTCGCCCGGCGGCCGACGCCGGGCTCGATGTCGATTTCCGAATATGGCTGGCCGGGCGTCCCCCAGATGGGGAAAGCGGCGCGCGGGCAGCCGGTCGGCTTGATGAGGCGGACCATGCCGTGGGCGAAGTCGTATTCGGCGTCGCCGATGCTGAGAATATTGTCGCCGATGACGCCGCCGCTGTCGTTACCGACCTCGCTGCCGCCGACGAGGAACTGGACGTTGGGCAGGGTGTGACCGGCGATGTCGAACTTGCGGACGGTGGCGACCATGACGTTCGCGCTGCCGCCGATGCCCTGCATGAACAGACCGTTCGGAGCGGCGTCGAGGCGCAGGCCGAACTGCTTCGCGCTGCCCGGCGTGATGATGCTGTAGAACGCGCCGCTGTCGACGAGGAACGACGCGTCGATGCCGTTGATCTGCGCCGTCGTCGTCGGACGGGTGCCTTCCATGGTGATCGCCAGCGTCGCCATGACGCCGAGCTTGCAGTCGGCGCGGGCCGGGACGGCCGTGAGCGCGACCGCGAGGCCGCCCAACCCGACCACCACCCGTTGCCACCGTCCCATTCCGCGCCTCCGGCCCGTCTCGTCCGATGCTCGTTTCGGTCGACCGTGGCGCAAAGGCAAGGTCGTCCGGCTCATGTCGAGGCTTTCCCGATCGCTGCCGCGACGGCGACGATGCGGAGCGCCTCGCCGAGGTGGAGCCGCTCGACCATGCGGCCGTCGATGCGGATCGCTCCCCGCGTTTCGGCCGGGTCGGCGAAGGCGGCAATCACCGCGTCCGCCCATGCGACGTCGGCCGCGGCGGGGGCAAAGGCGCGGTTGGCGGCGTCGATCTGGCCCGGGTGGATCAGCGTCTTGCCGTCGAAGCCCCACGCGCGGCCCTGCTCGCACTCGCGCGCCAGCCGCTCGGGATCGTCGAGCGCGTTGCACACGCCGTCGAGCGCGGCGATGCCGGCCGCCCGCGCCAGCAGGACGATGTGGCCGAGCGCCGGCAGCAGCGGCGCGCGGTCGTCGCCGGGGCGGCAGCGCAGCTCGGCGGCGAGGTCGTTGGTCCCGGCGACCAGCGCCCTCAGCCTCGCCGCGCCGGCGACGCCGACGATCGCGGCGAGGTCGACGATCGCACGCGCCGTCTCGATCATCGCCCATAGCGGCGGCCCGCCGTCGCCGAGTCCGGCGCGGGCGCGGACCAGCGTCGTCGCGTCCGACACCTTGGGGATCAGCACGGCGTCGGGGTTCGCGGCCGCAACGGCGGCGAGGTCGTCGGCGGCCCACTGGCTGTCGAGCGCGTTGATCCGGATCACCAGTTCGCGGTGCCCGAAGCCGCCGCCGGCGACCGTCTCGACCGCCGCCGCGCGCGCCGCCGCCTTCATCTCGGGCGCGACGGCGTCCTCGAGGTCGAGGATGATGACGTCGCACGGCAAGGTCCGCGCCCTGGCGATCGCCCGCGGGTTCGACGCGGGCATGAACAGGGCACTGCGGCGGGGGCGGTCGGCGGTCATCGCGCGCCGGTAACTTCGCATTCTTCACTGCTTGTCGCAGGAGAGGCGAGAGCGAAAGTGCACTGCCGCGCTCCGTTCGACCTCGCCGGGAGCGACCGGAACGGCGCGTCGCCCGATGCGCCCGCGCCCGCTGCCTGTCCGCCGTGCTCCGCCACTCCGCCGCCCTCCAGTCCAGCTCGCGGCGCGACGATACGCGGCGTTCGGCCGTGTAGGACAGGCCAAAATGCGCGGCTTGCCCCGTCGCCGCCGTGCCGTCCGGCTTGCGCCGCCGCGCCCGGGTCCGTACAGACCGGCGTCGCGCGGGCCGCCGAGGGCCGCGGTTCACTGCCTGAAAGTTCCCCTGAAATGGCCTCCGTTCCTGCGTCGCAGCTGCCCCTGTTCTATCGGTCGCTCGTGCCGCTTTCGACCCAGTTTCACCCGAATTACGGGCTGGCGGTTCAGGATGGGATCGGCTTCACCGCCAGCACCCACGCCATTCCGGTGACGGTCGACGAGTTTGCCGTGGCGCAGCGCACCTTCCCGATCGTCTTCGGCGTCGGCGAGAACTCCGCGCCGCTGGTCCTGCTCAGCCTCGTCGACGGCCTCAACCTGTACGTCGACGCCGACGGCAAGTGGGAGGACGGCGCCTATCTGCCCGCCTTCGTCCGGCGCTATCCGTTCATGCTGGCCAAGCTCGGCCCCGATGCGACCGACCTGTCGCTGTGCTTCGACGACACCGCCGGCATCGTCACGCCCGATGCCGAGGATAAATTGTTCGACGGCGACCAGCCGACGGCGACGACGCAGCGCATCCTCGATTTCTGCGGGCAGTTCGAGCAGGCGGTGGCGCGCACCCGCGGCTTCATGGAGGAGCTCGACAAGCTCGACCTCATCATCGACGGCGAGGTGACGATCCAGCAGCCGGGAGCCGAGCCGGCCGTGTTCCGTGGCTTCCGCATGATCGACGAGAAGAGGCTGCAGAACCTGCGCGGCGATCAGGCGCGCAAGATGATCCAGAACGGGATGATGGGCCTGATCTATGCCCATCTGTTCTCGCTGTCGCAGATCACCCATCTGTTCGAACGCCAGCGTACGGCGGTGGCGATGGACAGGGCAGCGACGGCTGCCGGACTCGTCGTCTAACCGAAGGCCGCCAGCAGGGCGCGGTCGGCGGCGCCGGCCGAGTCGGCGATGTCGCGGCACTGGATGACGGCCTGACGCAGCGTCGCGGCCACGCCGTCGGCGTCGGGCCGCTCGGTCGAACCGGCCGCCGGTTGCCACAGGCCGACGACGACCGGCACGCCCGGCAGGCGGTCGTGAAGCCGGCGCAGCAGCGTTCGCAGATGGGCGGGGACACCGTCGACCTCGGCATAGACGACCGCGACCGCGAGCACGCCCGACACGTCGAGCAGCCCGATCCGTTCACGCGACACGTCGGCGAAGCTCGCGATCCGGGCACCGAGGTCGTGCTTGCCGAGCAACTGGGCAAGGATGAGGGCGGCGACGTCGTCGAGCGGGCCGCGTCCGGCGACGCACAGGACCGCGCCCGCGACGCGCCACGCCGGCGCGATCGGGTGGCGCGGCACCGCGGGGGCGGTGGCGGCGGGCAGTTCCTGTTCGGCAAGGCTCCGGACGCTGGCCGGGGTCGCCCGCGCCGGCACCGGATCGTGGTCGTCGTGGCCGGCGAGGTCGGCGACCAGCGCGTGGGCGGCACGGCGCACCCGCTCGAGCCGGGCGTCGTCGAGCACGCCGCGCAGGCAGTCGGCGGCGGCCAGGTTGAGACCCTTGATCGCCACCTCGTCGTAATAGCTCGACAGCGCCCGGTCGCGGAGCAGCGTCTCGGCCTGGTCGAGCGCCTCGTCGGGGTCGCCGGCGAGCATCCGCTGATAAAAGCTCTCGACCGGGGTCAGCGCCGGCCGGTCGCCGAGCAGCACGTCGAGGAACTCGAGCCGTTTGACGTGCCGGCCGAGGACGACGAGGCACAGGGTCAGCGGAGTCGACAGGATCAGCCCGATCGGTCCCCACAGCCAGGTCCAGAAGATCGCCGAGACGATGACGGCGACCGGCGACAGGCCGGTGGAATGGCCATAGACCATCGGCTCGACGACATAGCCCATGATCGGCTCGACGACGATGAACAGCCCGACGACCCACAGCGACATCGTCCAGTCGCCCCCCACCGCGGCGGCGAGGATCAGCGGCGGCAGGGCCGCGAGGAACGCGCCGATGTACGGCAGGAAGCGGAGCAACCCGGCGAGGACGCCCCACAATGCGGGCGACGGGACGCCGATGAAGTACAGGCCGCCGCCGATGATGACGCCGAAGACGGCGTTGATCGCCACCTGCGTCAGGAAATAGCGGCTGAGACGCGCGGCGGCGTCGTCCATCGCGGTCGTCGTCCGGTGAAGGTCGGTCGCGCCGAAGATGCGGATCAGCCGGTCGCGCAGGTCCTCGCGCTGGAGCAGGATGAAGATGGCGACGATGACGACGATGCCGGTCGTTTCGAGCGGGCCGACGATCGGGCTCAGCACCTCGCGGATCAGCGCGATCGGCGACAGCGGCGGGGCGCGGACCTCGACCGGCAGCGGCGGCGGTGCCGTTCGCAGCGCCCGCGGCCCGGTCGTGATCCGGACCGGTGTCGACAGGCCGCCGCTGGCCCGATCGAGCTGGTGACCGAGCGCGCCGAGCATCGCCGGCAGTCGACCGATGGTCGAGCTGCCCACGATCCGCGCCTTGTGTTCGATCGTCACCGCGTAGCGTGGCGCGTCGGTGGCGAGGCTCGCGACCTGGGTGCCGATCACCGTCGCCAGCACACCGAACAGGCCGAGGGCGATCAGCACCGCCAGCACGACCGATGGCACCCGCGGCAGGCGCAGCCGCTGCAGCAGCTCGACCACCGGCGACAGGATGAACGACAGCAGTACCGCCAGCAT
>CAHJWP010000173.1 GCA_903642255.1 Sphingomonadaceae bacterium | reverse complement strand
TCGCCGCTGATCTTCGCCGGCGACGCCGTGCCGCGGTCGGACGCCCATGCCGAACTCGCCGCGCTGGCCGAGGCGATTGGCGCGCCGGTCTGGCTCGAGGGCATGGCGAACACCGCCGCCTTCCCGTCGGACCACCCGCTCTACGCCGGCAGCGTCGCGCGGATGACCCCGGCGGTGCGGGCGCTGACCGACGGCCACGACCTGATCGTCAGCATCGGGGCCGACCTGCTGACCCAGAGCCAGGCCGCCGGCGTCGAGGCGCTTAGCCCCGGCAAGCCCCTCATCCACCTCGACGACGACCCGTGGGAGATCGGCAAGAACTTCCCCGCCGCGGCGGGGATCCTCGGCGATCCGCAGGCGACGCTGCCCGAGCTGACCGCTGCCGTCCTCGCCCGGATGCCTCCGGCGACGGCGCGAGCGACGGCAGTCGCCACCGACCTCGCCGGCCAGCGCGCCGCGCTCGTCGCCCGGGCCGAGGCCGACGCCGACGCGCTGCCGCTGCGCCCGCTCGCTGTGCTCCACGCCATCGCGCAGTGCCTCCCCGCCGCCGCGATCGTCGTGGAGGAGACGCTGTCGACCGGCATGAACACCGTCCGCCACCTGATGCCCGCCGTCCGGCCCGATTCGTGGTTCGGCATGCGCGGCGGCGGCATCGGCGTCGCCCTGCCGCAGGCGATCGGCATCAAGCTGGCGCTGCCCGACCGCCCGGTGCTCGCGCTCAGCGGCGACGGCAGCGCGATGTATGCGATCCAGGCGCTGTGGACGGCGGCGCACTACCGGCTCGGCATCGTCGCGGTCATCGTCAACAACCGCAGCTACCGCATCCTCAAGCAGCGGACGCGGGCGCTTGACGGGCCGAGCGCGGCGGCCGGCACCTATGTCGGCATGGACCTGACCGATCCCGCGATCGACTTCGTCGCGCTGAGCGAGGCGCAGGGCGTGCCGGCCGAGCAGGTGGCGACGCTGCCTGAACTGCGCGCCGCGCTCGCCCGCGGCTTCGCCGGACCGGGGCCGCGGCTGATCGAGGTAGTGATCGACGACGCGATCTGAGGCCGAAGATTACGTGCGATTGCTTGTGAAGTTCACGCGAAGTTTACGCAGAGACGGCACCGGTCGTTCGGCCGGCAAACTCGAGAGCGCGACACGACCGGCGATGAGAAAGCGCTCGGCCGCCCGCTGGCGACTCACCGACCCTGGCCGAAGCAGCGTGTGTAGGAAAGTCTTTCAGCGACTTAGCCGACGAGCCGCGCTACTGCCAGCGCTACGCCGACGCCGAGCAGCGTGCCGCCGAGCAGGTCGCTCGGATAATGGTGTGCCGTCGCGATCCGGCTCCACGCCAGCACCAGCCACAGGCCGAGCCCCGCCAGCCACAGCCCCGGCCAACGCAGCAGGACGGGCGTCACTGTCGCGCTGAGCGTCATCAGGTGGCCGCTTGGGAAACTGAAAGCGTCGAGCGGCGAGGCGGACGTACGCGGGCCGGCGCGATGCTCGAACGGGCGCGGCCGCGCGGCGACGCGCTTGATCAGCGGATAGACGAGGTGGCTGATCGCGCCGCACAGCGCGGCGATCCCCAGCGTCCGCGCCGACGTCCGCCCGGCGACGGCGAGCAGTAGCGCCGCGAGAACCAGATAGATCGTCCCGTTGCCGAGCCAACTGACGACGACGGCGGTGCGTTCGAGGTGGGTCCGGCGCGCGGCGGCGGCGGTGCGCCCGACAAGGCTGATCTCCCGGTCGGACAGCCGCGCCAGCCCGGCCCGCGCCGATGCCAGCAGCCAATGCGCCTCCCTCCCCATTGTGCGATCGTGCCTCAGATCGCGGCGTAGGTCCACCTGCCGCGTGGTTACGGCGCGCTGCCCAGCGCCCTCGCGAGAAATGGTTCGACCTGCCCCGTCCACGCCGCGCTGCCCGGCGCGATGATGTCGAAGTGGCCGCCGTCGTGGACGTGCAGCACGGTGACCGCCTCACCCTTGGCGGCGGCGGAGGTGCGGTAATGCTCGGCCGCCTCGGTCGTCAGCACCGCCGAGGCGACAAGATATTCGTGCGCCGGGCTCGGCAGACTGTCCACCGGCGAGGCGAGGCGATAGCGCTCGGGCTGCTCGGCCGGTGTGCCGCCGAGCAGCGGCGCGATCACCGGCTTGCCGCAGACATCGGCGTCGGAGCCGACGAAGGGTGCCAGTTCGCCCGGGCCGTCGATGGCGATGGCAGTCGCGATCGGCAACGGATCGAGCGAGCCGATCTCGCTCGCCGCCGGCAGCCGCGGCCGCGCGGCGATCCACAGCGCCGCGTGAGCCCCGGCCGAATGCCCAACCGCGGCGACATGATCGAGTCGCAGCGGCTGCGTCTTCGCCAGAACGCGCAGATAATCGGTCGCCGCCGCCCAGTCGCGGAACGACCCCGGCCAGCCGCCGCCAGCATCACCGATCTGGCGATACTCGATGTTCCACGTCGCAAAGCCCATGCGGGTAAGGGCGCTCGCCAGCGCTGCCGTATTCTGCTTCGTCGCGAAACCCTTCGTCCAGCAGCCGCCGTGGATCACCTCGACGACGCGGAAAGGTCCCTTGCCCGGCGGCAGGCGGAGCTCGCCGATCTGCAACGGGTCGCTGCCATAGGCCGCGACCAGTGCCGGCGGCGACGACGGCAACGCGTCGACGTCGCGCGGTCGCATCGTCTGCGCCGTCGCCGTCGCCGCGACCAGCGCGATTGCCGTCCACCCCAGTATCCGCCTCATGTCGCACCCCTTCGGTCAACGGCCCCGGCACCGCTACGCCCCGTGCTGCAATCTGGGTCAGATCGGCTCGCCGGTCCACTCCCAATGCCACGGCTCGAAGACGTAGTTGACGAAGCCGTACTGCGCCGCGTTAGCCAGCAGCCAGCGGTATTGCGGTCCGGCGGTCATCGCCGTGCGGTTGGCGTCGGCGGTCGAATCGGGGCCGAAGCCGGGCGCGTTGCCGACCCACACGTCCATCGCGAGGCCGGTGCGATGCGCCGAGCAGGTGGCGCGGACGATACCGTTGCAATTGCCCTCGGTCGTGCAGCGCGCCGCGTCGGCGGCGGGGTCGCGGTAGCCGGAGAAGATCGTCAGCGACCGCGGCTCGGCGGCAATCGCCGGGTCGTGTTTCGCCGCCGCCAGCAGCGCGCGATAGGCGGTCAGCGCGGTTGCGCGCAGGCGGATCGTCTTGCCGGCGTAGCTCTCCCCCGGCTTTGCAGTGGCGAGGCGGTCGTCGGGCGGCGGCGGGGGACAGCTTGTCTTGCCGTCGATATGGACGAAAGGCCGCGCACCCTGCCATTTCGCCTTCATCGCGGCGAAGGTCAGCGCGTCGAACACGCCGGTGGCCGCGAGTCGGTGCCTGCCCTGCCATCGGCCAAGCGCGGCGGCAAAGCCCGGCGTGGCGACGTCGCACGTCGTCGCGATCTCGGCGGCGACCTTGGGGACGTAGACCGTCCAGCCGGTCTCCGCCCGGCCGAACGGGGCCCAGGCGAGCGTGCCGAGCGACGCGGCGTTAGCGGCCAGCGCACCCGGCGGGGCAGGGGACAGGCACGCGCCCGTCACGGCGGCAAGGATCAGCGTCGGAACCATTGCACTCCCGGAACCTTGTGAGAGCAGCGTATCACGATTGGGGTTTGCCGATGTTCCGTCCGTTGCTCCTCGCCGCATTGCTGTCGAGCGGCGCGGCGCTCGCCGCCGATCCGCCCAGGCCCGCAGCCGCCGCGAAGCCCGCTGCTCCTGCCGCCGCACCGCCGACCACCGCCCCGGCACCCGCGATCGTCGTTCCGGCGTCGATCGCCGCGCCGCAGCGTGCACTGATCCGGCTCGAGATCCTGCTCGACCGCGCCCATTTTTCGCCAGGCGTGATCGACGGCAAGGGTGGCGCGAACCTCAAGCTGGCGCTGTCGTCCTACGCCGCCGCCAATGGCCTGCCCGCCGACGCGACGCCCGATGCGGTGACGGCGAAGCTTGCCGCGGCCGACACCGAATCAACCGTGACGCGCTACACGATTACCGACGCCGACATCGCGGGACCGTTCGTGTCGCCCCTGCCGACCGACATGGCCGACCTCGCCAAGCTCGAGTCGCCGGCCTATTCGGGCCCTGTCGAGGAGCTGGCCGAGCGCTTCCACATGGATGACGACCTCCTGAAGGCGCTCAATCCAGGCGTCGACTTCGGCAAGGTGGGGAGTGAGATCACCGTCGCTGCCGTGGGCAAGACGAAGCTTGGCTCGGTGACGAAGATCGAGGTCGACAAGACGGCGAACAGCGTCAAGGCGTTCGGCGACGACGGCAAGCTGCTCGCCGTCTATCCCGCCACGGTCGGCAGCCAGGAGCGTCCCGCCCCCGAGGGCACCTACAAGGTGCGCACCGTGGCGACCAAGGCGACCTATACCTTCGACCCCAAGCGGCTGACTTTCGGCGATCCCGGGCAGGGCAAGCTGACCGTCAAGGCCGGCCCGAACAACCCCGTCGGGACGACGTGGATCGCGCTGACCAAGCCGACCTACGGCATCCATGGCTCGCCCGACCCGCGACTGATCGGCAAGCGCGCCAGCCACGGCTGCATCCGCCTGACCAACTGGGACGTCGAGCAGCTGGCGCAGGCGGTCAAGGCGGGAGCCGAGGTGGTGTTCACGGGGACGGAGCAGAAGGCGAAGACGTGATCTTCCGTCGCCCAAGTTGTCGACAGGTTGGGTCAGCCGAGCTCCTCCAGCACCCCCGGCGTCAGCACCTGAGGCAATACATCGACCCGCCCGTCGGCATGGTAGAACAGGTACAGCGGCACTCCGGCGCGGTTGTGCGCCCGGATGAAGCGGCCGAGGACGGGGTCGTTCGACGTCCAGTCGCCGACCAGCGTCTTCACTCCGTGCCCCCGGAAGGCGGCGGCGACGGCGGGCGAACTCAGCGCGCCACGCTCGTTGACCTTGCACGTCAGGCACCAGTCGGCGGTGAAATAGACGAACGTCGGCGTATGCGCCGCCTGCAGCTTGGCAAGCGCCGCCTCGTTGAACGGTGCGGCGGCAAGGCCGGCGGGGGCGTCGCTCGTCGGCGCCGAGGCGCCCGGCGTGACCGCGGC
>CAHJWP010000172.1 GCA_903642255.1 Sphingomonadaceae bacterium | reverse complement strand
ATAGGGAACGTAGAAGGCGTCGATGTGGTCGCCCGCGTCGCCGCGGACGAAGACGCCGCGCGCGTTCGAGAACTCGCGGAAGCCCTCGATGCCGTGGTGGCGGCCCATCCCGCTCATCCCCGAGCCGCCGAAGCCCATCGACGGCAGCGCGCTCTGGATGGCACAGCTGTTGACCGCCGCGCCGCCCGACGTCGTCATCGCCAGAACCCGATCGGTAATTGCGGCATCGTCGCCGAAGACGTATAGGCCGAGCGGCCGCTCGCCGGCGTTGATCCGGGCGACCGCCGCGTCGAGGTCGTCATACGGCACGACGGGGAGCAGCGGCCCGAAGATCTCCTCGGTCATCACCCGCAGGTCGGAGGCAGGGTCGATCAGCAAGGACAGCGGCATCCGTCGCGTCGAGCGGTCGATCGCGCCGTCTTCTTCGAGGGTGACGATGCGCGTCTGGCGATCGGCCGCCTCGTCACGGAGCGCGATGAGCCGGTCGAGATGACGCGCCGAGACGATGCCGGTGCAGTCGTCCCCCTTGGCATAATCCGGCGCGGCGCGCGCCATGAAGTCCCGCGCGTGGCCGACGAAGGTCTCGACGTCGCCGCGCGGCACGAGCGCGTAATCGACCGAAACGCACATCTGGCCATTCTTGACCGTCTTGGTGCCGATGACCGACTCGACGTTCGCGGGCGTCACCGACCCCGGAGTCATGACCGCGGGGCACTTGCCGCCGAGCTCGAGCGTCACCGGCGTCAGGTTGCGCGCCGCCGCCGCCATGACCAGTCGCCCCACAGCGGGGCTGCCGGTGTAGAGCAGATGGTCCCACGGCGTCGCGGAAAACGCCTCCGCCAGCTCGCGGTCGCCGACGACGACATGGACCAGGTCCCGCGGGTAGGTCGCCGCGACCATCTCGGCGAGGAGCGTCGCGCAGGCCGGGGTATATTCCGACGGCTTGATGACGACCCGGTTGCCGGCAGCGAGCATCTCGGTCAGCGGGCCGACCGAAAGGTCGAACGGGAAGTTCCACGGCACGATGTTGCCGACGACGCCCTTGGGCTGGAGCTGGACATAGGCGCGCGCATTGCCCATTGACGCGGCATCGACGTCGCGCGCCGACGGGGCCATCCACTCCTCGAGATGGGCGAGGACGTACTGCGCGCGCCCGACGATGCCGAGCATCTCGATCAGGTCCGACGCGCCCTTCGGGTGCGCGCCGAAGTCTTCGGCAACCGCGGCGGCGATCCGGTCGCGGTTGCCGACCAACATCCCGATCAGCGCCGTCAGCCGCGCCTGCCGCGCGGCGAGCGACGGGAAGCGGTCGGCGGCGAATGCCGTCTGCTGGAGGGCGAAGACCTCCGCCAGTTCGGCGATCGCGGCGCGGTCGACCCCCGCATCCGGCGTGAAGGGCGTGGCGGCAGCCTCGAGCAGCGACATCGGCGAATTCCCTCGTCAGCCGGCAGCGGGCAGCATTGCGGCGAGCAGCGCGGTCCGCTCGTCGCGCACCGTCTCGCCCGATTCGACGACGGCACGGTGGAAGTCCTTGAGTTCGGCCGGGACGTAGCTGTGCAGCACGTCGCCATGATATGCCGCCCACGCCGCCTCGGCGACCTCGCGCGCCGGAGTCAGTCGCCACATCCCCTCGGCCGGAGCCATCGCGCGCATCTCGTCGCCGAGCAGTGGGGTATCGATCAGGCCGGGCAGCAGGTCGGCGGCGCGGACGCCGAAGCGCTTGAATTCGATCGACAGCGCCTCGGTCAGACCGCGGACGGCATGTTTGGTCGCCGAATAGACCGCGATGCCCGCCGTGCCGAAGATCGCCGACGACGAGGCGTTGACGAGGCTGAGCGAGCCCGGCGTCGCCTTCAACAGCGGGACGGCGGCGCGGATGCCGGTCATCACGCCGATGAAGTTGATGTCGACGATCCGCATGACGTTGTCCCACGGCAGCTCGTCGAACAGCCCGCCGGTGCCGATGCCGGCGTTGTTGAACATGACGTCGAGCGTCCCGCCGGTCGCCGCGCCGAAGCGCTCCATCGCGGCGGCAAAGGCGGCTCTGTCGGTCACGTCGAGCGGCGCAAAGATGCCGTTCTCCGTACCCAGCTCGGCTTCGAGCGTCGCCAGGCCGGCGGTGTCGACATCGAACGCGCCGACGAACCAGCCATGTTCGGCGAACAGCTTCGCCGTCGCGCGGCCCATGCCCGATGCCGCTCCCGTGATGAAGATCGACTTGCGCGTCATGCCGCCTGCTCCTGATTGCGGGCGTGCGCCCCGTCGCGTTCGAGCCCCGCGAAGTCGCCGCCGGCGCGCCACTGCCGCAGCAGCTCGATGAACGCCACCGGCCCGGCGCCATACGGCAGACTCTGCGCGACCTGCGGCGAGACGTTGCCTTCGCCGTTGTAATAGCCCGGCGTGCAGGTCTCGAGGAACTTCAGCCGCTCGCCGCTCGTCGCGACGATCGTTTGCGTCCACTCGGCCTCGGCCGCGGCACTCGGCTCGACGGTGGCGATACCTGCATCGCGGCACGCGGCGACGAGATGAGCGATATGCCGGGCCTGCTCGCTCAGCATGTGCGGAAAGTTCGGCGACATGCCCGCCTGCGCCTGGCTGACGAAGAAGGCGTTCGGAAAGCCGCGTGTGAACAGGCCGTGGAGCGTCGTCATGCCGTTCCGCCACTTGCTCGCCAGCGGCAGGCCGCCGACGCCGTTCATCGCGAACCCGGCGCGCCGGGTGAAGTCGGTCGACGTCTCGAAGCCGGTGGCGAAGATCAGACAGTCGAGCGCATAGGCCTTGCCGCCGACGATCGCCGCGTCGGGCGTGATCCGCTCGACACCGCGCCCTTCGGTGTCGACCAGCGTGACGTTCGGCCGGTTGAACACGCCAAGGTAGTCGTCGTGGAAGCACGGTCGCTTGCAGAACAGGCTGAACCACGGCTTGAGCGCCTCCGCCGTTGCCGGATCGGTTACTGTCCTGCCGATATTGTCCCGAACCGAGACCATCTTCTCGAAGTCGGCGGTTTCGAGCAGCTCCATGAAGCGCGGCGCGAGGCTGGGGTCTTCGGTCAGCCGGGCGCGGACCGCCCTGGCGAGGACCGTCCAGCCGTCGCCGACCTCGTCCGCCTCGTCGAACACGCCCGCCATCTGCTTGGTGAAATTCTCCATCCGCCGCTGCTGCCAGCCCGGCGTCAGGCTTGCCGCCCAGGCAGGATCGGTCGGTGCATTGCCGCGGTAGTCGACCGACGAGGGGGTGCGCTGGAAGACGAACAGATGCCCGGCGGCGGCCGCGAGCGGCGGAACGCACTGGATCGCCGTTGCGCCGGTGCCGATGATGCCGACACGCTTGTCGCCGAGCTTTGTCATCGGCGCCGTGTTGCTGCCGCCGGTATAGGCATAGTCCCAGCGGCTGGTGTGGAAGCTGTGGCCGGCGAAGGTCTCGATGCCAGGGATCGCCGGCAGCTTGGGCTTGTTGAGCGGCCCGGTCGTCAGCACGACGAACTTCGCCGTCATCCGGTCGCCGCGGTCGGTCGCGACCTGCCAGTTTGCCGCCGCCCCGTCCCAGTCGAGCGACGTCACCTGCGTCGAAAACAGCGCGTGGTCATAAAGGCCGAAATGCTCGCCGATCCGCCGGGCATGGGCGCGAATCTCGTCAGCCTTGGCATAGCGCTCGGTCGGCAAATAGCCGGTTTCCTCGAGCAGCGGCATGTAGATGTACGATTCGATGTCGCACGCCGCGCCGGGATAACGGTTCCAGTACCACGTGCCGCCGAAGTCGCCGCCGACCTCGACGATGCGGATGCGCTCGACGCCCGCCTCGCGCAGCCGCGCCGCCGTCAGCAGGCCGCCGAAACCGCCGCCGACGATCAGCACGTCCACCGCATCGTCGACCGCCGCCCGCGCGCTCGTGTCGCTATAGGGGTCGGCGTGGAGTTCCTTGAAGCCCGTAATGTCGAGATAGGTCCGCCCCGCGGGCGTCGCCCGGCGGTCGCGCTCGACGCGGTACCGGGCGCGCAGGGCTTCGATGTCGATCACCGGACGTTCGGCCACATCGCTCATTCGGTCCTCCACCCAAGTCCGCGCGCTGCCTCTGCCCGGGCCGTCGATGCGGCGGCGTCGCTCCGCTCTCCATGCCATGCCCGATTTTCTAGTGGAAGATAGAAAATGCCGCGGCCTTGCCGTCCGCCGGTCAGGCCTTAGACTGACAAAGAATCGGGGAGACCAGTGGACCAAGTCATCAACGCGGCCGAGCGCGCCAAACCCCTGTCGACCAGCCGCAAGGCGAGCAAGCGCCGCGACGCGATCCTTCGTGCGGCAATCGAGATCATCAACGCCAAGAGCTATGCGCTGGCGACGATGTCGGAGATCGCCGCCAGCCTCGACCTGCGCGACGCGACGCTCTATTATTATTACCCGAGCAAGCAGGCGCTGGTCTACGCGTGCCATGTCCACTCGCTCGAGCGCTTCGAGCGGCTGGTCGACGCGGCCGATGCCACCGACGGTGACGGGGCCTCCCGCCTGCGCCGTTTCGTCCGCGACTTCTTTGAGGAATCGCAGGCCAACGGACCTCAGCTCTATTTCGGCGAACACAGCTATCTCAACGACGACCAGCGCGTCGCGATCGACGCCTGGGCCGAACGACTGACGATCAAGGTGCAGGCCATGATCGAGACGGGGCTCGACGATGGCTCGATCGGTCCCTGCGAACCCGAGCTGGTTGTCCAGCTTCTGCTCGGGATGTTCATCTGGCTGGCCAAATGGGTGCCCGTCAAAGGGCCGCCGAGCGTCGACCGGATGACGGCGGCGGTCGAGGCGTGCGTCCTTCGCGGACTGGCCGTCGCCAGATAACCATCAGCCACCGACCGCGGCGCTGCCGCCGTCTTTGCCCGCCACGCGAAACCCGCTTGTCGCCACGAAATATTTGCGCGACAGAGGCACTCAAGCGGTCGCTAGAAAACCGCGGCCACGCTTGAAAAGGGGAAGATCATGGCTCGTATCCAGCGCAGTGCCGGTGTTGTCGCGTGGCTTACCGTCGGAACATCGCTGGCCGCGCTGACGATCGGCTCGGCTGCATCGGCCCAGGCGGCGGCCACCGATCCGGCGTCGCCGTTCGCCGCCAGCGGCCCGGCCCCCGTCGCCGCCGCCCGGCCGGCCAC
>CAHJWP010000171.1 GCA_903642255.1 Sphingomonadaceae bacterium | reverse complement strand
GTGTTCGTCACGATGTCGAGGAAATCGGCGGCGCTGACGCCGTAATGCTCGGTCAGCGCGCTCGCCTCGCCCATCGCCTCCATCGCGAGGCCGAGCATCAGGTTGCCGGCGATCTTGGCGGCGTTCGCCCGAACCGCATCCTCGCCCAGCGGCCAGACCTTGCGGCCGAGAACGTCCAGCAGCGGCATCACGGTCGCGACCGCCTCCGCCGGGCCGGCGACCAGCACGTTGAGCTGCGCCGCCGCGGCCGCCGCCGGCACGCCGAACACCGGCGCGGCGACATAGGCGACGTGCGCCGCGGCATGCGCGGCCTTGAGCTCCTCGACCAGCGGCAGCGAGATCGTCGCCAGCATGACATGCACCGTCCCCGGCCACGCCGCCGCAAGAGCACCCGAATCGAGGATTACCGCCCGCACCGCCCTATCGTCGGCGAGCATGGTGAAGACGACGGCGGCGTCGAACGCCTTCGCCGGCGTGTCGACGACGGTGGCTCCGGCGATCGCCTCGGCGGCGGCGCGGGTGCGGTTCCACACCCTGACCGCGTGACCGGCCGCGACGAGATGCGGGACCATCGCCGCGCCCATGCTGCCGGTACCGATGAAGCCGATGTCCATGGTCTACTCCCTATTTTGCGCGAGCAACGCCGTCGTCGCCGGATCGGCACCATCGAACCAGCGGGCAAGCAGCGCGGCGAACGCCTCCCCTGCCCCAGCGGCGACGAACAGCGTCAGCGACGAGCGGAGTTTGACCGCATCGATGCCGCCGAACACCCGCTCCGCCGGTGCGGAGACGGGCGCCAGCGCCGCGACGCACTCACGCAGCCGGCTCCCGAGCAGCGGGTGGGCGAGGTAGGCCCGCGCCTCGACGAGCGACGCGATCGCATAGCGACGCGCCATCGCGCTGTAGCCCAGCCCGGCGAGCTGCGGAAAGACGAACCACATCCAGTGGCTCGTCTTGGCACCCGCGCGCAGCTCCGCGAGCGCAGCGGGATACACGCCGTCCTGCGCCGCGACGAAGCGGGCGAGGTCGAAGGGGTCGTCAGACATCACTCAGGACCCGGCGGAAGAAGACGACGCGCTCGGTCTCGGCGAAGCCGAGGGCGCGATGAAGGGCGATGCTGCCCTCGTTGTCGATCGCCGCATCGGAGGCGAATTCGCAGGCGCCCGCCGCCCGGCCCCATGCCGCGACGGCGTCGCACAGCGCCCGCGCCACTCCGCGGCGGCGAAACTCGGGACGAACGTAGATACCCTCGAGGAAGGCAACCGGGCTCGTGTCGCAACCGTTGACATAGTCGCGGCGCATCGCAGCTTCGGCGAAGCCGACGACAGTCTCACCGTCGCGTGCGACAAACACCGGCGCGTCGTCGCTGCGGCCGGCGAGCAGCGTCGACGCCTCCTCGACATGCTCGGCGGTCTGACTATCGGGCCACAGCGCGGCGCGCAACCGGACCCAGTCGGCGGCGTCGGCGTCGGTCGGCCGGGCGATGCGCACGGCCTACCGGATCGACGCGTACGCCGCCAGCGCCCGCGCGCGCGCCGCGGCATGGTCGACGATCGGCAGCGGATACGTCTCGCCGAGCCGCACGCCCGCGGCCGCTAGCGTTGCTGAATCGGCCTCCCATGGCGCGTGGATCGCGGCGTCGGGCAACTTCGCCAGCTCGGGCACCCACTGGCGGATGTAGCCGCCCGCCGCATCGAACTTCGTACTCTGCCCTACGGGGGTGAAGATGCGGTTGAACGGCGACGAATCGACCCCCGACCCCATGATCCACTGCCAGCCGAGCGCGTTGTTGCCGAGGTCGGCGTCGACCAGCGTATCCCAGAACCAGCGTTCGCCGACGCGCCAGTCGATCAGCAGATGCTTGGTGAGGAACGACGCGGCGATCATCCGCACGCGGTTGTGCATCCAGCCCGTCGCCCACAGCTGGCGCATCCCGGCGTCGACGATCGGATAGCCGGTGCGGCCGTATTGCCATGCCTCGAGCCCGGCGGGGTCGTCGCGGAACGGGAAGTACGCAAAGGCCGGGCGGTTGGGCTCCTCGGCGAAGGCGGGAAACTGATCGAGCGTCTCGGCGGCGAAGTCGCGCCAGCCGATCTCGCGCAGAAACGGCAGCGCGGCGTCGCCCGCTGCCCCGTGCAATGCCGCCCATACCTGCGCGGGACTGATCTCGCCGTGGTGAAGGTGCGGCGACAGGCGGCTGGTCAGCGCCTCGCCGGGCAGGTTGCGGCCGACGTCATAGGCATGGACGTTGGCGGCGAAGATATCGAGCGCGGCGTGGGCCCCCGCCTCGCCCGGCGTCCACACGGCGAACCCGCCCGACCAGTCGGGGTGCGTCGGCAGCAGGGCCCAGTCGGCGAGATCGTCGGAAGGCGGCGGGTCGGCGAAGCGGATCATCGGCGCGGGTTCGGGATCGCCCGGCGGCATCGTCTTCAGCAGCGCGTTCCAAAACGGCGTGAAGATGCGGTAGCGCCCGCCGCCGCCGGCGGTCACCGCGCCGGGGGGGCTGAGGTACGCCCCATCGTGGAGGTGGAGGTCGAGCGCCGTTCCGACTGCAGCCGTCTGCGCCTTGGCCCATGGCTCGTAGTGGTAAAGCGCATGGACCGACGTCGCTCCGGTGGCGCGCGCGACGTCAGACAACACCTCGCCCGCCAGTCCGCGCCGCAGGACGAGCCGGCCGCCCATGCCGGCGAGATCGCGGCCCAGCGCCGCGAGGCTGTGGTGCAGCCACCAGCGCTGCGCCGCGCCGATCCGCCAGTCGCCCGGCGTCGTGTCGTCGAGGACGTAGACCGCGACGACCGGCCCCGCCGCCGCCGCGGCGCGCACCGCCGCGTGATCGGCGAGGCGGAGGTCGTTCCTGAACCAGACGATCTGCGGTGCGGCCATAGTGACTCCTGCCCTGCCCCCGTCTACCCCCGAACGCCCGAACCGGAGAAAGCGCCAAATGCCGCGTCTTGCCTATGTCGACGGCCGGATCGTGCCGCTCGCCGCCGCGTCGGTCGGTGTCGAGGACCGCGGCCTGCAGTTCGCCGACGGGGTTTACGAGGTGTGCGCCGTGCTTAACGGCCGGCTGCTAGACTGGCCGGCGCATGCCGCGCGGCTGACGCACAACCTCGGCGAGTTGGCAATTCGTGCGCCGATGGGCGACGCCGCGCTGGCGATGATCGCCCGGCGGCTGATCGCGGCCAACCGCGCGACCGAGGCGCTGCTCTACATCCAGGTCACCCGCGGCTCGGCCCGCCGCGACCACGGCTTTCCGGCCGACACGCGGCCGACGCTGGTGATGACGATGCGACCGTTCGACTTCGCTCAACGTGTGGCGCAGCAGGCGCGCGGCGTGGCGGCGATAACCGTGCCCGACGAGCGCTGGGGCCGCTGCGACGTCAAGACGACCGGCCTGCTCGCCAACGTGCTGGCCAAGCAGCACGCGCGCGAGTCGGGCGCGTTCGAGGCGTGGCTGGTCGCGGCCGACGGCACCGTCGCCGAGGGCGCGTCGACCAACGCGTGGCTCGTCGACCATACCGGCACGCTGGTCACGCCAGCGCTGACGCGCCGGGTCCTGCCCGGCGTGATGCGCGCGGCGGTGGTCGAGGCGGCGCGCGACCACCAGATACCGGTCGTCGAGCGCGGCTTCACCGTGGCCGAAGCACAGGGCGCGGCCGAGGCGCTGATCACCTCGACGACGGCCCCGGTGCTGCCGGTGGTGCGGATCGACGGGGTGGCGGTCGGCGGCGGCGTGCCGGGGCCGGCGACGGCGCGGCTGGCGAGCGCGGTGTGGGCGCGGATTGCGGACCAGACGGGGTATAGGCCCTAGGATCCTTCCCGAAGCGGGAAGGATCAAGCATCACTGCGGCGGCGGCGGCATCCCCGGTCCACCCGGGCCACCCGGTCCCCGCCGGCCCGGCCAGCCGCCCATCCTGCCTTCCATCCGTGTCCGCATCGCCCGCGCGTTGGCGACGAACGCCTTGCGGTCGGCGAGCGACAGCTGCTGGAAGCCGGCGAGCAACGCCGCCTGATGGCGGACCTTGGCGGCGTTCGCTGCCTCGCGCTCGTCGTCCATCGCCCGTTTGAGTGCGGTCGTATCGAGCCGGTCGGCGTCGAGGATCGCCAGCATCCGATCGCGCGCCGCCGACGTCGCGGCATGGTCGGCGCGCGGGTCGGCACCCTTGAGCGCCGCGTGCATCGTCGTCCGCCCCGCGTCGCTCATGCCGGCGAACATCGGGTTGCCGCGCCCGTGCATCGCTCCGTCGGGCATCTCGCCGGTCGGCGGCGGTGGCATCTGCGCGGCGGCCGGCATGGCGGCACCGATCGTCAGCGCAGTCAAAGCGGCGGCGGCGAACTTCATAGACTCTGTTCCTCGTCGGGTGTGGGGGTGAAGACCTGGGCAAATGCGGTGGCGTCGTCGTTCGTCGCCGGCGCGGCGGCCACCGTCACCGGCGCCGTCGACGGGGCAAGTCGATGCGCCGGGCCGAACAACAGCAGCCCGGCGGCGAGCGACGCCGCGAGTCCGGTGCCCATCGCCCAGCGCAGGACCGGCCGCGGCCGGCGCAGCGCTGCCGCCGCGGCATTGCCTGCCGCCCGCGCGCCGACCCCGACCAGCGGGGCCTGCGCCCATGCGGTCAGGTCGGCGTCGAGGACGCGCGCCTCGGCCAGCGCCGCGCTCAGCACCGGGCTGGCAGCGACGACGTGCAGCGCCGTCGTCCGTTCGGCATCGGGCCAGCGCGCCGGATCGGCCCCGTAGGCAGCGATGATCTCGGCGGCACGGGTGTGAAAGGGTTCGCTCATTCGTCTCTCGCTTGCGGCCGGTCGCTGGCGAGCAACCGGCTCAATTCACTACGCGCGCGGGCCAATAATCCCTCGACCGCCTTCGGTGTCGTGTCGAGCGCGGCGGCGACTTCGGCCATGCTCGCGCCCTCGCCGTGGAATAGGGTGATCGCGGCGCGCTGGCGCGGGTTGAGCTGCGCCATCGCGGCGTCGACGCGCCGCGCGCGGGCATTGGCGGCGCTGGCTTCGAACGGATCGGGCAGGTCGCTGGGCACCGTCGCGGCCGCCTCGAGCGGCGCGACGGCCTTCAGCCGCCGCCGCCGGTCGAGGCACTGGTTGACGACGATCCGCCGGAACCAGCCGCCGACCGAGCCCTTCGTCGGAT
>CAHJWP010000170.1 GCA_903642255.1 Sphingomonadaceae bacterium | reverse complement strand
TGGGTGGAATCGTTCGGCGTCCAGTTCACGTCGCCGGCGCGCAACGCCTATCCGGCGCTGACGCCGCAGTTCGAGACATCGGTGCCGGGTATTTTCTGCATCGGCGCGCTTGCCGGTTATCCGCTGATCAAGCACTGCATGAACCAGGGCCACGACGTCGTCGAGTTCATCCAGGGCAATACCGAACTGAAGCCCGCCGACGAGCCGATCCTCGCCGAGAAGTTCGCCGCGCTGCCGGGCGGCCGCGACGTCGGCCAGTGGTTCGAGTGGATCCAGTCGCGCGTGCCCGTGCTCGCCGAACTGTCGCCGCTGCAGATGCGCGAGTACATGATCGACAGCCACGTCCGCACCTTCCACGCCGGCGCGACAGTGTTCGAGCGGCTTTCGGCGGGCGATTCGCTGCTGTTCATCGCCCAGGGGTCGGTCGCGGTCGAGGTCGAACCGGGCAATTCGGCGGCGGCGATCGTCATCCCGCAGGGCGAGTTCTTCGGCGAGGTCGGGCTGATCTCGGGCAAGCGGCGCGGCGCGGCGGTGCGCGCGGTCGAGGACTGCATCCTGATCGAGATGTCGCGGACGCTGGCGCTGCGCCTGATGGGCTCGGTCGCCGGGGCGAAGCGCGTCATCGACCGGATGATGACCGAGCGCCAGCTGCTCCAGACCTTCGGCCCCGGCCTGACCGCGGCCGACCTAACCGGCGTGCTGGCGACCGCGACCAACGTCGCGCTCAAGCCGAACGAGGTGCTGATCACCGAAGGCGACGAGGGCACCGACCTGTTCGTCATCCGGATGGGCAGCTTCATCGTCGAACGGACGCTCGGCGGCAAGCCGACCTTCCTGTCGTACGTCTCGGCCGGCCAGTTCGTCGGCGAGATGGCGGCGGTCACCGGCGGTCGGCGAACGGCGACGGTCAAGGCGACGGTCAAATCGGAGGTCACGAAGATCGACGGCGCTGCGTTCGGCGCGCTGCTCGCCGCGAAACCCGCCCTGCTCGCCCGGCTCAAGGCAACGATGGACGAGCGCCAGAAGATCAACGACTTTACCGAGGCGCAGAAGGACAGCTTCGGCAGCGTCGTCGACCTCCACACGCGCACCGCCGAGTTCATGGCGGCGAACGGCCTCGGCGAGGCGACCGACGTCCTGCTGATCGACGAGACGCTGTGCGTCGGCTGCGACAATTGCGAGAAGGCGTGCGCCGACGCGCATGACGGGCTCAGCCGGCTCGACCGTGAGTCGGGCAAGACCTACGCCCATCTCCACGTCCCGACGTCGTGCCGCCACTGCGAGCATCCGAGCTGCATGAGCGACTGCCCGCCAAACGCGATCCATCGCGGGGCCGACGGCGAGGTGACGGTCGACAGCAGCTGCATCGGCTGCGGCAACTGCGTCCGCTTCTGCCCGTACGGCGTCATCCGCCTCGACAAGACGCCGCCGAAGAAGCCGCCGCTGCTCAGCTGGCTGCTGTTCGGCACCGGGCCGGGACCCGGCGAGCCGAGCCACGCGTGGTCGGAGAAGCACTGGAAGGCGACGCCGCCGAAGCACGCGGTCAAGTGCGACATGTGCGCCGGGATCAAGGGCGGGGCGAGCTGCGTCCGCGCTTGCCCGACCGGAGCGGCGATCCGCGTGTCGACCGAGTTCTTCGGCCGCGTCGCCAACCGCCAAGTGACGGACGCCTGACGGATGCCGAGCGCGGAGCGCATCGACTGGCGGCGAGCCAACCCGGGCCGTATCACACTCGACAGCGGGCAGCTGCACGAGAGTTTCCTCCGCCACCGCAATTTCCGCTGGGCGAAGATCGCGCTGGTGGTGTGTGCGATCTGCATCACCGCCTATGCGCTGGTCGACCAGACGCCGCGGCCGAACGGCGGGACGTGGCTCGGCTATCTGCTCGGCACGATCGGACTGGTGCTGATCCTGTGGCTGACGATGCTGGGCGTGCGCAAGCGGGCGATCACGCCGGGGCGCTGGTCGCTCAAGGCATGGACCTCGGCGCACGTCTATCTCGGCCTCAGCCTCATCGTCGTCGGCACGCTCCACACCGGCTTTCTGTTCGGCTGGAACGTCCACACCCTCGCCTATGTCCTGATGATGGTGGTCATCGTCTCGGGGCTTTACGGCATCGCGGCGTACAGCACGCTGCCGGTCGCGCTGAGCAACAACCGCGGCGAGGTGACCCAGCGACAGATGCTCGACAATATCGGCTCGATCGACCGCCAGCTCCACGATCTCGCGCTGCCGCTCGGCGGCGACGATGCGGCGCTGGTCCAGGGCTCGATCGACGGCAGCAAGCTCGGCGGCGGGCTGGTCGAGCGGCTGTCGGGGCGGGCGAGCGGCTGCGGCAACCGCCGGGCGCTCGACGCCTTCGCCGAGCGGCTGTCGGCGGTCTCCGGCGAAGCGGGCGAGCGCTTCCACAAGATCGTCGCGCTGCTCGAACGCAAGGAGGCAGCCCTCGGCCTCGCGCGCCGCCATATCGCCATCCGGTCCCGGCTGGAGGTCTGGCTGTTCGTCCATGTCCCCGCTACCTTCGCGCTGATCGCCGCGCTCGCCGCGCACGTCGTCAGCGTGTTCTTCTACTGGTGACGCGGTGAGCTTCGTCATCAAGCAGATCACGCCGCGCGCCGCCGGCGGCACGATCGAGCGGATCAAGCGGCTCGACCAGGCAACTCTGACCGTCGGCCGCGCGGTCGGTGCCGACATCCAGCTCGGCGACCTCGCCGTCAAGCTCGAGCACGCGCGCATCCGCGACATGGGCGGCGGCCGGGTCGAGGTCATGCCGCTCGACGGCGCGGCGGTGCAGATCGACCGCAAGCTGATCGGCACGGTCCAGCTGTCGCTCGCCCGCGCGCCGGTCCTCATCATCGGCGGCGAGAAGCTCGAACTCGGGCCGGGCGAGAACGAGGGCGAGATCGCCGTCAAGGTCGAGCGGCTCGACGCCCCGGCGCAGCTCAAGGACGAGCGCGCGGTGTTCACCCTCGGCCGCGCTCTGCCGAGCCGCCGCCTCCTCGCCTGGGGCCTCGTCGCCGCCGTCCTCGCGCTGTTCCTCGCCTGGCCGATCGTCGCGCCGCATCCGGCCCCCCTTGCTGCGGCGACGCCCTCGGCGGCCGCGCCGGCGGTCGCCCCGGCCGCCTTCCACCCGGACCAGATGTGGGACGCCGGGCCGCTGTCGCCGCCGCACGCCTTCCTGTCGAAGAACTGCGCCGCGTGCCACGCCAAGGCGTTCGTCTCGGTGACGGACGGCACCTGCCTCGGCTGCCACGCCGGCAAGCAGCCGGGCAAGGGGCCGTTCGCCGTCCTGCGCGACCATGCCGATCCGCAGCGGCTGATCGCGGCGCACGGCACCATCCCCGGCTTTGCCAACCGGCTGCGCGCCGCGGTCGGCCCGTCGTTCGGGCTGAAGCAGTGGAGCTGCACCGGCTGCCACAAGGAGCATGTCGGGGCCGACACGACGCCGGTGTCGAGCGACGCCTTCTGCGCCGGCTGCCATTCGGCCATGAAGGCGCGGCTGCCCGACACGAAGCTGATGAACGTCGCCAGCTGGGACAGCCATCCGCAGTTTCGCCCGCAGATCACCGACAACAGCGGGTCCAAACCGAAGCTGACCCGCATCGCCCTCGGCGGCGCGCCGCAGGAGGATACCGGCCTCAAGTTCCCGCACGCGCTCCACCTCAGCGCCACCAACGCGGTCGCGCAGATGACGCGGCGGCTCGGCGGCCGCTACGATGGGGAAAAGGCGCTCGGCTGTGCCGACTGCCACCATGCCGATCCGACCGGGGTGCGCTTCGTCGAGCCGACGATGGAGCGCGACTGCGAAAGCTGCCACACGCTCGCCTTCGCGACGCAGAACGGCACCGTCCGCACCCTGCGCCACGGCCAGCCGGCGCAGGTCGTCG
This sequence comes from Sphingomonadaceae bacterium, assembly GCA_903642255.1. Classification (GTDB taxonomy): domain Bacteria; phylum Pseudomonadota; class Alphaproteobacteria; order Sphingomonadales; family Sphingomonadaceae; genus Polymorphobacter_B. The sequence goes on along the minus strand of CAHJWP010000170.1, from coordinate 1,341 downwards.
CCGAGCTGCGCGATTATCTGCGGCTCGGCGGCGCGCCGGCCGACCGGATCGGCCGGATGCAGGTCGGCCTCGCCGCCAGCTATCGTCAGCAGGTACGGTTCGACGTCCCGCATGCCGGCGCCAACGTCGACGGCCAGATCCGCGCGGTGTTCGAGAAAGGCGGGGCGTGCTACGACTGCCATGTCATCACGCCGCCGGCCTCGCCGGCGTCGCTCGCCTATGAGGTCAAACCGGTGACCTACACCGCGCGCTATCTTACGCGCGGCTGGTTCAGCCACGCCGACCATGCGACCGCGGCGTCGCCGTGTTCGAGCTGCCACGCGGCGGCGACGACCAATTCGTCGACCGCGCTGCTGCTGCCCGGGGTCAAGTCGTGCCAAACGTGCCACGCCGTTCGGCCGGCGGCGAATCAGGTCGCGTCGCCGTGCTCGAGCTGCCACAGTTACCATAATGGTGCGGGCGCACCGGCGTTCGTCCGGACCGAATCGGCTGGCGCACGCCCGTTAACCACTAATGCCGTAACAACGTCGATTGACAATCGCGCCGACAGGAAGCGTGATGGGCCGGGCGCTGGGGGCATCGCCGCTGCCGGATAAGGGGGGCGTCTTGGAGATCGATCGTCGCGCGTCGGGCGTCACCGCCCTACCTGCCGGTCGGCTGTTGTTCGCGCAGATAACCGATATCCACATCGGCTACGAGCCCGACAACCCGAGCGAAGCGAACCAGCAGCGGCTCGATGCGGTGCTCGGGGTGTTGGTTGCGATGGATCCGCAGCCGGCGTTCCTGCTGGCGACCGGCGACCTCGTCGAGGGTGGCTCGATCGAGAGCTATCAGCGGCTGCGGCGGAGCTTCGACGCGCTGCCGTTCCCGGTCTATTGCTGCCTCGGCAACCACGACAAGCGCGGGCCCTTCTCGATCGTATTCCCCGAGACGCCGACCTTCAACGGGGCCGTGCAGTACGCCCTCGACGATCCGCGGCTGCGTATCCTCGTCCTCGACTCGATGAGCGAGGAACGCCATGGCGGCGATTTCGACGCGGTTCTCGCCGACTGGCTCGACGCCGAGCTGACGGCGCACCCGCAGCCGACGGTGATCGCGATGCACCACCCGCCGACGCCGTCGGGGATCGACTGGCTGACTGCCGGCAACGACGAGCCGTGGGTCCGCCGGCTGCGGATGGTGGTCGAGAAGCACCACGATACGGTCGTCGCGATCATCGGCGGCCATTACCATCGGCCGATGATGACGTCGTGGAGCCACACGCCGATTTGCGTCTGCCCGTCGGTTGCGCCGCGCGTCGCGCTCGAGCTCAGCGAAATGAACGTCGAGCATCCCGACGAC
>CAHJWP010000169.1 GCA_903642255.1 Sphingomonadaceae bacterium | reverse complement strand
GGCACCTACAAGTTCTGCTGGATCGTCGATTTCCCGATGTTCGAATATGACGAGGACGCCAAGAAGATCGACTTCAGCCACAACCCCTTCTCGATGCCGCAGGGCGAGCTCGGGGCGCTCGAGACCAAGGACCCGCTCGATATCCTCGCCTACCAGTACGACATCGTGTGCAACGGCGTCGAACTGTCGAGCGGCGCGATCCGCAACCACCGGCCCGAGATCATGTACAAGGCGTTCGCCATCGCCGGCTACTCGCAGGAACAGGTCGACCGCGACTTCGCTGGCATGATCAGCGCGTTCAAGTTCGGCGCGCCGCCGCACGGCGGTTCGGCCCCGGGCGTCGACCGCATCGTCATGCTTCTTGCCGACGAGCCCAACATCCGCGAGGTCGTCGTCTTCCCGATGAACCAGAAGGCGGAAGACCTGATGATGAACGCGCCGAGCGTCGTGCCGGCGAAGTCGCTCAGGGAGTTGAGTATCCGGGTGGTGGACGCCTAACTCCCCTCCCCTTCAGGGGAGGGGTCGGGGGGTGGGGAACGAGGGCGTAGCCGAGTTCGTCTTTGCTTCCCGCACGCCCCCCACCCCCGGGCCGGCTTCGCCGTCTCTCGCCCCTCCCCTGAAGGGGAGGGGAACAGGAGCACCAATGACCAAACTCCGCCTCGACGACTTCGAAGACGCCACCGGGGTCAAGCGCGCCGACTACGAGCAGCGCCTACTCAAGCTGCAGTACCGGCTCCAGCTGATCCAGGCCGCCTACATCACGCAGGGACTGCGCGGCATCGTCGCCATCGAGGGGTGGGACGCGGCCGGCAAGGGCGGGTTGATCGCGCGGATGACCGCCGACCTCGACCAACGCTTCACCAATGTCTGGTCGATCAGCGCGCCGACGACGGCCGAGCGCGAGCATCACTTCCTGTGGCGCTTTTGGCAGCGCCTGCCAGCCAGGCGCGAGATCGCCGTGTTCGACCGCACGTGGTACGGCCGGGTTCTCGTCGAACGCGTCGACAAGCTGACGCCGAAGCACGACTGGAAGCGCGGCTACGCCGAGATCAACGACTTCGAGGCGCTGCAATGTGCCGACGGCGTGCGGATCGCCAAGCTGTTCCTCCACATCACGCAGAAAGAGCAGGACAGGCGGCTGCGCGAGCGGCTCGAGACGCCGTACAAGCGGTGGAAGACGGGGCTCGACGACTATCACAACCGAGCGCGGCGGGACGACTACATCGAGGCGTACGAGGACATGTTCGACCGGACGTCGACGAAGATCGCGCCGTGGATCGTCATCGCTGCCGACGACAAGAAGGCAGCGCGGCTGGCGGGCATCGAGGCGGTGATCGCGGTGCTGGCAGAGGGCGTCGACCTGACCTATCCGCCGGTCGATCCGGAACTGCGGCGGGTGGCGGAGAAGGCGCTGGGGGTGGAGTTGGATCTGTAGCTATCCCTCCCCTTCAGGGGAGGGGTGAGAGACGCGCGGCCGCGCGGCCCGGGGGTGGGCGGTGCGGGAGGCAGAGCGAACTCGGCTGCGCCCTCGTTCCCCACCCCCCAGCCCCCTCCCCTGAAGGGGAGGGGGAGCAGTCATCCCGGAATCCGCTTCCCGAGATACGCGCTCAGGCGATTCGCCGTCGGCATCGTCGCCGTCGTCGGGTGAAGGATGTCGTACACCACGGCGTTGGCCAGCACGCGCTGGACGTAATCGCGGGTCTCGCTGAACGGGATCAGCTCGACCCAGTCGACGAGGTCGGCACCCGGAATACGCGGGTCGCCGTTCATCGCGATGAAGCGCCGGACGTTGCCCGGCCCGGCATTGTACGCCGCCACGGCCAGCAGGTTCGACCCGGCATAGTTGTCGCGGATGCGGCCGTAATACGCCGCGCCGAGCGTCATGTTGAACACCGGATCGTCGATCAGGCGGCTCGTCGCATAAGGCAGGCCGAGCTTCGCCGCCTGCTCGGCCGCGGTCGCCGGCTCCAGCTGCATGAGGCCCCGCGCGTTGGTCGCGCTGATCGCGGCGCGGTCGAACTGCGTCTCCTGCCGGCTGATCGCGTGGACCATGGTCCAGCTCGGGGACAGCTCGGCCGGCAGGGGAAGCATCGGATAGGCGGCGTCGACCAGCGCCAGTTCGCCCTCGGTGCGTGCCGCCTTACCGGTGATGACGCCGAGGTCGGGGCGGTCGAGGCTGCGGCCGAGATCGGCGAGGAGGCGCTGCTGCTCGGGCGTCTCGGCGCGATCGACGAGCGCCTTCATGAACAGCGTCTGCCGGCCGCGGTCGCCGAGCTCGCCGAGGTCGCGGGTGACGCGGACGAGTTCGTCGGCGTCGAACGCCTCGCGTGCCGTGCGGCTCGGCGTGATCGGCGTCGCGAGCGGAATGGTCAGCGCCGGCCCGAGATGCTCGGCGGCGAGCTGACCGTAGTAATAATCGGCGTGCGCCGCGGCGGCGGCGTAATAGGCGCGGGCGTCCTGTCCGGCGGCCTCAGCGGCGCGGCCCGCCCAGTAATCGCCGCGCGCCTGGCTGACCGGGGTCAGGGCGGCGTCGCGGACGCGCTCGAAATGGGTGAGCGCGACGACCGGCTGGTTGAGGCGGCGCAGCGCGAGCCAGCCGGCGAACCATTCGGTGTCGATAAAGGCCTGACGCTCGGCGAGGCTGCGCTCGGCGAGCGGGCGGCCAAGGGCGAAGGCCCGGTGGCCGGCGGCGATGCGGTAGGCGAGCGCGTCCTGCCCATCGCGCATCGTGCCGCGGGCCAGCTCGAGGCGCAGCTTGAGCCACGCCTCGGCGTCGGTGACGAGGCCCGGCGTCCCGGCATAATCGGCCATGACGCGCCGGGCGGCGGCAAGGTCGCCGCGCCGCTTCGCCGCGCTCGCCTGATCGAAAACGAGGCCGGCGTCGCTACGCCATTGTTCGGCGACGCCGGCGAGCGCGGCGTCGCCGCCCCCGCTGCGCAAAGCGAGGCGGGCGGTGGCGAGGACGCGGAGGTCGGCCGGGACGAGTCCCAGCATCCGCGCCGCGGCCGACGTCTCGCCGCGCCACAGCAGGTGGTCGAGGCGGGCGATGTGATCAGCCTGCGCCAGCGCGCCGGCGAATTCCGTCCGCAGCGCGGCCTCGCTGACGGGATCGAGCCCGCCGGCGACCCACGCGGCGCGGGCATCGGCAGCGGCGAGCACCGGATCGCCGGTCGCCAGTCGTGCCTCGGCGAGGCGGAACCGCGCGAGCGCCGACAGCGGCGGGTAGTCGTGGAAATAGTCGAGCCGCGCGCGCGGCGGGACGCTGGCGTCGATCAGCTTCTCGGCGCGGCGACGCAGGGTAGTTTCGGCCGGCCAGCCGCTGTGCGCCCGGAGGAACGCCGCGATCTCGGTGAAATTGGTCGGGCCGGAGTCGCGCCGCAGCCGGTCCCATTGGACGACGGCATCCATCAGCGGGTCGGTTGCCGGGTTGACCTCGGGCGACAGCGGAAAGCTCGCGAACCGCCCCGCGGCGGTCTCGGCGAGGCGTGCGGAGTAAAGCGCGCGCATTCCCGGCGTCAGCGCTGCCGCCGCAGTACCGGCGAAGAGGGCGGCGAGGGCGAGCAGGCGGAGATTGGCGGGTCGACGAATCGCGGGTTTGCTCATTCGCTGTGTGGTAGCCGGTCCACGGCTCGAATAACATTGTCATCCCGCGAAGGCATGGACCGAACGTCAGGCGGTACGACATCGGGTCCCCGCTTTCGCGGGGATGCCGAAGTGAGGTAAGGGGCGCGATGTTCCATGGATCGATCCCCGCGCTCGTCACCCCGTTCACCGCCAAGGGCACGGTCGACTGGGCGGCGTTGCACGCCTTCATAAAATGGCAGGTCGACGCCGGTTCGACCGCGCTGGTCCCGTGCGGCACGACCGGCGAATCGGCGACGCTGACGATCGACGAGCATAATGCCGTCGTCTCGGCCTGCGTCGACGCCGCGGCAATGGTTGCGGCCGAGGCCGGGACGGTGGCGGTGCCCGTCATTGCCGGCTGCGGGTCGAACGACACAGGCTGCGCGCTCGCCCACATGCGCCATGCGCAGGTGGCCGGAGCGAGCGCGGCGCTCGTCGTCGTGCCCTATTACAACAAGCCGAGCCAGGCGGGGCTGCTCGCGCATTTCACCCACCTCGCGACGCACTCCGACCTGCCGATCGTCATCTACAACATTCCCGGCCGCTCGGTCGTCGACATGAGCGTCGACACGATGGCACGCCTCGCCGAGCTGCCGACGATCGTCGGGGTCAAGGACGCGACCGGCAACTTGGGCCGCGTCTCGGCGCAGCGCGCGGCGTGCGGGACAAATTTCATCCAGCTGAGCGGCAACGACGACATGGCGCTCGGGCACCGGGCGATGGGCGGAACTGGGTGCATCTCGGTCACCGCGAACGTCGCGCCGGCCGAATGTGCGGTCTTTCAGGCGGCGTGCGCCGCCGGCGACTATGAGACGGCGCTGGCGCTGCAGGACCGGCTCTACCCGCTCCACGACGCGCTGTTCGCCGACGCGAGCCCCGGGCCGACGAAATACGCCCTCGAGCGTCTGGGCCGGATGACGAGCACCACCCGCCTCCCGATCACGCCGCCGTCCGACGCCGCGCGGGCGCGCGTCGATGCCGCGCTCGCCCATGCGGACCTGATCTGATGGGTCGCCCACCCGTCACCACCGGCGTCAAAGCCAAGATCGTCGCCGAGAACCGCCGCGCGCGCTATGAATATTTCATCGACGACGTCGTCGAGGCGGGGATCGCGCTCGCGGGAACCGAGGTCAAGGCGCTGCGTCAGGGCGAGGGGTCGATCGCCGAATCGTACGCCGAGCTGAAGGACGGCCAGATGTGGCTGATCAACGCCAACATCCCCGAATTCAGCCACGGCAACCGCAACAATCACGAGCCGAAGCGACCGCGCAAGCTGCTGATGCACGCCCGCCAGATCAGCAAGTTCCACGGCGCGGTGACCCGGCAGGGCATGACCGTCATCCCGCTGATGATCTATTTCAACGACCGCGGCCGGGCCAAGGTCGAGCTCGCGCTGGCCAAGGGCAAGAAGCTCCACGACAAGCGCGATACCGAAAAGGCGCGCGACTGGAAGCGCGACGCGGCACGCATCATGCGCGAGCGGGGATAGAGATTAACGCCTGCGGGCCAGGATGACGCTTTGCGTGGGGGGTGCGGCATGAACAACGACATCACCGTCCTCGCCAGCCGATGGCCGGTGCGCCATCGCTAGCTGGCCCGCCCCGTATGCGGCGGTCGGCCGGCCCCCGGCCGACGA
>CAHJWP010000168.1 GCA_903642255.1 Sphingomonadaceae bacterium | reverse complement strand
CGACCCGCTGCGGCACCGTCGCCGTCGTCGGCGCGCCGAACGCCGGCAAGTCGACGCTGGTCAACGCGCTCGTCGGGCAGAAGGTCGCGATCGTCAGCGCCAAGGTCCAGACGACGCGGACCCGGCTGATGGGCATCGCCGTCGACGGGGTGGCGCAGTTGTTGCTGGTCGACACGCCGGGGATCTTCGCGCCGCGCCGCCGGCTCGACCGGGCGATGGTCCGCGCCGCGTGGGACGGCGCGGCCGGGGCCGACGTCGTCCTGCTCGTGGTCGACGCCAAGGCGGGGCTGAAGGACGACGCGCGGGCGATCATGGCGAGCCTCGCCAGCCGCCCCGAGCCGAAGATGCTGGCGCTCAACAAGGTCGACATCGCCGCCAAGCCGCGCCTGCTCGACCTTGCCGCCGAGGCCAATGCGGCGGTCGCCTTCGCCGAGACCTTCTTCATCGCCGCCGAGACCGGCGACGGCGTGCCCGAGCTCAAGACCGCGCTGGCCGCCGCGCTGCCGCCGGGCGAGTGGGCCTACCCCGAGGACCAGCTGGTCGACGCGACGACCCGCCTGCTCGCCGCCGAGATCACCCGCGAGCAGCTCTACAACCGCCTCCACGCCGAACTGCCCTACGCCTCGACCGTCGAAACCGAGAAATGGGAGGACCGCCGCGACGGCTCGACCGTCATCCACCAGCAGATCCTCGTCGAGCGCGACAGCCAGAAGGCGATCATCCTCGGCGCCAAGGGCAGCATGATCAAGGCCATCGGCGAGGCGGCCCGCGGCCATATCGCGACCCTGACCGGGCGGCGCGTCCACCTGTTCCTCCACGTCAAGGTCAAGGCCGACTGGGCCGACGACCGCGCCGTGTTCCGCGACATCGGCCTCGACTGGGTCGACTGATCCGGTGTTCGTTGCGCCATCGTAGCGGAACTATCTTTCGAGTCCGGCTTTACTCCGATTCAACCCGGAAGGAGCCGGCATGGCCGAACACTGGCGCGAAGAGGCATGGGCCCTCGAAGCGAAACGTCCCCTCAGCATCCGGCTCGGCAAGAAACTCCGTCCCAAGATCGACCGTATCGCGTCCGCCTCGTCGCTGATCCCCGACGCGCCGGTCCTCGACCAGACGGCGCTCGACTGGACCGCCGGCCTCGCCGCACAGTGGCGGACGATCCGCGCCGAGATGGAGGAAATCCGCACCCGCGCCGCCGGCATTCCGGCGCTGTCCGACATCTCGCCCGACCATAGCGGCATCGCCAAGGGCGGCGACTGGAAGTCGTTCTTCCTCTACGGCTACGGCGAGCGGGTCGCCGCCAACTGCGCCCAGGCCCCGGCGACGTGCGCGCTGCTCGACGGAATTCCCGACCTCAACACGGCGTTCTTCTCGATCCTCGCGCCCGGCGCTCACATTCCGCAGCATCGCGGTGTGACCAAGGGGCTGGTGACGTGGCACCTCGGCCTCAAGGTGCCGGCGGCGGCCGAGCGCTGCCGGATGCGGGTCGACACCGAGATCGTCCACTGGGGCGAAGGCGACAGCTTCCTGTTCGACGACACCTACGAGCACGAGGTGTGGAACGACACCGACGAGACGCGGGTCATCCTGCTGGTGCAGGTCCGCCGGCCGATGGCGTGGCCGGGCAGCATCGCCCCCGACCTGTTCCTGTGGGGCATCCGCCGCTCGCCGTTCGTCAAGGACGCGATCCGCAACATCGAGAACTGGGACACGGCATACAAGGCGATCGAGGCGGACGAGTAGCTACGAGGGCCGCCGCGGCCAACCGCCGGTCATGTCCGCCGTCATTTCGACAAGTCGCGGAACAGCGACAGATAATAAGTGATCGCCGGCGCGATGTTGGCAATCGGCTCGCGTTCGTTGAGACCGTGGGCGAAGTCGTCGGAGCCCTTGAGGAACAACGGGCTCGCGCCATAGCTGGGGACGTGGTAGTAGCGGAACCACATGCTGTCGCTCGCCCCCGACGACTGGGCCGGGAAGACGGGTACGCCGGGATAGACCGTCCCCAGCGCGGCCGTCGCCGCGGCGACGAAGTCGGTCCGCAGCGGCGGCGGGGCGTTCGCCACCGACCCTTCGGTCACGTCCCTGAACGCCACGGCCGGCTCGGCCGCGACGCGTTGCAGCTCCGCCATGATGTCGGCGGGCTGGTGGCCGGGAAAGATGCGGCAGTTGATGTTCGCCGTGGCGCGCTGCGGCAGGGCGTTGATCGCGTGACCGCCGCTGATCATCGTCGCGACGCACGTCGTGCCGATCTCGCCGACGTGCTCGTGGTTGGCGGTCAGCGTCGCGATCGCCGCGGCGTCGGCCGGGTTGGCGGCGAAGGCGCGCATCGCCGCGGCGGTCGCCGGTGCCTCGTACTTCGCGGCCTGGACGAAATAGGCGCGGGTGATCTCGTTGGTCTCGGGCTTGAAGTGGTACGCGCCGATCCGGGTCAGCGCCGTCGCCAGCTGGACGATGGCGTTGTCCGGGCGCGGCGCCGACGAATGGCCGCCGGGGTTGGTCACGGTCAGCTCGAAGTCGGCGTAGGTCTTCTCCGCCCCGCCCCACGTCCAGTACAGCGGCTTGCCCGTCGTCTCGTCGAGCGCCCCGCCGCCGCCGTCGATGTTGAGGACGAGGTCGGCATCCTTCAGCCGGTCGGCAATGATCGCCGAGGTCTTCATCACCGTCTCCTCGTCGCCCGAGAATTCGATGACGATGCTGCGCCGCGGCCGGTAGCCCTCGCGGCGCAGCTCGACCAGCGCCGCGATCGCGATCGTGCCGTCGAGCTTCATGTCGGTCGCGCCGCGGCCGTAGAGATAGCCGTGCTCGACGACCGGGGTGAACGGATCGCGCGCCCAGTCGGCCGGGTTCGCCTCGACGACGTCCATGTGGCCGGAGATGACCAGCGGCTTCAGCGCCGGGTCGGACCCGTGCCACGTCCCGATCAGATAGGCGGTGTCGTCGCTCGGGGTGATCGTCACGTCGCCGTCGGCGAAACCGCCCGCGACGAGCGCCGCCTTGTACAGTGCGGCGACCTCGGGTGTCCGGTTGCCCGGCCCGCGGACCGAGCGCAGGGCGATCGCCCGCTTCGCCAGATCGAGCGCCTGCGCCTCCGCCGCGGGATGCGGCGGCGGGCTCGCCCCGGTAGCGGTCGCAAGGGACAGCGCGACCGCCAGTCCGACTATCGTTCCTGATCGCATCGCTCGACTCCGCCCTGATCGCCATCGATACAGCGTGTTCGGCGCCGGTGACAACGGGCACCGACGATGACGGCGGCAGCGGGCGGAACGCTTGTCGGGCGTCGACGGTTATGGCTACGCTGCCGTCCGATTCCCGGGGCCGATGGAGCACCTATGCAGTTCATCATCAACGGCACCGCGCGGTCGGCCGACGTCGACGTGCGAACCTCGCTGCTCGACCTGCTGCGCGACCATCTCGGCCTGCCGGGATCGAAGAAGGGCTGCAACCAGGGCGCGTGCGGCGCGTGCACCGTGCTGGTCGACGGCGAGCGGATCAACTCGTGCCTCGCGCTTGCCGTCCAGTATCAGGACCGCGCGATCACGACGGTCGAGGGGCTGAGCGACACTTCCGGCCTCCACCCGCTCCAGCAGGCGTTCATCGACCATGACGGCTTCCAGTGCGGCTATTGCACGCCGGGCCAGCTGTGTTCGGCGGTGGGCATGGCGGCCGAGATCGCGCGCGGCGTGCCGAGCGTCGTCACCGCCGACCTCGGTGCGACGACGATCGCGCTCGACCACGACGAGCTGCGCGAACGGATGAGCGGCAACCTGTGCCGCTGCGGCGCCTACAACGGCATCGTCGACGCGATCGCCGAAACCTTCGCAAAGGTCGCGGCATGACGCCCTTCACCTACGCGCGCGCCGCCGACGCGCCGGCCGCGGTCCGGCTGGCGGAAGCGACGGCCGCGGCCAAGTATCTCGGCGGCGGCACCAACCTCGTCGACCTGATGCGCGAGGGCATCGAGCGGCCCGCCGCGCTGGTCGACGTCACCGGCCTGTCGCGGACTATCGAGACGCGCGGCGACGGCAGCGTCGTCATCGGCGCGGCGGCGAGCAACACCGCGGTCGCCGCCGATATGACCATCCGCGCGCATTATCCGCTGCTGGCACGCGCCATCCTCGCCGGGGCGAGCAGCCAGATCCGCAACATGGCGACGGTCGGCGGCAATATCCTGCAACGCACCCGCTGCACCTATTTCTACGACGACACGGGATCGCGCTGCAACAAGCGGAACCCCGGGCAGGGCTGCGACGCGATCCACGGCTTCAACCGCATCCACGCGATCCTCGGGAGCTCGGCGCTGTGCGTCGCGACCCACCCGTCGGACATGGCCGTCGCGCTCGCGGCGCTCGACGCCGTGGTCCATGTCCGCGGAGCCGGCGGTGAGCGGACGCTGCCCTTCGTCGATCTCCACCGCCTGCCGGAAGCGCACCCCGAGATCGACACCGTCCTCGCCCCCGGCGAACTGATCACCGCGATCGAGCTGCCGGCGATGTCGCCTGCCGCGCGCTCGACCTATCGCAAGGTGCGCGACCGGGCGAGCTATGCCTTCGCCCTGGTGTCGGTCGCTGCCATCGTCGACACCGACGGGGGCGCGATCCGCGACGTCCGCCTCGCGCTCGGCGGCGTCGCCCACAAGCCGTGGCGCGCGACGAAGGCCGAGACGGCGCTGCGCGGCCAGCCGGCGACGGCGGCGAACTTCCGCGCCGCCGCCGAGGCCGAACTCGCCGATGCCGTGCCCCTGCGCGACAACGGCTTCAAGATCGAACTGGCCAGGCGGGCGATCGTCGCCGTGCTCGGCGAACTGACGGGAGTCGCGGCATGAGCGTCATCGGCGAAACCGCGATGGCGGTGATGAAGAAGGCCGTCGCGCTCGCGCCCGACGGCTGGATCCCGGGCGGCAAGCCCGACCCCCTGATCCGCGCGAAGCACGGGCTGGTCGGCGCGCCGGTGTCGCGGATCGACGGGCCGCTCAAGGTCCGCGGCGCGGCGCGTTTCGCTGCCGAATTCCCGCTCGATCGCCTGGTCTATGCCGCACTCGCCTTCAGCACGATCGCCAAAGGGCGGATCGCGACCCTCGACACGGCGGCGGCCGAGGCGGCACCGGGCGTCGTGCTGGTGATGACCCACGCCAACGCGCCGCGGCTGGCGCCGATGCCGAGCTTCGGCAGCGCACCGAAGGCCAACGGCGGCGACAGCCTGCCGGTGATGCAGGACGACCGCATCGCATGGAACGGCCAGCCGATCGCCGTCGTCCTCGCCGCGACGCAGGAACAGGCCGACCA
>CAHJWP010000167.1 GCA_903642255.1 Sphingomonadaceae bacterium | reverse complement strand
TGCGACCGGCGTCGTCAGGGCGGTCCGCTGCGGGCCGGTGCTGCACGCGGCGGCGGCGAGCACCCCGGCCAGCACGGCGACGCGCGCAAAACAGTGTCGCACCGCGCCGGTTTCGCCCAGGATACGCATATGAACTCCCCGCCGACCTCTGCCGACTTGCTGATCCCCGGCCTGTACATCGTCGCCACGCCGATCGGCAATCTCGGCGATCTCAGCCCGCGGGCTGCCGCCGTCCTCGCCGGGGTCGCGCTGATCGCCGCCGAGGACACCCGCGTCACGGCGAAGCTCCTCGCCCATATCGGGGTCAAGGCACCCATGACGCCGTACCACGACCATAATGCCGACGCGGTGCGGCCGGGACTGATCGCGCGTGCCGCGTCCGAGCCAATCGCGCTGGTCAGCGATGCAGGCACGCCGCTGATCTCCGATCCCGGTTACAAGCTGGTTCGCGACGCCCGTGCCGCGGGGGTGACGATCGTCACCGTTCCCGGGGCGTGCGCCGCGGTCGCCGCGCTGACCCTCGCCGGTCTGCCGACCGACCGTTTCTTGTTCGCCGGCTTCCTGCCGGCCAAGGGCGGCGCGCGCGACGCCGCAATCGACGAACTGGCGAGCGTCCGCGCGACGCTGGTGTTCTACGAATCGGGACCGCGTACTGCGGCGACGCTCGCCGCCCTTGCTGCCCGCCTCGGTGACCGGCCGGCGGCGGTTGCCCGCGAGATCACCAAGCGGTTCGAGGAGACCGTCGACGGAACGCTCGCCTCGCTCGCCGCGCGCTATGCCGATACGCCTCCCCGTGGCGAGGTCGTCATCGTCGTCGGCGGTCCGCTCACCGCGGCGGCGTCGGTGGCCGAGCTCGACGCGCTGCTGGTCGCGGCGATGGCACGGCTCCCGCTCAGCGCAGCCGTCGCCGAGGTCAGCGCGGCGCTCGGCCTCGCCCGCTCGGCGATCTATGCGCGCGCGCTCGAGTTGCGCGACGCTCCGGCAATTACGGCCTCTTAGCGCATGATCCCGCTCGACAAGTCGCCCAAGGCGGGACATCCTGCTATCCTTCGCGTTGATGACGGGACGGTTACGCCAGGAGACAGGACGATGACGAGCGCCAGCGACGTGGCATTGCGGACCAGCGATCTCGCCCGGCTCGGGCTGGTCGACGACGCGGCGATCGACCTCGCCGACGCCGCGCTGCTGCTTGCCACCGCCGATCACCCCGGCGCGGCGCTCGACACTGCCCGCGCCCGCCTGACCGGGCTGGTTCTCCGCCTGCAGCGCGAGGCGGCCGGCATCACGAGCGTCGCGGCGCGGGCGCGGGTATTGAGTGAACTGATCGCTCACAGCAGCGAGATCACCGGCGACACCGCCGACTACGACAACCCGCGCAATGCCGATTTCCTGTCGTTGCTCGATCGGAAGCTTGGCCTGCCGGTCACGCTGTCGATCCTATATGTCGCGCTGGCCCGGCGGGTCGGCTGGGCGGCGGCCCCGATCGGCCTGCCCGGCCATGTCCTCGTCCGCGTTGGCGACGAGCCGGTGACGCAGCTGATCGACCCGTTCGACGGCGGCCGCCTACTCGGGCCGACCGGCCTCGCCGCGGTGCTGGCCCGTGTCCTTGGCGGCGAGGCGGCGCTCGACGCCGACCATCTCGTGCCGTTGAGCAACCGCGCGACGCTGGTCCGCCTCGTGTCGAACCAGGCGACGCGGGCACGGCGGACCGGCGACGTCGCCCGCGCCCTCGTCCTGCACGAGCGGATGACGCTGATCGCGCCAGGCTTCACCGGCCTGTGGTGGGAGCGCGCCCGGCTCGAGCAGCTCGCCGGCGAGATCGGTGCGGCCCGTGCCTCGCTCGGGTCGATGCTCGAGACGACGCGCGACGCCGCCGTCCGTGACCGCATCCGTGCGGCGCTCAACGCGCTGGCGCGGACGAGCTAGCGCGCCGCCGCGACCGCCGCTTCGACCGCCGGCAGGTCGGCGGGATGGAGGTCGCCGCGAAACCGGGCGCGAACGATGCCGGCTCCGTCGACGACCCAGGTTTCCGGAATCCCCGCGCTGCCCAAAGCCGGCTGGATACGTTCGTGCGGGTCGAGGCCGAGGCGGCCATAGCGCGTGCCGGTCGCCGCAAGGAAAGCGGCGGTGTCTACCGGGGTGTCTCGCACAGCGATGCCGACCACGGCTATCCCCTGCGTGCGCAGTGTAGCGAGCTGCGGCGCTTCGGCACGGCATGGCAGGCACCACGAGGCGAATAGATTGACCAGCGTCGGATGGCCGCCGCGGAGATCGGCGTCACGCAGCGGCGGCACGCCCATCAGCGCACCGGCGTTCAGCGGCGGAAACGGGCGTCCGATCGCCGGTGGCGGGACGGGCCGCGTTGCCCAGCGGACCCCGAGCAGAACGAGGGCCAGCGTCAGCGCGACCGGCGCGACGACGCGGCTCGGCGTCACCCGACGCGGCCGACCTTGTGCAGCGATCCGGCGACCTCCGGCGGCATGTATTTTTCGTCGTGCTTGGCAAGCACGGTGTCGGCGACGAACACGCCGTTCGCGCCGAAGCGCCCCTCGGTGATCACCCCCTGCCCCTCGCGGAACAGGTCGGGGACGATGCCGGTGTAGTTGACGGCGACCTCGTGCGCGTTGTCGGTCACCCGGAAGCGCGTCAGCACGCCCGCTTTGATCACCGACCCCCGCTCGACCAGCCCGCCGAGGCGGATCGCCCGGCCGGCCTCGGGGGCATGGGCGAGGACGTCCGACGGCGCGTAGAAATACGTCGCCCGGTCGCCGAGCGTCGTCAGCGCCAGCGCGCTCGCCCCGCCGAGCGCGACCAGCGCCGCACCGAGCAGGACGAGCCGCTGGTGCTTCGGCCGCAGCCGGCCGAGACCTGCACGACGGGTCACCGGCGGCGTTCCTTCGCCACGGCGGCCTCGGCGCGGCGCATCGCGACGAAGCTCCACGCGACGGCACCGAGCAGCCCGGCGATGGTCAGGGCGTAACTCGGATAGATGAATTCGGCGTGCGTCATGTGGGTGTCCTCATGCATAGGCCTCGGCCAGCCGCCGACCGCGCGCCGCGGTCCGCGTGCGGGCGAGTGCGGCGCGCATCCGCATCAGGACGACGCCGCCGAACACCAGGGTGAAGCCGGCCAGCGATA
Source organism: Sphingomonadaceae bacterium (assembly GCA_903642255.1). GTDB lineage: Bacteria > Pseudomonadota > Alphaproteobacteria > Sphingomonadales > Sphingomonadaceae > Polymorphobacter_B. Next base: position 2,159 of record CAHJWP010000167.1, on the reverse strand, counting down.
GCATGAGCGGCAGCAGCATCGCGGGATCGATCGTCGACTTGGTCAGCGTGATCGAGGGCCCCTGGTGCAGCGTGTTCCACCATTCGACCGAGAACTTGATGATCGGCAGGTTGACGACGCCGACCAGCGCGAGGATCGCCGCGCCCTTGCCCTGCGCCGGGTCGCCGCCGTGGCGCTCGTCCTCGGCCGAGGCCAGCGCGAGATAGCCGAGGTAGAGGAACAGCAGGACCAGCATCGACGTCAGCCGCGCGTCCCACACCCAGTACGTGCCCCACGTCGGCTTGCCCCACAGCGAGCCCGAGACGAGGCAGATCGCGGTGAACAGCGCTCCGACCGGCGCGATCGCCCGCGCGGCGATCGCCGCCAGCGGGTGCCGCCAGACGAGGGCGACGGCGCTGGCGATCGCCATGCCGAGGTAGCCGCCCGACGCGAGCCACGCGGCGGGCACGTGAACGTACATGATGCGGACGCTGTCCCCCTGCTGATAGTCGGGCGGCGAGGCGAACAGTCCGATCCACAGCCCGGCCGCGGCGAGGCCGAGACCGATGAGCGTCAGCAGCGGCGTCAGGACGCGGGCGATGCGCAGGAAGCGGGCGGGGTTGGCGAAACGGTGCATGGTTCCCGTGCAATAGCACCGCCGCCGGGGCAATGCACCCGGCGGCGACGGTTACCCGGCGCTACTTCGCGCCGCAGGCCTTCTTGTCCTTGTTGCCCGCCTTGCTGCAGTCGTAATGGACGACTTTGCCGTTCTTCAGCGTCGCCGCAACCTCGTTCGGGTTGTTTGCCTTCGCCGCCGCGGCCGACGGGCGGGCCGTCGTCGCCGCCGTGCGGGTTTGCGCCGCCTGTGCCGTGGTCGCCGCCGCCCGCGCCGGAGCGACAGGCATCACGGCCGGAACCGGCTTTGCCGCCGTCGCCCCGGCGGGCGGCACGACGACGTTCTGGCACACCTGCTTGTTCTTGTTACCGGCCTTGGTGCAATCATAGTTCATGGGCTTGGTCGGCGCCTTGGCGGCGTTGACCGGCATCGGCGCGGCGGGCTTGGTCGCGGCTGCCGGCTTCGCGGGCGCGGCGACACCGCCCTGCGTCACGTTCTTGCACGCCGTCTTGTTCTTGTTGCCCGCCTTCGTGCAGTCGTAGTTCATGCCCTTGGCGGCGGACGGCGTCGTCGCCTGCGGGGCCGGCGGCGCGGCGTATGCAGCGGCACCGGCGAGGCCGAACGCGGCGGCGAGTGCGAACATCCTGAGCGTCATCGAAAATCCCCTCCCGATACGCGCGGCGCATGCAGGCCGCACGCTGGCGATCATGCCCGTTCGCGGACGGCGTCGCAACGTATGAAAATCGTTAATCAGTCGCTGCCGCGCAGCGCCGCGGCGGCGGCGAACGGGGTCAGCGCGACGAGGACGAGGCTGCTCGCCGCCAGCAGCCTGAGCGCACCCGGAGCGGCGATGCCGACGCCGAAGATCAGCACCGGCAGCGCCAGCGGCACGACGATCAGCCCGGCAAGCGCGCCGCCCCCACGCAAGGATGCCGTCAGGCTGGCGGCGAGTAGGGCGAGCGCGGCCAGCGCCGGCGTGCCGAGCGCGAGGGCGAGCGCCAGCGGTCCGAGCGCCGGCAGGCCGAGCAGCACCCCGGCAACCGGCAACGCGACGAGCAGCGGCACGGCGAAGCCGAGCCAGTGCGCGATCAGCCGCGCCGCCGTCCATGTCTCGAGCGCGATGCCGCGAACGACGATCTGATCGAGCGTCCCGTCAGCAACGTCGGGAGCGACCAGCGTCTCGACCGGCAGCAGGCTGGCGAGCAGTGCCGCGACCCAGATCACCCCGGGTGCGATCCGCGCGAGGACGCGCGCATCCGGGCCGACGGCGAACGGGAACAGCGCGGCGACGAGGACGAAGAACACCACCGGCAGCGCCAGCGCGCCGGGCCGGCGCAGCGCCAGCGCGAGGTCGCGGCGGACGAGGCGGATGAAGATCACAGGCGCAGCTTCTGTGGCGCGACAATGCCGAGGTCGCCATGCGTGACGGCAATCACCAGTCCTCCGCTCGCCCGGTGCACCGCGATGGCCGCGGCCAGCAGCGCGCGCGATGCTGTATCGAGGCCGGCGTCGGGCTCGTCGAGCAGCCACAGCTCGGCCCCCGACGCTGCGACGCGGGCGAGCG
>CAHJWP010000166.1 GCA_903642255.1 Sphingomonadaceae bacterium | reverse complement strand
TTCGCCAACCAGAATGCACGCATCGCGACCCTGAAGTCAGGACAGCTGCGCCGCGACGTCGCGCTGACGCGGCTGCGTGCGCGCCAGTCGACGGTGATCTTCAGCAGCCTGCTCGCCCTGCTGTTGACCGCGCTCATTTTTCTATTCGTCTACCTGCGGTCGGTGCGCCGCAGTCGCAATGCGATCATCCGGACCAACGAGCAGCTGGCGCAGACGAACGCCGACCTCGGCGATGCCCTGCAGGCCAAATCGCAGTTCCTGGCGACCACCAGTCACGAGATCCGGACGCCGCTCAACGGCATCCTCGGCATGACGCAGGTCATTCTCGCCGATCGGTCAGTCGGCGGTGTCGTTCGCGACCGGATTGCCCTCGTCGACTCGGCCGGTCGCGCGATGCGGACGCTGGTCGACGACATTCTCGATTTCGCCAAAATGGACTCGGGTGCCGTTCGGCTCGACGCCGCGCCCGCCGACCTGATGGCGATCATACCCAATATCGTCTCGCTATGGCGCGTTCAGGCGCAGGACAAAGGGATCGGGCTGCGGCTGACGATGGCCGGCGTCGAAGCGCCCCTGCTGACCGATGCGGCGCGGCTGCGTCAGGTGGTGTTCAACCTGTTGTCGAACGCGATCAAGTTCACCGCCGAGGGAGAGGTCGTGGTCGACGTCCACGCCGAGAGCTTCGACGGTGCGCCCGTCGTGACCATCGCCGTCCGCGATACCGGCATCGGCATCCCGCCCGAGGCGTTCGAAACAATCTTCGAGCCGTTTCGGCAGCTCGATACCAGCACGACCCGTCAGTTCGGAGGTACGGGGCTCGGGCTCGCGATCTCACGACACCTCGCGCGCGTTTTGGGCGGCGATATTGCCGTCGCGAGCACCCCGAGCGGCTCGACATTCACCTTGCGATTACCCTACACCGCGGCTGCAGCGAATGCGCCGGCTGCCGCGCCGGCGGCGACTGCCGTGCTGATCGCCAGCGACAACCCTATCCGGCGCAGCTTCCTGCGCACGGCGCTCGACCGCGAATTCGGCAGCAGCACCGTCTGCGCGGTGAGCGACATTGCGGCGTGTCTGAGCGGATCGTCGGTAAGCATCATCGTCTGTGACGTTGGTGACGAGGCAACGCGGGACGCGCCGGAGGCGGCGGTGAGCGCGCTGGCCTGCATCGATGCGCCGCCGCCCCTCGTTCTTCTCGTGCCGGAAGCACTGGCCGACGGCGCCGCCGACTGGCACGCCGCGGGGGTAGCCCGCGTCGTCATCAAGCCTTTACGCGTTGAAGCACTTGCCGCCATATTGCGCGAATTCGTCGGTGGCAAAGCCGTTGATCCCGTTCGTGTGGCGTCGTAGCCGGTGGTCTTTCCATCCGATCTGCCGTAACGACACGTGAGACTGGTCGCCGGCCAGCTCGGAGAAGTACTCGATGCGGGTTCTTGCCATCGAAGATGACGCCCTGAACCGCCGTGTCGTCCGCGATATGCTGTCGGTTGCCGGAGTGGCGATGGACGATGCCGACAGCGCCGAACTCGGGCTGAAGATGATCGACGCCGACGATTTCGACGTCGTCCTGATGGACCTGCGAATGCCGGGGATGGACGGGCTCGAGGCCATCGACCACATTCGCGCCCGTGGGGATACCAAGGGGCAGTTGCCGATCATCGTCATCACGGCCGATGCCGCAGTCGATCTTCGCGCCCGCTGCCTTTCCCGCGGGGCCGACGAGCTCCTGCTCAAGCCGGTCGCGATGGAGGAACTGTTCGACGCGATCGGCCGCGTGCTCGCCTCGCGCGGCGGGATGGACGACCTGATGTTCTGAAAGCCGGCGTCGACAACCCGCACGGTCACAGGAAGCCGATGCCGAGCGCCGTCGCGGCCGCCGCAGCAGTGCCAAGCCCGGCCAGCACGACGGCACCGCCGACAATCGCCCACGAGCGGGCGACGAGGGCGATCGACAGCAGCACGATCGCCATCTGCAGCGCCGTTTCGCCGACTTCATAGCCTTCGCTCGCCGCGGCGGCGCGCTGGCTTGCCCGCCGCTCGGCCGTGCCGGTTGCCTGCAACTGCTTGATTCCATGGCCGGCGACGTCGTCGGTTCGCAAGCGTTTCGCCTCGTCCACCCACGTCGCGCGATCGCCTGGCGCGAGCGCCGTCGACTGCGCTGCCGCCTGCGCCACCGTTTCGCGGACGATCTTCGCCTGCATGTAGGTGAAGGTGTCGGATGCTTCGATGCCGCGGAGCAGGCTTTCGCGGGCGGCGCCGGCGGCGGCCATGTGGACGATCGCCAGCGCGACGGCCCCGATCCCGACCATCAGCGCGACGCGGTCGCGAAAAAGGCGTTCCTGCGCCCTTTTGGCGGTCTCGCTCGCCGACCGTTCGTCCTCGGCGCGCTCGATCGCCGCGTCGATCATCTCCTTGGCGTCGGCGGGTTCGACCATGGCTAAATCCTTGATGAAAGCCGTTCCGCCGCGCTCCGGCCGCGGTACCGCGCCCGCATCACCTCCGCTACACCAGCGCACCGCGCCGCGACAGCCACGCTCCCGTTGCGGTCCGCGCGGCCGCCGGCCCCGCTCACGCCGCGGCAACCGCGGCGCAGATCTCGTCGACCACTGCGGTGACCTCGGCGATGTCGTCGCCCTCCGCCATCACCCGGATCAGCGGTTCGGTCCCCGACTTGCGGATCAGGACGCGGCCGTGGCCGTTCAAGCGCGCCTCGCCCGCCGCGATCGCCGTCTGGACCGCCAGCGTCTCGAGCGGCGCGCCGCCCCCAAAACGGACGTTCTTGAGCAGCTGCGGCAGCGGATCGAACAGATGGAGCAATTCGCTCGCCGGCTTCCCCGACTGGACCATGACCGCGAGGATCTGCAGCGCGGCGACCAGCCCATCGCCGGTCGTCGCATGGTCCGACAGGATGATGTGCCCCGACTGCTCGCCGCCAATGTTATAGCCCTTCGCCCGCATCGTTTCCAACACGTAACGGTCGCCGACGGCGGTGCGCTCGAGGGTCAGGCCCTGCCCGGCGAGATAGCGTTCAAGCCCGAGGTTCGACATCACCGTCGCGACCAGGCCGCCGCCCTTCAGCTTGCCGCGCCGCGCCCAGTCGGTGACGACCAGCGCCATCAGCTGGTCGCCGTCGACCAGCGCGCCTTTCTCGTCGGCGACGATCAGCCGGTCGGCGTCGCCGTCGAGCGCGATCCCGATGTCGGCTCCACTGGCGACGACGCGCTCCTGCAGCGCCGCCGGGTGGGTCGAGCCGACGTTCGCGTTGACGTTGAAGCCGTCGGGATCGACGCCGATCGCGACGACGTCGGCCCCCAACTCCCACAGCGCCATCGGCGCGACCTTGTACGCCGCGCCGTGGGCGCAGTCGATGACGACCTTCAGGCCGTCGAGGCGCAGCGCGAACGGGAAGGTCGACTTCGCCGAATGGATGTAGCGCCCCTGCGCGTCGTCGATCCGCCGCGCCCGGCCGATGCCGGCCGGCGGCGCGAGAACGGGGGCGATGTCGAGCAGGCTCTCGATCTCGATCTCGTCGGCGTCGGACAATTTATAACCGTCGGGGCCGAACAGCTTGATGCCGTTGTCGTGATACGGGTTGTGGCTCGCCGAGACCATGACGCCGAGGTCGGCGCGCATCGACCGGGTCAGCATCGCCACCGCCGGCGTCGGCATCGGCCCGACCTGCACCACGTCCATGCCGACCGAGGTGAAGCCGGCGGTCAGCGCGGACTCGATCATATAGCCCGACAGGCGCGTGTCCTTGCCGATCAGGACGCGGTGCTTGTGCCCGCCGCGGAGGAACTTCGCCCCCGCCGCCTGGCCGACGCGCATCGCGACCTCAGGGGTCATCGGCGGCGTATTGGTCAGGCCGCGGATACCGTCGGTGCCGAAGAATCTGCGCGCCATGATCGGTCACTCCCCGCAGCTACCCTAACGCCGGCGGATGCGCGCGGGCAAGCGACGCGCGGGCGGCAACTCGCCGGCGGCCGACGAACCTGATCTCGACAGGCATCGCGCACAACGCGCCGGGCGACGCTGCGGCGCGGTCCGACCGTCGCGCGGGCCGCCGAGGCGATCCAGCACCGTCGCGACTCGGGCTGTAAAAACGCGCCGCTAAGGCAGTCCGCAGCTTACCATGGCACTGCGCACCCTGCACTAGGCCCAGCGGAGTGTGCCGATCGCCGTCGCGATGGTTAATGCCGATGCCGACGCGCGGTTTATAGGCGCTGTGGCGCGATCGGGTTCAAGGAACCGGTCGGCGTTGGTTATGCCAGCTCGCCCGAAGGGGGAGCAGCGGCCAGGTTCGTGTTAATCGCCGTTATTTCAACCATCGGCTATCTTTGTACGCAGCTGTGCAGTGCAAGATAATTAGCGTTCTCCGCTTTGACTCGACCCAATTTGCCGGTACGAACCGGTTAACCCAGAGGAGCCCCCGAATGAACCGGACCGAGAAGCACATGCTCGACGTGCTCAAGCGAGGACGGGACCAGTATGGCGTCGTCGCTGTCAAGGCGGAATTCGAAGCCGAGGGGACGCGGCCCGACGAGTTCCATCGGCTGCTTGAGATCGCTCAGCGGGCCGACGTCAAGGTCGCGCTGAAGATCGGTGGGTGCGAGGCGGTGTCCGACCTGCTGGCGACCAAGGTTTACGGTATCGACTACGTCATCGCGCCGATGGTCGAGACGCGGTACGCGCTGTCGAAGTTCATCGACGCGAAGAACAAGACCCATGGTCCGAACGAGGAGCGGACCGAATTCCTGTTCAACCTCGAAACCGAGACGACGCTGCAGAACCTCGACGAGATGCTGGCGCTGGCGGCCGGGAACCTCGCCGGGGTGGTCTTCGGCCGGGTCGACTTCACCCTGTCGCGCGGCCTGCCGCGCGACGCGATCAACGAGCCGGAGATCACCGAGGCGGTGCTCCGCGTCGCCCGCGCCTGCCGCGAGACCGGGCTCGAACTCGTCGTCGGCGGTTCGGTTTCGGTCCAGGCGATCCCGGCGCTGCGCGCCTTCCGCGAGGTGCGCCTCGACCGCTTCGAGACGCGCAAGATCATCTTCGACGGGTCCGCCGCGACCACCCGCAACCTCGAGGCGGGAATCGCCAACGCGGTCGATTTCGAACTCGCGTGGCTCAAGAACAAGCGCGACTATTATGCGAAGATCGCGGCCGAGGACCAGTCGCGCATCACGATGATGGAAAGCCGGATGATGGCGGCGACGCCGGTGGCGGCGATGGCCAACTAGGGAGCCGGCCGTGGGGCCGCGCCTCCTGCTGTTCGGCGCATCGGGCGCGATCGGTCAGGCG
>CAHJWP010000165.1 GCA_903642255.1 Sphingomonadaceae bacterium | reverse complement strand
TAGTCGCCGAACTCGGCGGTGTTCGAGATCGAGTAGCGCATGTTGGCGATGCCGCCCTCGTACATCAGGTCGACGATCAGCTTGACTTCGTGGAGGCACTCGAAATACGCCATCTCTGGCGCATAGCCCGCCTCGGTCAGCGTCTCGAACCCGGCCATGACGAGCTGGGTCAGGCCGCCGCACAGCACGACCTGCTCGCCGAACAGGTCGGTCTCGCACTCCTCGCGGAAGGTCGTCTCGATGATCCCCGACCTCCCGCCGCCGACGGCGCTGGCATAGGCCAAGCCGACGTCATGGGCGTTGCCGCTCGCGTCCTGGTGGACGGCGATCAGGCACGGCACGCCGCCGCCGCGAACATATTCGCTGCGGACGGTGTGGCCCGGACCTTTCGGCGCGACCATGAACACGTCGATATCGGCGCGCGGCTCGATCAGTTGGAAGTGGATGTTGAGCCCGTGGGCGAAGGCAAGCGCGCTCCCCGGCTTCATATTCGCCGCGAGGTCGTGCGCGTAGATCGCCGCCTGGTGTTCGTCGGGGGCGAGGACCATGACGATGTCGGCCGCCTTGGCCGCGTCGGCGTTGGTCATCACCGTAAAGCCGGCACCCTCGGCCTTGGCGGCGCTCGCCGAGCCGGGGCGCAGCGCGACGATGACTTCCGCCACCCCGCTGTCGCGCAGGTTCTGGGCATGGGCATGGCCCTGGCTGCCATAGCCGACGATGGCGACCTTCTTGCCGCGGATCAGGCCGAGATCGGCATCGGAGTCGTAGTAGACGCGCATTTACAGTTCCTATTTTTTACGAAAGATCGCTGAACCGCCGGAGATAATCTGGCCTAATATTGATGGGATGATCAACGCTAGCCCAGGAGCTACAAACAAAGCAGCCCAGTACCACTCCCATCCCCAAACCCGGGTTGCCCCAAGAAACGCGAAAATGGTAAGGGGAAGCGTGAATTGGAAAAACAAACATCCTGCAAAGAGGGCGAATGCCCAAAAGCCACTGGTATAATAATGGACTCCATCGTAAGCTGCAAAGAATTGCCCAACCCCAAATAGCGCGAACACAATACATCCAACAGCTTGCATGATATACCCCCGTCTGCCCGTGCTTCAATTAGCCGGTGCCGACCTAGGTAGCAAGCAACCCTATCTTAAACCGCCTCCGGCCCCCGCGCGATGGCGACGACGCCGGTCCGCGCTACCTCGACCAGCCCGACTTCGCGCATCAGGGCGATGAAGCTGTCGACCTTCTCGGTCGAGCCCGACACCTCGAAGACGAAGCTGCGCGTCGTCGTGTCGACCGGGCGGGCGCGGAAGATGTCGGCGAGCCGCAGCGCCTCGACGCGCTTGTCGCCGACCCCGGCGACCTTGACCAGCGCCATCTCGCGCTCGACGTGCGGGCCGAGCGCGGTCAGGTCGCGGACGCGGTGGACGGGGACGAGCCGGTCGAGCTGCGCCATGATCTGTTCGATCACCGCCGGCGGGCCGGAGGTGACGACGGTGATCCGGCTGACGAGATGGTCGTCGGACACGTCGGCGACGGTCAGGCTCTCGATATTATACCCGCGGCCTGCGAACAGCCCGACGATGCGCGCAAGGACGCCCGCCTCGTTGTCGACGAGGATGGAGAGGGTGTGGGGGGAGGACAGGGCGGGACGCATTATTTCTTAGTGATCCAGAAGATCATCATCCTAACTATGACAGTGAACAACACCAGATATCCGACGTAGCTATCCCAACCTAAACGATCAAAAATGAAACTCGCCACTAGAAAGAACAGAACATAAAGTACGTTTAGGAAGCGAGTTGGCTGGGCCGCCACAAATTTCCGGTACCAGCCAATCATCTACTTACAGCCTCTGTTCAAACCAACGCCGCCGCATCTTCGTCCTTTTCGCCGACCGTCTCGTCGCCGTGGAGCACCATGTCGGTGTGGGCCGCGCCGCTCGGGATCATCGGGAAGCAGTTGGCGAGTTTCGCGACGCGGCAGTCGACCATGACCGGGCCGTCGGCGGCCAGCATCGCGGCGATACCGTCGTCCAACTGGTCCGCCGTCTCGATCCGCAGCCCGGTCCAGCCATACGCCTCGGCCAGTTTGACGAAGTCGGGGAGGGCCTCGGAATAGCTTTCGCTGTAGCGGCCGCCGTGGTTTAATTCCTGCCACTGGCGGACCATGCCCATATATTCGTTGTTGAGGATGAACACCTTGACCGGCAGGCGGTACTGGCTCGCGGTGCCGAGCTCCTGAATGTTCATCTGAATCGACGCCTCGCCGGCGATGTCGATGACCAGCGCTCCGGGATTGCCGAGCTGCGCGCCGATCGCCGCGGGCAGGCCATAGCCCATCGTGCCGAGGCCGCCGCTGGTCAGCCATTTGTTCGGGTCTTCGAAGCCGAAGTGCTGCGCCGCCCACATCTGGTGTTGGCCGACCTCGGTGGTGATTATCGGATTGCGGGCGTGCGTCGCCTCCCACAGCCGGCGGATCGCGTATTGCGGCAGGATCTCGGACCCGGTCTGGGCGAAGCCGAGGCTGTCGCGCTGCCGCCAATGGTCGATCTTCGCCCACCACGGCCTGAGGTTGCCGGCGCGGTGGCCACGGGCCTTCCACACCTTGATCATGTCTTCCAGCACATGGCCGACGTCGCCGACGATGCCGAGGTCAACGCGCACCGTCTTGTTGATCGACGAGCGGTCGATGTCGACATGGATCTTGCGGCTGCCCGGCGAGAAGGCGTCGAGGCGGCCGGTCACCCGGTCGTCGAAGCGCGCGCCGAGGCACAGCATCAGGTCGGCCCCGTGCATCGCCATGTTCGCCTCGTAGGTGCCGTGCATCCCGAGCATGCCGAGGAACGCCGGCGACGTCGCGGGAAAGCAGCCGAGACCCATCAGCGTTGACGTCACCGGCGCACCGGTCAGGCGCTGCAACTCGCGCAGCAAAACGGATGCTCCGGGCCCCGAATTGATGATGCCGCCGCCGGTGTAGAGGATCGGGCGTTCGGCGGCGGCGAGCATCTCGACCGCCGCCTCGATCGCCGCGAGGTCGCCCTTGACCTGCGGCTTGTACGTCTTGTGCGACGGCGCGCCGGGGCGGACGTAGCGCGCCTTCGCCACCTGAATGTCCTTGGGCAGGTCGACGACGACCGGGCCGGGACGGCCGCTGGTCGCGACGTAGAACGCCTCGTGGATCGTGTCGCCGAGCTTGGCGATATCCTTGACGAGGTAGTTGTGCTTCGAACAGTGGCGGGTGATGCCGACGGTGTCGCACTCCTGAAAGGCGTCGGTGCCGATCAGGTGCGTCGGCACCTGCCCGGTCAGGACGACGAGCGGGATCGAGTCCATCATCGCGTCGGTGATGCCGGTGACGGCGTTGGTCGCGCCGGGGCCGCTCGTCACCAGCACGACGCCGGGCTTGCCGGTCGACCGGGCATAGCCCTCGGCGGCGTGGACGGCGGCCTGTTCGTGGCGGACGAGGATATGTTTGATCTTCGACTGGGCGAACAGCGCGTCGTACAGCGGCAGGACCGCCCCGCCGGGATAGCCGAAGACGATCTCGACCCCGAGGTCGGTCAGCGCGCGGACGATGACGCCCGCGCCGTTCAGTTCCTGTGTCGTCACGGCGCTCACTCTCGGTTGCGAGCGCCATCTACCGACCGAAAATTACGCTGTCAACATCGTTGCAGCAATAAGATTACGCGTAGCGCCAGGCCTGCTGGCGACGACGGTGGACGGTGGCGATAAACGCCAGTCCGACAACGATCTGCAGGCACGGCGATGGTGCGCTAGCTGCCGTCAGCGGGAGCGCCGTGGCGGCACTAGCGCTCGCCACGGCACCGCATAACGCGGCAGCAATCACGACCAACTTCATCACCCAGCCCCCCGGCCAACGCCATAATCTTGCCAAGCAACAACCATGCCAGCGGCAAGCGCTATGTCATATCAGGTGCTTTACCGGCCGAAATTTCCGAACTGTAAAGAATTCCGACACTTGTGGGGAACGGTGCCAGAAGGTCGTGGCGCGGCCACGTCGCGGTCTGGTTGCGGAACCACGTCGCCTGCCGCTTGGCATAGTGCCGCGTCGCCGCCGCCGTCGCGGTCAACGCCGCTTCGAGCGTGATCATGCCGCGCTCCGCCGCCAGCAGCGGGGCGACGCCGAGCGCCTTCATCACCGGCGCGTCAGGTGCCAGGTCGCGCCGGCCGAGGGCGGCGACCTCGTCGCGCGCCCCGCCGACGAGCATCGCTGCCAGCCGGGTGTCGATCCGCGCGTGGAGGTCGGCGCGCGGCCGGTCGACGACCGTTGCAACGATGTCGTGCGTCGCAGCGATCCCGCCGGGGGCGGCCGCCTGCCACGCCTGCAGCGGCCGCCCGGTCGAGCGGACGACTTCGAGCGCGCGGGCGACACGCTGCGGATCGGTGACCGTCGCCGCCGGATCCTCGTCCGCCAGCGCGGCACGCGCGGCGGCGGGGGCAAGCGCGCGGACCGCCACACGCACGTCGGGGTCGATCGGCGGCACGTCGGCGATCCCGTCAAGCAGGGCGCGCAGGTATAGCCCGCTGCCGCCGGTGACGATCGGCAGCCGGCCCGCGGCGAGCGCCTCGGCGATCACCGCGCGCGCCAGTCCCGCCCAGCGCGCCGCGTCGCACGTGTCGGTCCCGTCGAGGACGCCGTACAGGCGGTGCGGCACGCTCGCCTCGTCGGCCAGCGACGGGCGGGCGGTGAGGACGCGGAGGTCGGCGTAGAGCTGGCTGGCGTCGGCGTTGATGATCGTGCCGTTCGCCCGCCGCGCGAGGTCGAGCGCGACCGCCGACTTGCCCGCTGCCGTCGGCCCGGCGATAACCACCACCCGCTGACGCTCCGAGGAAATCGCCCTGCTCCCTGTCCCATTGCGGGCGACGCTGATCGCCGCCGGCCGCTTGTCGCCGGGCGATCTCGCTACGGCAAGCGACGCGTTGCGCGGAGCCGGCGGGGAGCCGGGTGCGGTGGCGTGGATCGACCCCGGCGACGCGGCCGACGTGCCCGCCGACGGTATCGACCAGCCGGCGGCGCGGGCGGCGCTGGAGGCGGCGCTGCCGGCTGTCGACGTCGTCGTCCAGGCCGCGGTCGGGCCGCGGCGCAAGGCGCTGCTGATCGCCGACATGGATTCGACGCTGATCCAGTGCGAATGCATCGACGAGCTCGCCGACTATGCCGGGCTGAAGCCGCAGGTCGCGGCGATCACCGAGGCGGCGATGCGCGGCGAGCTCGACTTCACCGCCGCGCTCGACGCGCGCGTCGCGCTGCTGGCGGGGATGGACATCGCCGTCCTCGACCGCTGCCGGGCGGAGCGGGT
>CAHJWP010000164.1 GCA_903642255.1 Sphingomonadaceae bacterium | reverse complement strand
AAGATGTGGGTCCTGCGCCGCATCCTGATGCAGATGGGCACGATCGACGCGATGGAGTTCCTGCTCGACAAGATGAAGGACTCGAAGTCGAACGAAGAGTTCTTCGACGCGATGAATCATTAGCGACGCGGCGCGCGATTAATGGAGGAACGCCTTTCGCGTTCGTCCACTAATCGCCGACACGCGGAGCGGACGGCCGGCGGGGCGGCGGCGTAGAGCCGCCGATCCCGTCCGACGGCAGCCGCGGCTTTGCCGCGGCCCTCCCCCCCGCCCCATTGTTCCACGTGGAACATTTCACGGCAGCAGGATCGTCGACCCTGTCGTCTCCCGCCTTTCCAGCGCCCGATGCGCGTCCGCGGCATCGGCAAGCGCAAACCGCTGTCCGACGCTCACCGTCAGCCGGTCGTCGAGGATCCGGGCAAATAGCTGCGCCGCGCCGAGCCGTCGTTCTTCCACGGTCGTGAAATAGTCGACCATCGTCGGCCGCGTGACGAACAACGATCCTTCGCGGGCGAGGACGGCGATGTCGATCCCCGTGACCGGCCCGCTCGCGCTGCCGAACGACACCAGCAGGCCGCGCCGTTTCAACGACTTGAGCGATCCGTCCCATGTATCGCGGCCGACGCCGTCGAACACGACGTCGACGCCGGCTCCGTTTGTCAGCGTCGCGACGCCTTCGGCAACGGGATCGCGATGGTAGAGGATGACCTCGTCGGCGCCCGCGGCGCGGGCGATTGCGGCCTTGGCGTCCGATCCGGCGGTGGCGATCACCCGCGCGCCAGTATCGCGCAGCCACTGGACGAGCAGTTGACCGACGCCGCCGGCGGCAGCGTGGACCAGCACCGTCTGCCCCGCCTCGATCTTCGCGCAGCGCTCGACGAGGAACTCGGTCGTGCAGCCCTTGAGCAGTGCGGCGGCGGCGGCATCGTCGCTGACGCCGTCGGGCAGCGGCACGACATGATCGGCGGCGATCAGCCGTTCGGTGGCATAGGCCCCGATCGAGCCCCAGCAATAGGCGATCCGGTCGCCGACGGCGAAGTCGAGGACCTCGGGCCCGATCGCCTCAACGACGCCGGCCGCTTCGAGGCCGAGCCCGCTTGGCAGCGGCAGCGGGTAGAGCCCGCTGCGATGATAGGTGTCGATGAAGTTGACGCCGACCGCGGTGTGCCGGATGCGCAGCTCACCGATGCCGGGCGCGCCGACCTCGACCGGCGTCATGGCGAGCACCTCGGGACCGCCGGTCGAGGTGAAGCGGATGGCAGTGGCGGACATGGTTCGTCTCCGTGGCTTGGCGTTACGCCGATGAAACGCTAGACAGGCGCAATCGGCCGCGAAAGAGGTGGGCATGAAGATCACCTTCGACATCGAGTGCACGCCGGCCGAGGCGCGTGCCTTCCTCGGTCTGCCCGACCTGACGCCGCTCCACGACGTCTACCTCGACAAGATGCGGAGCTTCGTCACCGACGGCGTCGGCCCGGCTGACTTCGAGCGCATGGCGCGCGCGTGGCTGCCGGGCATGAGCGAAGGGATCGAGACGTGGCGCAAGGCGATCTTCGCCGCGGGACGACCGAAGTCCGACTGACGCGGTGACCACCATCTTCGCGCTGTCGAGCGGCCGCCCGCCGAGCGGCGTCGCCGTGCTGCGCATCTCCGGTCCTGCGGCGGTCGCGGCATTGGCGGCGTTAACGACAGTCTCCCTGCCGCCGGCGCGGACGATGGCGGTGCGTCGCCTGCTCGCGCCCGACGGATCGCTGCTCGACCGCGCGCTGGTCGTCCATTTCCCCGGCCCGCACAGCGTCACCGGCGAGGACGTCGTCGAACTCCATCTTCACGGTGGGACGGCAGTGGTCGCGGCGGTCGTCGCCGCGCTCACCAACCTGGGTCTGATTCCGGCGGCTGCCGGAGCATTCACGCGACGCGCGTTTGACAATGGCAAGCTCGATCTCGGCCAGGTCGAGGCGCTCGGCGACCTGATCGCGGCGGAGACCGAGGGACAGCGGCGCGCCGCGCTCGAGCAGACGGGCGGTCGTCTTGCCGCCGTCGTCGATGGCTGGCGGGCGACCCTGCTGCACGTCCGCGCCGAGCTCGAAGCGACCCTCGATTTCGCCGAGGAGGACGACATCGCGGCCACCCTGTCGCCCGCGTCGATTGCCGAGCTGGCCGCCCTGTTGTCCGCGTTGCACAACGCAGCCGCCGACGGTCGGCGCGGCGCGCTGATCCGCCATGGGGTGACCGTCGCGCTCGTCGGGCCGGTCAACGCCGGCAAGTCGACCCTGCTCAACGCCCTCGCGCGCCGCGACGCGGCGATGGTCTCGGATGTGCCCGGCACGACGCGCGATGTCATCGAAGTCCGGCTGGCGTTGGGCGGACTGCTGGTGACGCTGGTCGATACTGCCGGGCGGCGCGACACCGCCGACCCGCTGGAGATCGAGGGCATCCGGCGCGGGGTCGAGCGAGCCGCAGCCGCCGACGTGGTGGTCGATGTCGGGCCCGAGCCGGCGACCGGAGCGATCACGGTCGCCACCAAGTGCGATCTCGACGGCCGACAGCCCGGTTGGCACGACGGCACGTTTCACCTGTCGGCAGTGACGGGTGCCGGGATGGCAGAGTTCGAGCGGTTCCTCGGCGAGTGGGTGGCGACGCTGGTCCGCCCCGGCGAGCCGCCGCTCATCGCCCATGCCCGGCAGACTGCCGCCATCAACCGTGCCGCGGCTGCGGTCGCGACGGCGCTGCGGGCCAGCGATCCGGTGCTCATCGCCGACGAACTGCGCGACGCGACGGCAGCGCTCGCCGCGCTGATCGGCCGGATCACATCGGAGCAGCTGCTCAACGAGATCTTCGGCCGCTTCTGCATCGGTAAGTGAATGTTCCACGTGGAACATTTTGACGGGCGCGTCGGCGTCTTGTAGCGCCCGCTGATGCGAAGCTTCGACGTCATCGTGATCGGCGGCGGCCATGCCGGCTGCGAAGCCGCGGCGGCCGCGGCGCGCATGGGGGCGAATGTCGCGCTCGTCACCCGCTCGCTCGACGACATCGGCGCACTGTCGTGCAACCCGGCGATCGGTGGGCTGGGCAAGGGGCATCTCGTTCGCGAGATCGACGCGCTCGACGGGCTGATCGGCTGGGTCGGCGACGCGGCGGCGCTGCAGTTCCGCCTGCTCAACCGCAGCAAGGGGCCGGCGGTGCAGGGACCGCGAGCGCAGGTCGACCGCCGCCGCTACGCCGCGGCGATGCGCGCCGCGCTCGCCGCGCAGATAGGACTGGAGATCGTCGTCGCCGACGTGCTGGGCTTCATCGGCCGCGATCCGGTGACCGGCGTCACGACGTCGATCGGCGATCTCCAGGCGGCGGCGATCGTCGTCACCGCCGGCACCTTCCTTGCCGCCACGCTGCATCATGGGCTTAAGGCGACGCCAGGTGGCCGGTCCGGCGGCGCGCCGGCCACCGCGCTGGCCGCGGCGGTCGCTGGCCTCGGCTTACGCCGGGGTCGCTTCAAGACCGGGACGCCGCCACGCCTCGACGGACGGACGATCGACTGGGCGCGGCTCGACCTGCAATACGGCGATGCCGAGCCGACGCTGCTGTCCGACCACGGTGCCGCGCCGGCGCACGCGATGCTGCCGTGCGGCGTGACGCGGACGACGGCGGCGACGCACGCCATCGTCCGCGCGCACCTCGACGAGACGCCGACGTACGGCGGAGCGCTCGACGGACGCGGGCCGCGCTATTGTCCGTCGCTCGAGGACAAGGTGGTCCGCTTCGGCGATCGCGACGGTCACGGCATCTTCCTTGAGCCCGAGGGCTATGACGACGCGACGGCCTATCCCAACGGCATCTCGACCGCCTTGCCGCCGGCGGTGCAGGTGGCGCTGCTGCGGACCATCCCGGGCCTCGAGACGGCGCGCATCGTCCGGCCCGGCTATGCCGTCGAGTACGATTATGTCGACCCGCGCGCGCTGACCGCCGCGCTCGCCGTGCGGGGCCATGCCGGGCTGTTCCTCGCCGGCCAGATCAACGGCACGACGGGGTACGAGGAGGCGGCGGGGCAGGGCATCGTCGCCGGGATCAATGCGGCGCGCCACGCGGCCGGCGATGCGCCGGTGACGTTCGACCGCGCCTCGTCGTATCTCGGCGTGATGATCGACGACCTGACGACGCAGGGCGTCAGCGAACCGTATCGCATGTTCACCTCGCGCGCAGAGTATCGCCTCAGCCTGCGGATCGACAACGCCGGCGAGCGCCTGACGCCGGCCGGCATCGCCTGCGGTGTCGTCGGCCCGACCCGGCGGCAGCGGTTCGCCGCCCGCGACACGGCACTGACGGCGACCCGTGCGCTGCTCGACACGCTGCACGCGACGCCGGCGGCGCTTGCCCGCAGCGGGCTTGCGGTCAATCAGGATGGCGTTTCCCGCAGCGCGAGCGCCTGGCTGACGCACCCGGCGATCGACTGGGCGACGGCGACGCGACTATGGCCCGAACTGACGGCAGTGGCCCCCGAGATTGCGGCCACGGTCGCGACCGACATGCGTTACGGCGTCTATCTCGCGCGTCAGGCGAGCGAGATCGCCGCGTTCCGCGCCGACGAGGCGCTCCTGCTCGACCCCGCGACGGCGTTCGCCCGCGTCCCCGGCCTGTCGCCCGAGATGGTCGAGCGCCTCGACGCGGCGCGGCCGGCGACGTTCGGTGCGGCGGCGCGCGTTGCCGGGGTGACGCCGGGCGCGCTCGTCTCGCTCCTTGCCCATGTCCGCCGCGCGGCGTGACGCGCGCGGCGTTCGCTGCCGATTATGGCGTTGCGCCGGCCGTGCTGGCGCGGCTCGACACCTACGCCGCCCTGCTCACCGACTGGCAGGCGCGGATGAACCTCGTCGCGGCGTCGACGCTGCCCGACGTGTGGCAGCGTCATTTCGCCGACAGCGCACAGCTGGCCGCCCTAGCACCGGCGAGCGCGACGACGACATGGCTCGACATCGGTAGCGGGGCGGGATTTCCGGCATTGGTGCTGGCGCTGCTCGCACCGGGCACGTTCCACCTCGTCGAGTCGCGGGCGAAGAAATGCACCTTCCTCGCCGCGGCCGCCGCCGAACTCGGTGTCACTGATCGCGTCGTCATTCACAATGACCGTATCGAGGCGATCCCGCCGTTTACCGTCGACATTATCACGGCGCGCGCGGCGGCTTCGCTGGCCCAACTGTTCGCGTGGGGGCTGCCGTTCGCCCGTGACGGACGCTGGCTACTGCTCAAAGGGCGAACCGTCGCGACCGAGGTCGCGGCGGCGGCGGCCGACTTCGATTTCGACCACAGCCTTATCGCTAGCCGCACCGACCCCGACGCGCGTATCGT
>CAHJWP010000163.1 GCA_903642255.1 Sphingomonadaceae bacterium | reverse complement strand
GCGTTGGCGGCGCTCGTCGCGCGCCTGCGCATCGGCGGCTTCCGGCTGCTCGACACCCAGTTCCTGACCGATCATCTCGCCACCTTCGGCGCGGTGGAGGTCGGGCGCGATGCCTATAGAGGGTTGCTCGACGCTGCGCTATCGGCGCGCGGCGACTTCGCCGCCTTTGACTGGGACGCGGCCGACCGGCCCTCGACGACCGTATCGGGGCCGGTTTCGGGAAAACGCATCGTGCAGCTTCTCACCCAGACGTCGTAGAGCGGATGCTCGAGCGGGTTGAGCGACGGGCTTTCGGCGAACATCCAGCCCGAGAAAACTCGCCGCGGCCCATGCGTCGTGGCGGTGCGCACCTGCACCGGCGCGTCGTCGATCTGGAGATAGGCGGCAGTCTGCCGCGCCTCCCATGGCGGGGTCGTCTCGCAGGCGCGGACGCGGACGGTCAGCGTCGCGAAGCGCAACGTGTCGCCGGGATGAGCGGCGAACTCTTGCGTCTGACCGTTGCGTTTGTTGAGGGCGGCGAGGCGAACGACGCGCTCGGCCATCGGCGTGACGATGGCGGCAGCCGAAGGCGCTGCAGGTGCGGGCGGCACGGCGGCCGCAACCGCCGCAGCCAGCGCGAGGATCACTGCGCCGGAGCGGCCGACGCCGCCGGCTTGGCACTGCTGCTGCTGCCGCTGCGGTTGATGAACGAGCCCATGAGGCCCATCAGGTCCTGCGCGCCCTGCGTGTCGGCGATCTCGTCGCCGGGTTTGAGCATCGTCGTGTCGCCGCCGGGGCTGAGCGAGATGTACGAGCCGCCGAGGATGCCCTCCGACGTAATCGCCGCGCTCGAGTCGGTCGGGAACCTGACGTCGCCGGCGACGCGCAGCTGGACGACCGCCTGGAACGTCTTCGGATCGAGACGCTGGGTCTCGACCTTGCCGATCTTGATCCCGGAGACGCGAACGTCGGTGCCGACGGCGACGCCGGTCGCGTTCGGAAAGCGGGCGGTCAGCAGATAGCCGTCGGCGGTCCCGGCCGACGTCCGGGCGTAGGCCGAGCCGACGAACCACAGCGCGACGACGACGACGAGCAGGCCGACCAGCGCCTCGATGACGTTTTCCTTGAACAGGCTACGCATCGGGGCTCCACGCTTCGTAGTCGCCGGTCGTCTTTGGTCGCGTCGCGGCGACGGCGAGGCTACCCGACGGGCGGTGTGCGGCGGGCGTCCCCGTCAGGTTCGGCACCCACGGCTTTTCCCACACCCGCGCCTTGAGCGGGGCCTCGTCGGGAGTCGTATCGACGGTCTTGTGCAGCCAGAGATGCCATTCGGGGGGCACGCGGCTCGCTTCGGGCTCGCCGTTGTAGATCACCCAGCGCCGTTCGCGGCGACCGGATTTCGAGACGTAATAGATGTTGCCCTGACCGTCCCGGCCGACCTCGCGCCCCGTGCGCCAGCCGACGAGGCGCGTGCCGAGGCCGGGCCCGTGCCACCAGGTGAAGATCGATCCGAT
Source organism: Sphingomonadaceae bacterium (assembly GCA_903642255.1). Taxonomy (GTDB): domain Bacteria; phylum Pseudomonadota; class Alphaproteobacteria; order Sphingomonadales; family Sphingomonadaceae; genus Polymorphobacter_B. The sequence goes on along the minus strand of CAHJWP010000163.1, from coordinate 3,885 downwards.
ACCCATCGTTTTCGGTTACAGCCGATCGCGGCCCTAGTCGAGCGTATAGCCGACGGCGTCGCCCGGTTGCAGCCCGATCCGCGCCGCTTCGCCGGCATTGAGTTCGAGCACGGCGGCCACCTCGCCGTTCGACGGAATGATCGTCCGGTCGAACGGCACCGCGTTGGCCGCGATCCGACGGACGGTCCGGTCGGGCGCGATGAAGACGAGATCGAGCGACATGGCGGTACCCTCCATCCAGAAGTCCGCCTCCCGCGGCGGTACCATCGGGAAGATCATGCCGTGGTCGCGGGCCATCGTCTTGCGGATCATCAGGCCTCGCGCCTGTTCGACCGGCGTCCGCGCAACCTCGACCGTGTAGCGGTGCGCGTGACCGTGCGTCGTGAGGGTCAGCGGCACCGTCGACAGCGTCGGGTTGGCGACGAGCGGCTCCGCGGCCCGGAGCGTCGCCGGTCCCGCAACGAGCAACATCAGCGCACCTGCGGTTCGCCAAACCCTGATCATCGCACCTCGCGTCGTCTGCCGTCTCAGGCGTGCGTACCAGCTTCGAGCGCGACCGCAAGCGGCCCCTTGTGCCCGTCGGCGATGCGGGCGTGAAGCGGCTGACCCGGCTCGAGTTCGAGCAGGCCCGCGCGGCGGACGGTCTCCATGTGGACGAAGATATCCTGATCGACGCCGTCGCGAACGATGAAGCCGTAGCCCTTGAGCCGGTTGAACCATTTGACGACGACCGGCTCGAACGGTCCGGCGCGCTCGAGCAGCGCATCGGGATCGCTGCGCGACGCCGCACGCAGGAGCGCGGTCTCCGGATCGGGACCGGTCGCAGTCGTCAGATCGAGGGCGACGATCGCCTTGACCTGCCGCCCGCGCTGGCGCTGAACGGCGTCGCAGATCAGCCGCGCTCCCTCGGGAAGCGTCCGCCGATCGACATCGCGCAAGACCGAGAAATGGATGAGCACGTCACCCGCGGCATCGTCGGGCACGAGAAACCCGTACCCGCGGACGACATCGAACCACTTGACCACCCCCGTCACCCGGGTGACGGCCTCCATAGTATCGTCCCGGTTCGATATCGTCGTTTCCGACGCGTCCGCAGCCTCGAGCATGCGGTACCCCCACGCAAGCATCAGTAGCCTTAGGACGTATCACGGATCTACATCTTTAGGAAAGGATGTTGTGCCGCATACGCAAAGTGCTTTTTTGCCACTGCACAGTCGTGCGTCCATGGTATCGCACGGCAGGTGCAGTCGAGGTAAGTCATTGTGGAATTGACGGGCGAGAGCGTGTTGGCCGCCCCGCGGGACGTCGTGTGGCGGGCGCTGAACGACCCTGAGGTGCTGGCGCGCTGCATCGAGGGGATGGATATGTTGACGGCGACGAGCGACGCAGCCGGCGCGCCGCACTTCGCCGGCACGATCAAGACATCCGGGCCGGTTAGCGCGACCCTCGCCGCCGGCGTGACACTGACCGAGGTCGATGCGCCGAACGGCTATGTCCTGATCAGCGAGGGCCATGGCAGCGGCGGCTTGATCAAAGGAATGGCCAGAGTGCGGCTGACCGATGCTGGCATCGGCACGCGCCTGAAATATGCCGTCTCGTCTTGTGCCGACGGCAGGTACGCCCAGCTGGTGGAGGAGACGGCGCGCGGCTGGGTCGAAAGCGTCTTTGCCCGGCTGAAGGCCGAAGTCGAAGCGACGGTCGCCGATCCCTCACTGACCGTTCCGCTTGGCGTGGTTACGGCGGAGCCGGTCGCGACGATCGCCGCGACCGAGCCGATGCCGGCGGGCGGTGCGGCGATCGTCGACGACGCGCAGGCACTCCACGGCAGCCGGCGCCGCACGGGCCTAACGGCGCTCGTCTGGTGCAGTGTCGTCATCCTCGTCGTGCTCGCCGTCCTTGCGTGGGAAATGCGGTGAGCGACGATCTCGACCGGGTGCTGACCGCCGCGCAGGAGTGGCTAAGTGCTGGAAAAGGCGTAGCTTTGGCGACGGTGATCGAGACGTGGGGGTCGGCCCCGCGGCGCGTCGGCAGCCACCTCGTGGTCCGCGACGACGGGCTGTTCGAGGGCTCGGTCAGCGGCGGCTGCGTCGAGGGCGACGTCATCACCGAAGCGCAGGACATCATTAAAAACAACGGCTTCCGCCGCCTCGACTATGGCGTCGCCGACGCGACGGCGTGGGAAGTCGGGCTGGCGTGCGGCGGCAGGATCTCGGTCCTCGTGCAGGCGATCAGCCCGGACCGCTTCGCACCCGCCCTGCTACAACGCCTGCATCACGCCCGCATCCACGGCGAGACCATCGCGCTGCAAACCGACCTCACGACCGGTGCCACCGGCGTGGGCGACACCGGCGATTTCGTCCATGTCTATGCCCCGCCGCTGCGCCTCGCGATCGTCGGCGCAGTCCATATCGCGCAGGCGCTGGTGCCGATCGCGCGGCTGCTCGGCTATGCGCCGCTGGTCATCGATCCACGCGGGCTGTTCGCCGCGGCGGCGCGGTTCGACGGCGAGACGCTCGATGACGACTGGCCTGACGAGGCGCTCGCCCGCTGGCGGCCGAACGCGGCGAGCGCCGTCGTCGCGCTGAGCCACGATCCCAAGCTCGACGACGTCGCGCTCGCCGCGGCGCTGCGGTCGCCGGCCTTCTACATCGCCGCGCTCGGCTCGCGGAAGAACCACGCGGCGCGGCGCGAGCGGCTGGCGGCGCTGGGGTTCGACGCGGCGACGCTCGACCGGGTCCACGGCCCCGCCGGCCTCGACCTCGGCGCGGCCAACCCGGCGGAGATCGCGCTGTCGATCGCGGCGCAGATGACCGCGGTGTGGCGCGGCCGCCTCGCGGCGGATGGGCGCGGCCGCCTGTGATCGCCGTCGCGGAGGCGTGGAGTTGACGTTCGGCGACGTCGCGACCGGCGACGCGGCCGGCGCGATCCTCGCCCATTCGCTGGCCGTGGGTCCCGCCCGCTGGAGCAAGGGTCGCGTCCTGAGTGCCGACGATGTCGCCATAGCGCTCGCCGCGGGGGTCGCGACGGTGACCGTCGCACGGCTCGGCAACGACGACGTGCCCGAGAACGACGCGGCGACGGCGCTCGCCGACCGCTTCGCCGGGCCGGGTGTCACGGCAGCGCCCGCAGCGCACGGCCGCGCCAACCTGATCGCCAGCGCGGCGGGCCTGCTGCGGCTCGATCCGGCGGCGATCGACGCGGTCAACGCCGTCGACGAGCGGCTGGCGATCGGCACCCTCGCCCCGTTTGCCCGCGTCGCCGCCGGCGAGGTCGTCGCGACGGTCAAGGTCATCCCCTACGCCGTGCCGGCCATGCTCCTCGCGGTGGCCGTTGCCGTCGCCGAGGTGCCACTGACCGTCGTGCCCTTTACCCCGCGCCGCGTCGTCCTGATCCAGTCGCGGCTGCCGGGCACGGCCGACAAGATGCTCGCCCGAACCGACGCCGTCACGCGCGACCGGATCGCGCGGCTGGGCAGCCACCTCGACCCAGGCTGGACCGCCTGCGACCACAGCATCGTCGCGGTCGCCGCGGCACTCGCCGCCGCCCCGGCCGATGCCATCGTCCTCGTCGCCGGCGCCTCGGCGACCGCCGACCGGCGCGACGTCATCCCGGCGGCGATCGTCGCCGCCGGCGGCACCGTCGAGCGGCTCGGGATGCCGGTCGATCCGGGCAATCTGCTGGTCCTCGGCGTGCTCGCCGGCCGGCCGGTGATCGGCCTGCCCGGCTGCGCCCGCAGCCCGAAGCGCAACGGCTTCGACTGGGTCCTCGAACGCCTCGCCGCGGGACTGACCGTCAACGGCCGCGACGTCGCCGGCATGGGCGTCGGCGGGCTGCTGCCCGAGGCCGAGCGCCCGCAGCCGCGTGTCGCCGCGAGGGGCGCGGCCG
>CAHJWP010000162.1 GCA_903642255.1 Sphingomonadaceae bacterium | reverse complement strand
CGCTCGGCACGATCGCTCCGGGCCTGTCGCCGGGCGACCGGACGGCGGGCGAGGCGGTCGCCGCCAGCCTCGCCGCGGGGACCGGGGTGCCGCCGGCACTCGCCGCGAGCAGTTCGCCGCGGCTGATCAACGGCCTGCCGGTACGACCGGCAACGGGCCTGCCGGTCGTCACGCCGCCGACGGGACCGACGGCGACGGGGATGACGGCGGGGGCCACGGCTCCGGGGACGATGGCGGCACCCACCGGTACGGTGCCGGCGATGATCGCGGCGCGGCCGGTCGCTTCCGGCGCGCCGTCGGCGGTCCCGATGACGACCATCGCCGCCGCGCCGAAGCCCGTGGCCCCCGTCGCGACTGCGGTTGCCGGTCAGACCGGAGCAAGCAGACTCGTTCCGTCGCCATTGCCGACGAAGGCGACCACCGTCGCGATGGCCGAACCGTCGCGTGCAGCAGCCGATCCGGTGCGCCCACCCGCCGGGACGCCCGTGCTGCCGCCCGTGCCGAAACCCGCGCCGCCAGTCCCTCTGCGCGAGCCGACACCGGCGCAGGCCGATGCCGCGGCCGGCGCTCCGGTCCGGTCCGCGGTCGCGGCGGTCGATGTGCCGGCGTCGCGCCCGACCGATACGGCGACGTCGCGCCCGCTCGCCGATGCCCGCCAGCCCGGCGATGCGCGCGACCCGCTCGCCCCATCGGCGCGGCCTGCGACACGAGGCAGCGATCCTCTGGCCACCGCCGGGGCGCGACCCGCGACGAAACCTCTCAAACCGTTCGAGGTCGCGGCCGAACCGGCGAAGCCCGAAGGGTGGCGCGTCCAGCTCGGGGCGTTCTCGGCGCGACGGCTCGCCGACGCCGCGTGGGCCGATGTCAAGGCGACGGCCGCCCCGGCCAAGCCGATCTTCGCCACCGATGGCCCGGTGACCAAGCTCCAGATGGGCCCATTCGCCACCCGCGACGCGGCGAAGGCGGCATGCACCAAATTGACCGCGGCCGGACGGGCGTGCTTCGTGACGCAGGGATAGGAAAGAGTAACCGTCGCGGGCTGTCAGGGGTGGAGGAGCAGATGTGGCATGTTCCTCCCCACAAGCGAACAGGATTGAGAACGACCGCACGGCGCCGCAAGCTGACTTTCACGGCTTCGCGGCTTCGCGTGGACCTATCTCTCGCGGGCAAGCCCAATAGGAGGTCACGCGAAGCCGCAAAGGCGCGTTTCTCGATTAAGTCCGCTAAGGATTAGGCAGCGGCCATTGCGCAGGCGCTGTCCTACACTGACCCACCTGCGCTACACTTCCCCGTCGGGTCGCCAGCGGGCGGCGGGAGCCGGTTTCTCATTGTCGGACGTCTGCGCCGGGCGAATCACGCCGGCAGGGATCGGGCGCAACCGGTGCGGTGAAACCTCGCACTTTCGCCTTTACTCGTGGGAGGTTCCACGTCTGCGGGGCGGCACGGCTTCGTAGACGGGGCTTCACCGACCGAGCGGTAAAGCGAAAATCACTTTTGCGGGCGTGAACGTCCGGTCGGTTCAAACCACCTGCTGCTCGAAAAAGCACGTTGTCGGTGTCACTTTCGTATACTTGTTCATTTTCGCGGCCGCGCGCTTCAGGTCATGCCGCGACACGCGCCTCGGTTGCCGCACCCGGCCACTTCGCCCACAGCGCCGCTTCGTCGGCGGCGACCTTGACAGCCGCCGCCGCCTTGACCGGGCCGAAGCCGCGGATGGCGAGGGGCAGGGCGGCAATCTCGACCGCCAGCGCCGCGTTGTCCGGCGTCAACCCGGCGAGGAGGCGGTCGACCTTGGCGGCATAGTCGCCGAACGCGGCGCGCTCGTGGCGGCGCTCGGCCGAGTAGCCGAAGGGATCGAACGCCGTGCCGCGCAGCCTTTTGAGCTTCGCCAGCACGCCGAAGGCGGTGAATATCCACGGCCCGAAGCTGTACTTCTTCGGCCGCCCAGTCGCCGGGTCGAGCCGCGCGAAGATCGGCGGCGACAGCTGGATGCGCGGGCGTTCGCCTCCCTCGAACTGCGCCGCGAACGCCGCCTTGAACCGCCCGTCGCTATAGAGGCGGCCGACCTCGTACTCGTCCTTGTAGGCAAGGAGCTTGTACGCCGAGCGCGCCACCGCCTCGGTCAGGCGGTCGTCACCTGCCGCGGCAGCCTTCTCGACCAAGACACTGAACCTGCTGGCATAGGCCGCGTCCTGATACGCCGTCAGGTCGGCGACGCGGCGGGCGATCAGCTCGGGCAGCGTCGTCGACGGCGGTTCGGCAACCGGGCCCCGTGCGGCGGCGACCATCGCCTCGACCGCGGCGGCGTCGTGCGCCAGCAGGCGGCCGAGAGCGAAGGCACGCTTGTTGAACGCCGTCTGGACGCCGTTGAGGTCGATCGCTGCGTCGATGCTGGCGAGCGGCAGGGGGATCAGCCCCGCCTGCCATGCATAGCCCATCAGCAGGATGTTCGCGCCGATCGCATCGCCGAGCAGGGTCGTCGCGATCGTGTCGGCGGCGATGAAGCTCGTCGCGTTCGGGTTCGCCGCCCGCCGAATCGCCCGCTCGACCTGCGCCGAGCGGAAGTCGATGTCGCGGTTGCGGACGAAGTCGCTTGTCGGCGCGATGTCGCCATTGGCGACGACGGCGGTCCGGCTCGGCACCATCAGCGTCTGGGTCGCCTTGTCGGCGGCGACGACGGCGTCGCAGGCGAGGACGAGGTCGGCCGCGCCGGCGATGATCCGCGGGCTCGTCAGGTCGTCGTTCGACGCGGCGAGCCGGACCGCGGAATAGACCGCGCCGCCCTTCTGCGCCATGCCGGCCATGTCGGCGGTCGTCGCGGCGAGCCCGGCGATGTGCCCGGCGGTGCCGAGCAGCGCCGACACGGTCAGCACGCCGGTCCCGCCGATGCCGGTGACCATGATGTTGTAGCCGTGGCCCGGCGAGGGAAGGGCCGGCTCGGGGACGCCCGACAGGTCGATGTCGGCCGCCGCCTTCGCCTTGCGCGGCTTGGCGCCATCTACCGTCACAAAAGACGGGCAGAAGCCCTTGAGGCAGCTGTAATCCTTGTTGCAGCTCGACTGGTTGATCTTGCGCTTGCGGCCGAACTCGGTCTCGACCGGCTCGATCGACACGCAGTTCGACTGGACCGAGCAGTCGCCGCAGCCCTCGCAGACGGCGGCGTTGATGAACACGCGCTGCGCCGGGTCGGCGAGCGTCTGGCGCTTGCGGCGGCGGCGCTTCTCGGCCGCGCACGTCTGGTCGAAGACGATGACGGTGCAACCCGGTGTCGCGGCGAACTCGTCCTGGATCGCAGGCAGGGCGCTGCGATCGAGTAGACGGACTGAGGAAGGTAGTTCAACACCTTGATATCGCGACAGGTCCTCTGTCAGAACGGCGACCTTGGCGGCGTTCTCGGCGACCATCTGCATGGCGATGTCGCGCGGGGTCAGCTCGCCGTCATGGGTCTGGCCGCCGGTCATCGCGACGGCGTCGTTGAACAGGATCTTGTAGGTGATGTTGACCTTCGCCGCGATCGATTGGCGCACGGCGAGCAGGCCGGAATGGAAATAGGTGCCGTCGCCCAGGTTGGCGAAGACGTGCTTGTCCGTGGTGAACGGGGCCTCGCCGACCCACGTCACGCCTTCGCCGCCCATCTGGGTGAAAGTCTCGGCGCGGTCCATCCACAGCGCCATGATGTGGCAGCCGATGCCGGCGAGCGTCCGCGTCCCCTCCGGCCCCTTGGTCGAGGTGTTATGTGGGCAGCCCGAGCAGAAATAGGGGCTGCGCTTGATCGGCGTGACATAGGCCTGCGCCTTCGCATCCTGGTCGGCGAAGAAGGCGAGCCGGTTCCGGATGGCGTCGGTATCGTGGTACTTCTGGATGCGCGCGGCGATGACATGGGCGATGACGCCGGGCGTCAGCTCGTTGTCGGGCGACAGCAGCCAGTTGCCGTCCTCGTCGTGCTTGCCGACGACGCGGGGACGCACGGCTTCGCGCCAGTTGTACAGCTGCCAGCGGAGCTGATGCTCGATGAACTCGCGCTTCTCCTCGATGACGAGGACCTCCTCGAGTCCCTCGGCGAAGGCGCGGATGCCGTCGGGTTCGAGCGGCCACGGCATGCCGACCTTGTAGACGCGCAGGCCGATCTGCGACGCGACGCGCTCGTCGATGCCGAGTTCGGTCAGCGCCTCCATCGTGTCGGCGAACGCCTTGCCGGTGGTGACGATGCCGAAGCGCGGGGTCGGTGTGTCCCAGACGCGGCGGTCGATGCCGTTCGCCTTGGCGAAGGCCATCGCGGCGAAGCCCTTGTAGCGCTGGAGGCGGGTGTCCTCCTCGCGCCAGATGTCGCCGCCGCGGATGTGGATGCCGCCGGCCGGGAAGTCGAACGGCGGCAGGATGATGGTGCGTTGCTCGCTGGCGAGATCGACGGTGGCCGAGGTCTCGACGGTATCGGCGGTCGCCTTGAAGCCGACCCACGTGCCGGCGAAGCGGCTCATGGCGATCCCGAGCAGGCCATATTCGACGAATTCGTGGACGCTCGACGGCGACAGGAAAGGGACGAACGCCGCTTGAAAATTATGGTCGGACTGATGGGGCAGGGTGCTCGACTTGGCCCCATGGTCGTCGCCGACGATCGCCAGCACCCCGCCATGGGGCGTCGTGCCGGCGGCGTTGGCGTGCTTGATGACGTCCATCGCCCGGTCGAGGCCGGGGCCCTTGCCGTACCAGATGCCGAACACGCCATCGACCGTCGCGCCCGGGCGCATCCCGACGTGTTGCGACCCCCATACCGCGGTCGCGCCCAGTTCCTCGTTGAGGCCGGGCTGGAAGACGATGTTCTCGGCGGCGAGCAGCTTCTTGGCGCGCCCGAGTTCCTGATCATAGCCGCCAAGCGGGGAGCCGCGATACCCTGAGATGAACCCGCCGGTGTTGAGCCCGGCTGCCCGGTCGCGGGCGCGCTGGACAAGCGGCAGGCGAACCAGCGCCTGCGTGCCCGATAGGAACACGCGTCCATCGGTGAAGCGGTACTTGTCGTTGAGTGAGACGGGCAGACCGGCGACCATGATCAACTTCCCCAAGTGATTAGGTCAATATAGCTGACCTTCCGCTCTTCGGCAACGTTAGAAGCGCTTCGCCAACCGTGAACCACGGCGGCTTCGACACCCGTTGGACGCCTGAGCCGGAGTTCGACCTGCCGACCATCGTAAGCGCCGCTGGGTGATCTTTCGGCTGGAGGCGAAACAACGCCGGAACGTGCGCCCGTGACGCCGGTTCTGGCAGACAACGCCCCGTTTTCCCAAGGAGATTCGTCATGGCCCAGTTCGCCCTCATCACCGGCGCGTCGAGCGGCATCGGCTTCGAACTCGCCCGCCAGTTCGCCCACAACGGCTTCGACATCCTGATCAACGCCGA
>CAHJWP010000161.1 GCA_903642255.1 Sphingomonadaceae bacterium | reverse complement strand
CATCCGGCACAGCGTGATCGTCTCGACCTCGAGATACTCGGCGAGGCCGGTCTGGTTGATCCCCTCGTTACGCGACAAGGCGAACAGCACCTGCCACTGCGCCCGGCTGACGCCGAGCGAGCGCGCCCGCGCGTCGAACCGACGGCGAATCAGACGGCTGGCGTCGCCGATGAGAAACGAAAGCGAGTCCTGTGGCATGCACGGTAGATAATGTGCATGCTTGTAATCAGCAAGGGGGAGATTGCGGCGCGGCCGCGGTGCCTATTCCGGCGGCAGCGGCGTGATCGTCGGCAGGATCGACTGCGGCACCTCGCCGTTGCGCCGCGCGGCGCGGTACTGGTCCTGCATCGCTTGGTTGCACCCCGTCCCGCCACCCGAGCCGACGGCCGAGCAGCTGCCGATGCCGCCGCCCGCCCCGCCGCTCTGGTCGCCGAGCAGCGCGCTGCGGTTCGGGCCGTCGAATGCCCCGGCGGGCTTGACGTCGGTCCGCAGCTCGCGCGGGATCCGGTCGCGCTCGTTGTCGCTCTTGCGCGTGCAGACGACGATCTCGTCGGGGTCGGTCGACTTGGGGCATGGATCGGTGCCGAACACCGTGACCAGCTTCTGCCGCGGCAGGCTGGTGTCGCTCGGCGCGGGCTTGAGCATGGTCTGCGCCGCCGTAGGCGACGATGCCGCGGCGAGGAGCAGCAGAAGAGGGATCGCGCGCTTCATCGTTTCGTCTCCGGCCTGGCCGCTGCGGTCTAGCAGAGCGCGATCAACGCTCAAATCCGATGATCGGGTCAAGCGCATCGAAAATCGTTGCGGCGACGTATTGTGGAACGACGACGACGAACCGACGTTTATCCGCGACGAGGAGAGTGCATGATGACGCCGCTGCTGATCGCCATGACCCTGCTCGGCTGCAGCGACGCCGGCGACCAGTGCCAGCAACTCCGCGTCCTCCCCGCGCGCTATGTCAGTGTCGAGGCGTGCAACGCCGCCGCCGGCGACGTCCTGACCCGCCTGACCGAGGCCGACGCGCCCGTCATGGCGGTCCACTGCCAGAAACTGCCGGCGACGACGCTGGCGCTGGCTTCGCGCTAGATCTGCGCTGCCAGCCGGCCCACGTCGGCGATAACCGCATCACGCTCCGGTCCGCTCAACGGCGATCGGGTGAGAAATGCCGCCACCAATAACGGGGTGCGTTCCAGCGGATTGACGAGGGCGACATCGTTCGATGTCCCGGCGGCATCGTCCGACGTGCCGGTCTTGTCGCCAATCCGCCAGTCGCTCGGCAACCCGGCGCGCAGGCGCGTCCCGCCGGTCGTGTTGGCGATCAGCCAGCCGACCAACCGCTGACGGGATGCCGGCCGCAGCACGTCCCCGATCGTCAGCCGTTCCAGTGTGGCCACCATCGCCGCCGGCGAGGTCGTGTCGCGCGGGTCACCCGGACGGCATTCGTTCAGCCCCGGTTCGATCCGGTCGAGCCGCGTCACCGGGTCGCCGATCGCCCGCAACCACGCGGTCAGCCCGGCCGGCCCGCCGATCCTGCCAAGCAGCAGGTTCGCCGCCCCGTTGTCGCTGACGGTGATCGCCGCGTCGCATAGCGCGGCAACCGGCAGCGTCCTGCCGATCGCCGGCCGGGTCCGCGGCGCATGGCCGACGACGGCGGTGGCATCGATCGCGATGGCGTGGTTGAGCCGCTCGGTACCGCGGTCGACACGGGCAAGGACGCCGGCCACGGCGAGCAACTTGAACGTGCTGCACATCGGGAAGCGCTCGTCGGCCCGCCATGTCAGCCGCCGCCCGCTACCAGTGTCGACGATCGCCACCCCCAGCCGCCCGCCGCTGCGCCGTTCGAGCGCGGCGAACGCGCTGTCCGCCGCAGCGCCGATCAGCGGCACCGCGGCCAGCCCGGCGATCACGCCGCGCCGCGTCAGCATCGGTCGAGCCTGCTCAACGCGGACATCGGTCGAACAGGCTCGACGGAGGCATCAGTCGAACAGGCTCGACACCGAGCTTTCCTCGCTCGTCCGCCGCATCGCCTCGGCGAGCAGCGGGGCGATGGTGATCAGGCGGATGTTCTTCGCGGCGCGGACCGCCTCGAGCGGGGCGATCGAATCGGTGATGACGAGTTCGGTCAGTTCCGACGCCGCGACCCGCGCCACCGCGCCGCCACTGAGGACACCGTGGGTGATGTACGCCGTCACGCTGACCGCGCCCGACTGCATCAGGGCGGCGGCGGCGTTGCACAGCGTGCCGCCCGAATCGATGATGTCGTCGACCAGCACGCAGACCCGGCCGGTGACGTCGCCGATGATGTTCATCACCTCCGACTCGCCGGGTTTCTCGCGGCGCTTGTCGACGATCGCCAGCGGCGCGTTGCCGAGCCGCTTGGCCAGCGCGCGCGCGCGGATCACGCCGCCAACGTCGGGCGAGACGACGGTCAGGTTGGTCGTCGGCAGGCGCGCGACGATGTCGGCGTGCATCACCGGCGCGGCGAACAGATTGTCGGTCGGGATGTCGAAGAAGCCTTGGATCTGCCCGGCGTGGAGGTCGACCGACAGGACGCGGTCGGCCCCGGCCTTGGTGATCAGGTTGGCCACCAGCTTGGCCGAGATCGGGGTGCGCGGTCCCGCCTTGCGGTCCTGCCGGGCATAGCCGAAGTACGGCACCACCGCCGTGATCCGCTTGGCCGAGGCGCGGCGCAGCGCGTCGATGCAGATCAGCAGCTCCATCAGGTTGTCGTTGGCCGGCGCACTGGTCGACTGGACGACGAAGACGTCCTCGCCGCGGACGTTCTCGTGGATTTCGACGAACACCTCCTCGTCGGCGAAGCGCCGGACGCTGGCGGCGGTCAGCTGCAGGTCGAGATACGCCGCGATCGCCGCGGCGAGCTCGGGGTTCGAATTGCCCGACAGGATTTTCATGGCATGCCGCCCCCGGTGATCGCGTGGGTCTTAGCGGGGCGGCCGGGCGGCGGCAACATGGGGTTGGCCGGCGGCCGCGCGAGGCGTATTGTCGGAGTGCAGGCTGCTGTTCGAGGTGCGACGTGACGATCCTGACTGCGGTGCGCCGCGATCCGCCGGCAACCGGATTTCCCGAACTGTCGGTCGTCGCGCTGGTGCGCGACGTCATCACCGACGATGGTTTACTGCCGGCTGGATCGAAGGGGACCGTGGTCGCCGTCTATAGCAGCGGCGATGGTTATGAGGTTGAGTTCTTCGCGCCATTTCATGCCGTCGAAACGCTCGATGGGGCTGATTTGACCGCGTGAGCCGAATGCCATCGGCTGAACACGCTGTCGCGACCGACGACAAGGTCCGCAATTATCTGCTCGACCCGCATCACCCGAACAATGGCGGCAAGGCGGATCAATTTACGCGCTACGGCTTTTCGCGCGACCGGCATGGCGACCTGGCGGCCGCGCTACGAATGCATGCAATAATGAACGAGGTAATCGCTCGCTCGACCAGCCGGCACGGCGAAAAGTTCGTCGTGCGGTGCCATCTCGTCACGCCCGACGGACGCAGCCCGTGCCGGACGTCCGTCTGGATGATCAATCCCGGAACGACGATCCCTCGCCTGATTACGGCTTACTGATCGACGCTCGGCTCGCCGACATCGGGTCCAAAGTCGACCGGCTCGTGACACGTCTCCGGCGTCGTCGCCGCGATCATCGCGTCGAGGCTGTGTCCGGTGCCACCCCGATCAGCGACAGGTTGCGGCCATAGTCGGGTTCGCCGGTGTGGACCGAGCGGCGATAGCTGAAGAAATCGCCCGTATAGGTGTCGCGGCCGAGACATTCGACGCGGGTCACGCCGGCCGCCGCTAGTTGCGCGGCGACGAAGCCCTCGAGGTCGAAGTGCTGGTGCCCCGCCCGCCCGCGGCGGAAGAAGCGCGCGAACGCCGGGTCGACCGCAAGGAACGGCCCGGCGTAGGCGTCGCCGACCTCATAGCTCGCCTGCGCGATGCACGGGCCGATCGCGGCGGCGATCCGCTCGCGCCGCGCGCCGAGCGCTTCCATCGCCGCGATGGTGGCGGGGAGGACGCCGTACAGCGCGCCCTTCCACCCGGCGTGCGCCGCGCCGACGACACCTGCCGCCACATCGGCGAACAGCACCGGCGCGCAGTCGGCGGCCAGCACGCCGAGGACGAGGTCGCGGCGGTCGGTAACCAGCCCGTCGGCGTGGGGGCGTGCCGCCGCGGGCTGCACGCCGTCGGCGGTGGCGGGATCGGCGACGACGACGGTCGCGCTGTGCACTTGGTGGACGGTGACGAGGCGCGCGGCGGGAGCGACCGCGCGGGCGGCCCGCCGCCGGTTCTCGCCGACGGCGGCAGGGTCGTCAATCGAGCCGAGGCCGGTGTTGAGCGAGGCGAACATGCCGGTCGACACCCCGCCGGTCCGCCCGCAGAAACCGTGGCGCGTGCCGGCGAGGGTGGCGGCGGTGAGGAAGGGCACGGTCATGCGTCGTCCAGCGCCGGCCGGCGCGAGCCGGGATCGAGGTCCAGCCGGCACAGGATGTCGTCGTCGGCATGGTCGCCGACCCAGAAGGTATAGGGCATCACTTCGACGAAGCCGGCGCGGGCGTAGAAGCGCCGGGCCCGCGGGTTGTCGACGAACACCGACAGCCACAGGTCGGCCGCGCCCGCCGCCCGTGCCGCGGCGACCGCCCAGTCGAGCAGCGCCGCCGCGACGCCGCTGCCGTGCCATGGCGGGTCGACGTAGAGCTGGTAGAGCTGGAGCGCGGCACGTTCCTGCCGGTCGACCTCGAAGGTCAGCGGGCCGATCCGGGCATAGCCGACCGCCGTGCCGTCGGACTCGGCGAGCCGCACCGCCGCGCCGCCCGCCAGCGTCGCCGACCACGCCTCGACCGTGTGGGTCGCGAGGAAGGTGGCAAGGTTCGCCGGTGAATAGAGATGGCCGAAGGTCGCGACGAAGGTCCGCGCGCCGATCGCGGCGAGCGTCGCCGCGTCGGCGGGGCCGGCGTCGCGGTACGTGACGGTCATGCGAACCCCGGCGGCGCAGCGCCACCGGCGGTCAGCGCCATGACCCTGAACAGCCGCCCCATCGCGGCGTCGCCGGTCAGCCGCTCGACCGCGGTGTCGATCGCGTCCGCCTGCGCCGAGGTGGCCCGTGCCTTCAATGCCGCCGCGCGCGCGCCGATGCCCATCGCCCGCAGGAAATCGCCCTGCCCGACCGGCCCCCACGCCCGGACCCCCGACGCGACCGCCAGCGCGGTGAAGTCGACGTGGCACGTCAGGTCGACGTCGCCCGGGTGGGCGAACGGGTCGGCCGCCGCATGGACACGGACCGCCTGCAGCGTGTCGCCGGTCACCGGGCCGGCGTGGCCATAGTCGACGATCAGCGCCGCGCCGCCGCGCGCGGCGATCCGCGCACCGATCTCGGCGGCGATGGCGGTCGACGCCGGCGACAGCTCGACGACG
>CAHJWP010000160.1 GCA_903642255.1 Sphingomonadaceae bacterium | reverse complement strand
AAGGACCGCCCGTTCACCGACGACGACCTGCCGGCGATCGAGGCCGAGATGCGCCGCATCATCGCGCGCGACGAGCCGCTGGTCCGCGAGGAATGGCCGCGCGACCGGCTCGTCGCGCACTTCGCCGACCACGGCGAGACGTTCAAGGCCGAATGGGCCGCCGAACTGCCCGACGGCGAGCCGCTGACGGTGTACAAGGCCGGCAGCGGCCCCGACGCGTGGCTCGACCTGTGCCGCGGGCCGCACCTGCCGTCGACCGGGAAGCTTGACCCGGCTGCGTTCAAGCTGACGCGGGTCAGCGGCGCGTACTGGCGCGGCGATCAGGCCAACGCGATGCTCAGCCGCATCTACGGCACCGGCTGGCTCAACAAGAAACAGCTCGACGCGCATCTGGTGCGGCTCGAGGAGGCGGCGAAGCGCGACCACCGGCGGATCGGCGCGGAGATGGACCTGTTCCACCTCCAGCCCGAGGCGCAGGGGTCGGTGTTCTGGCACCCCAAGGGCTATGTCGTGTGGCGCGCGCTCGAGGCGTACCTGCGCCGCCGCCTCGACGCCGGCGGCTATGCCGAGGTCAAGACGCCGCAGCTGATGAACTCGAAGCAGTGGATCGCGTCAGGTCACTGGGGCAAGTATCGCGAGAATATGTTCATCGTCCCGGATGTCGTCCTCGGGGATGACAGGGACGGTGTGCCGTCCATTCTGCGCGATGAGGGCGACCTGCTCGCGCTGAAGCCGATGAACTGCCCGGCGCACGTCCTGATCTTCCGCCAGGGGATCAAGAGCTACCGCGACCTGCCGATCCGCATGGCCGAGTTCGGCTGCTGCCATAGGAACGAGCCGCACGGCGCGCTCCACGGCATCATGCGCGTCCGTCAGTTCACCCAGGACGACGCACACATCTTCTGCCGCGCCGACCAGCTGATCGACGAGGTCCGCGTGTTCTGCGACCTGCTCGACGTGGTCTACAAGGACCTCGGCTTCGATGGTTATGCGATCAAGCTCGCGCTGCGCCCCGACAAGCGCTTCGGCAGCGAGGAGATGTGGGACTGGTCGGAACAGAGCCTGCGCGACGCGGTTCGCGCGACCGGCCGCGACACGGTCGAGTTCGGCTGGGAGGAACTGCCCGGCGAGGGGGCGTTCTATGCGCCGAAGCTCGAATTCCACCTGACCGACGCGATCGGCCGGACGTGGCAGGTCGGCACGATCCAGACCGACACCGTCCTGCCCGAGCGGCTCGACGCGAGCTATGTCGGCGAGGACGGCGAGCGGCACCGCCCGATCATGCTCCACCGCGCGATCCTCGGGTCGTTCGAGCGCTTCATCGGCATCCTGATCGAGCATTACGCCGGGCGCTTCCCGCTGTGGCTCGCGCCGGTGCAGGCGGTGGTGGCGACGATCGTGTCCGACGCCGACGCCTATGCCGGCGACGTCGCCACGGCGCTGGCCCGCGCCGGGCTGCGCGTCGAGACCGACGTCCGCAACGAGAAGATCAACTACAAGGTCCGCGAGCACAGCCTCGCGCACGTCCCCTACCTGATCGTCGTCGGGCGGCGCGAGGCGGAGGAGGGCACCGTCGCGCTGCGCCCGCTCGGCGGCGGCGAGCAGCGCGTGCTGCCGTTGGGGGAAGCGGTGGCGCTGCTGGCCGGCGAGGCGGTGCCGCCGGATCTTGCCCGTACCGCCTGAGCGCGGCACCGCCGCCAAATACCTGCTCCTGCCTGCTGATGCCTGTTGTCGTGTCGTAAGGTTTCGTTAAGCGCGGCGGCATCGTTCGTTCAGCTGCAACAGGAGCCTGTCCATGCCCGTCGTCGCCCGCCTCGCCGCCATCGCCGCAGCCGGGCTTATCGCCACCCACGCCGCGGCCGTCTCGGTCAGCCTCGGCGCGAGCGCTCAGAACCTGACGCTCTACGGCCAGGGCGCGGTCGCGCCGGGGGTCGGGGGCTTCACCGTCGGCCAAGGAACGAGCAGCTTCGACGGCGTCACGTCGACCTTCACCTTCACCGGGGCGATCACCGGCGGCGACGCCGGCTACAACAGCGGCACCTACCGCTTCGTGACCACCTATGCCGGGCCGAACACCCCCGAGGCCGGACCCGCGGCACCGGTCGCCCAGTCAAACCCCAACAATGTCAACTTCTTCTACTACGACTTCATCGACCCGACGACGAACGTCACGCTGTTCCTCAAGACGCCGGGCCACAACTACACGATCCCGCTCGTCACCGCCGGCAACTTCGTCGCGGGGACCGGCTACGGCTTCACCTTCACCAACGCGACGTGCACCGGCGTCGCGGCCTGCACCCAGAACAATGTCGGGTTGACGCCGGGGGCGACCATCTTCGGTCCGGTGACGATCGGCGCGTCGTTCACCGGTGCGACGCCGACCCCCGGTGTCCCCGAGCCGACGGCGTGGGCGCTGCTCGTCGCGGGTTTCGGTGGCGTCGGCCTCGCCGCCCGCCGCCGCCGCGCGGTCGCCGTCGCCGCCTGATCGCGGAGCCGCCGGGGAACGGCTTGCCCGCTTCCCCGGCTTGCTCTAGCCGGTCGGCGATGACCCGCACCGCGACCATCGCCCGCAAGACGACCGAGACGAGCGTCGACGTGCGCCTCGATCTCGACGGCACCGGCGTCTATTCGGTGACGACCGGCATCGGCTTTCTCGACCACATGCTCGAGCAATTGTCGCGCCACTCGCTGATCGACCTCGACGTGCGCGTGGCCGGCGACCTCCACATCGACGCGCACCACACGACCGAGGACAGCGGCATCGCGATCGGCGCGGCGGTAGCGCAGGCGCTCGGCGACCGGCGCGGCATCACGCGCTACGGCGACGCGCTGATCCCGATGGACGAGACGCTGACCCGCGTCGCGCTCGACATCTCGGGGCGGCCGTATCTCGTCTGGCGGACGGCGTTCAGCCAGCCGCGGCTCGGCGAGATGGACACCGAACTGTTCAAGGAGTGGTTCGCCGCCTTCGCCGGGGCGGCGGGGATCACCCTCCACATCGAGACGCTGTACGGCGTCAACAACCACCATATCGTCGAAAGCTGTTTCAAGGGGCTCGCCCGGGCCCTGCGCACCGCGGTGACGCTCGACCCGCGGAAACTCGACGCGGTCCCGTCGACCAAGGGCACGCTGGGGGGAACCCCCACGCCGTGACCGAACAGGTCGTCGTCATCGACTATGGCGCCGGCAACCTGTGTTCGGTCGACAATGCGCTGCGCGTCGCGGCCGACGGCGGGGCGACGATCACCGTGACCAGCAGCCCGGCGGCGATCCGCAACGCCGACCGCCTCGTCCTGCCCGGCGTCGGCGCGTTCGGCCAGTGCATCGGCGCGTTGCGCGCCGCCTCGGGCATCGCCGCGGCCATGACGACGGCGGTCAGGGAGCGCGGCGTGCCGTTCCTCGGCATCTGCGTCGGAATGCAGCTGCTCAGCACCGAGGGGCGCGAGCACGGCGTGTTTCCCGGGCTCGACTGGATCGGCGGCGCGGTCGAGCGGCTGACGCCCGCCGACCCGAACCTCAAGGTGCCGCACATGGGGTGGAACACGGTGACCTTCGCGCGCGATCATCCGGCGCTGACCGGGGTCGCGCGGGGCTCGAGAGCCTATTTCGTCCACAGCTACCGCTTCGCCGTCGACGACCCGGCCGACGAGATCGCGGCGACCGACCATGGCGGCAACATCGCCGCGATCGTCGGGCGCGACAACCTGCTCGGCGTCCAGTTCCACCCCGAGAAGAGCCAGGGCTTCGGCCTGAGCGTGCTGCGCGGGTTCCTCGGGTGGAAGCCGTGAGCGCCGGCGGCACGAGTGCCTTCACCATCTACCCGGCGATCGACCTCAAGGGCGGGCAGGTCGTGCGGCTGGCCGAGGGCGACATGGCGCGCGCGACGGTCTACGCCGACGATCCCGCGCGCCAGGCGGAGCGGTTCGCGGCGGACGGCGCACGCGCCCTCCACGTCGTCGACCTCGACGGGGCGTTCGCCGGGGCCGGGGTCAATTCGGCGGCCGTCGAGAGCATCGTCGCCGCCTTTCCCGGCGCGGTGCAGGTCGGCGGCGGCATCCGCAGCCGCGCCGACATCGACCGCTGGCTGGGGCTCGGCGTCGCGCGCGTCGTCGTCGGCACCGCGGCGCTCGACGACCCCGACCTCGTCCGCGCCGCTGCCGCCGCCGCCCCGGGGCGCATCGTCGTCGCGGTCGACGCGAAGGACGGCTTGGTCGCCACCCGCGGCTGGGCGAGCGTGTCGACGGTGACGGTCGCCGACCTCGCCCGCCGCTTCGAGGAGGCGCATGTCGCCGCCGTCCTGTTCACCGACGTCGGCCGTGACGGGCTGCTCAAGGGGGTCAACGTCGCGGCGACGGCGGCACTGGCGGCGGCGACGCGCCTGCCGGTCATCGCCAGCGGCGGGGTCGCGGGAGCAGCCGACATCACGGCGTTGCGCGCGCACCCGAACATCGCCGGGGTCATCGTCGGCCGGGCGATCTACGACGGGCGGCTGACGTTGCCGGACGCCCTGCGGCTGGCGGGCGACGGCCTCGCGCTCGCCGGCACACCGGCGTGACACTCGCCGTCCGCGTCATTCCGTGTCTCGACGTCGCCGCCGGCCGCGTCGTCAAGGGCGTCAACTTCGCCCGGCTGACCGACGCCGGCGATCCGGTCGCCGCGGCGCGCGCCTATGACGCCGCCGGGGCCGACGAGCTGGTCTTCCTCGACATCACCGCAACGCACGAGGACCGCGGCACGATCCTCGACATCGTCCGCAAGACCGCGTCCGTCTGCTTCATGCCGCTGACCGTCGGCGGCGGGGTGCGGACGGTCGACGACGTCCGCGCGCTGCTGCTGAGCGGAGCCGACAAGGTCGGGGTCAACTCGGCCGCCGTCGCGCGACCCGAGCTGATCGGCGAGCTGTCGCGCCACTTCGGCGAGCAGTGCATCACCGTCGCGGTCGACGCCAAGGCGGTGTCGCCCGGCCGCTGGGAGGTGTTCACCCACGGCGGCCGGCGCGCGACTGGGATCGACGCGGTGGCGTACTGCATCGATGCGGCGCGGCGCGGCGCCGGCGAGATCCTGCTGACGAGCATGGACCGCGACGGGACCAAGTGCGGCTACGACCTCGCTTTGACCCGCGCCGTCGCCGACGCCGTGCCGGTCCCGGTAATCGCCAGCGGCGGCGTCGGCGGCGTCGGCGACCTGGCACCGGGCGTGCTCGACGGCCATGCCAGCGCCGTCCTCGCCGCGTCGATCTTCCACTTCGGCGAGGCGAGCGTGGCGCAGGCCAAGGCGGCGCTGGCGGCGGCGGGGATCGAGGTGCGGGCATGACAGGCTCGGCTGCCGATCAATTCGATCGCCTGCTGGAAGCGATCGTCGCGCGCCGCACCGGCGATCCCGCCTCATCCTACGTCGCCAAGCTGACCGCGAAGGGCCGCGCCAAGATCGCCCAGAAGCTCGGCGAGGAGGCGGTCGAGACGGTCATCGC
>CAHJWP010000159.1 GCA_903642255.1 Sphingomonadaceae bacterium | reverse complement strand
TTCAGCGCCTGACAGACCAGCCAGAGGCGGGCGCGCGACCGGTCGAGGCGGTCGAGCGCCACCGGCCGGGCGCGGAACACGCCGACCACCGCCTGCGGATTGTCCTTCAGGGTCAGTCGGTTGAGCATGTCGGGCGTCGTTGCGATCGCTTGCCCACAGCCGCCCTCGGTCGCTGCGATCAGCCGCGCGACGAGCGGGTGGTCGGCGAAGCCCTGCGCGAAGACCAGCACCTCGGGGACGAGGCCCACTTCGAGCGCCTCGGCGACGATGCGCAGCCCTTCGGCGAGAAAGCGCCCGTCGGCCCGCCGATACTTCTTCTCGTGCAGCGCGCGCAACGCCTTGAGCGTCGGATTGGCGGGGCTGGTGAGGACGTCGACCATGACGGCCCGCCTCTACACCGGCGCGAAGCAAAGGCGAAACCGCCATGAATACAATGTGCTGGAGCAGGATGATGCTGGGCGAAATCTAGCGCCCATGGCCTCACCAAACGACTGAGGGCGACCAAGTTCTACAGCAGCTCGATATATTCGATGGTCAGCCCGCGCGTATAGATCGGGCTGAGGAAGTTGCAGCGGAACGGGCCGGCCCCCTTGACGTGGTGGTCCTCGAGCAATTTCATGCCCTTGGCCGCGAGCGCCGCCGCCGTCGCGTCGAGGCTGTCGGTCAGATAGGCGAGGTGGTGGAGCCCGCCCATGCCCTTGTTGAACTTGAGCAGCGGGCCGCCGTCGGGGACGACGAACTCGACCGGCGATGCGCCATTGCCCTGCGTGAAGACGCACAACGCATGGAATTCAGGGACATAGCCGCGGTAATCCTCGACGAGGCCGAGGGTCGTCATCATCTCGGCCATCTCCGCCTCGTCGGGAACGACGATGCCGACGTGGTGAAGGACGGCGTCGGTCATGGTTTCGTCTCCGGTGGTCCGACCAGCCGCGCCACCTGCGGAGCCAGCCAGTCGGTCAGCACGATCGCGCCCGGATGATTGAGGTGCGCGACGTCGGAATACCACTCATCGTGGCGGGCGACGAACGACGCATCGAGCAGCGGGCCAAGGCGCTGATAGAGCGCACGTTCCTGGATGACCGACGGGCCGGTGTAATAGGGCAGGAAGAGGAAGGCGACGGGTACGCCGTGCGTCCGGGCCAGTGCCGCCATCCGCCGGACATAGGTCCGCTCGTCGCCGAACTCGACGTCGGCGAAGCGCCGGCCCAGTCGCGCCGCGTGCACGCCGCGCTCGTAGCGGACGACGCCGGCTTCGAGCTCGGGCTTCGGCACGCGGGCATTTCGCTCGACCACCGTGCCGTCGCCGGCGCGGAAGGTCGTCGTCGTATCGTCGTCGCTGCCGGCATAGCGGGTGGGATCGAAGCGCGCCGGCAGGTCGAACAGCTGCGGGGCGAGGCGCGCGGCGAACAGGCGCAGCTGGCGGTATGGCAGATAGATCAGGTTGGCGAGGTAATTGAGGTTGCCGGCATAGGCTGGGTCGACGACGTCTTTGGCTGGAGCGACGTACTTGTACGCCGGGTGGCCGAAGCGGCTCGGCTTTTCGATGACCCCGATGACGATCAGCCGCGGGTGCTTGGTGCCGAGCAGTTCCTGCAGGATCACCCAGTTGAGGTCGCGGCCGTTCTCGGGGAGCGAGAAGTTGACGGTGTGCAGCGGCCGCCCGAGCGCGGCGAGATCGCTCCCGAGGCGTGGCGAGCTGACCGCGGCGCCGCTCCGCGACGGGCCGATGATGGCGACGTCGATCGGGGCCGGGTCGTCGTGGATGCGCTCGTAGATCCAGCGGATCCGGTTCTGGATCGTATGGTCGAGCGTCGCGAACCGCATGTACGGGTCGTCGGGCAGGGCGGCGGCGGCCACCGCGGCAAGCGCCGCCACGCCGACGATGCCGGCGAGGCGGCGGGGCCAGCGGATGAGCCGCATCGGTTAGAAGTTGAAGTAGAGGAACACGGCCTGGCCGCGCTGGATGAACATCACCGCCGCAAACAGCATCACCCCGGCAAAGATAACCCCCTTGGTGTCCGGACGCCACCGCCACCGCAGCGGCGGATGATTGACGTCGGCCCATTCCCCATAATTCACCGCCGGCCGATACGCGCCCATAATCTGCTGCGTGTTCGGCAGCAGGGCAATCACGGCGATCGTCGTCACGACCAGCAGACCAAGCGCGAGGGGCGGAACATATCCGGTACCGACCAGCCCGTGGAGTCCAGCCATTGCGCCAGTGATCGCGCCGGCATCGGCGAGACCGGTCGCCTTGAACACGACGTTGGCGAAGGCGACGCAGACGAGCGTCAGGACATGATAGCCCGCCACTTCCCAGCGACCCGGCACCAGCGGCGGCAGCTTCGCCTTGCGCCGCCGGCGATTTGCCTGCTTGCGCCGCTCGCGCCACGTCTCACCGATGAGCACATAGATCGCGTGCATCAGTCCGAAGACGACGAACGTCCATCCGGCCCCATGCCACACACCGATGAGGACGAAGGTGATCAGCGTCGGCAGCCCGACCCCGGCGGCGAACGCGCTCCACCCGGTGAAGCCGCGTGTCGCCGACCAGCGGTTGAGCGGCAGCGCGATCGGCTGATAGACATAGGCCAGCAGGAAGCGCTGCAGGGTCATGTGCCAGCGCCGCCAATAGTCGATGATCGAGGCGGCGCGCAGCGGCGAGTGGAAATTGAGCGGCAGCTTGACGCCGAACATGCGCCCAAGGCCGATCGCCATGTCCGAATAGCCCGAAAAATCCATGTACAGCTGGAGCGTAAAGGTCACCGCCGCGGTCCACGCGCGGACAATGTCCCACTGCTGCGTCGAGGCATGGAGGAAGAGCGGGTTGGCGTAGCTCGACAGCGTATCGGCGACGATCGTCTTCTTGGCGAGGCCGAGGGTGAAGATAACGAGCCCGATGACGAGGTCGCGGCTCTGCAACCTTGAAAACAGTGGTGAGCGGAGCTGTGGAATAATTTCCGAATAATGGACGATCGGCCCGGCGAGGAGCTGCGGAAAGAAGGCGGCGAACAGGCCGAACTCGATCGGCCCGGTGCCCTTGACGATGCCGCGCGAGGTATCGACTAGATAGGCGATTTTCTGGAAGGTGAAGAACGAGATCGCCAGCGGCAGAATGATGTGGTGCAGGGTAAAGTCGGAGCCCGTCGCTGCGGCGACGTTCTCGACGACGAAGTTCGCGTATTTGTAATAACCGAGCAGGCCGAGATCGACGATGAGGCCGAGAACCAGCCACGCCTTCGCCAGCCCCAGCCGGTCGGCGGCGCGAGCGCGCTGGATGATTTCGCCGATGATGTAGTTGAAAACGATCGCGAACAGCAGGATCGGCAGGTCGCTCGGCCGCCACCACGCGTAGAAGACGAGGCTGGCGAGCGACAGGACGACCGCCGCCGCCTTCGCCCCAAACCAGCGCCCGGTCGCGTAGAAGGCAATCAGCGCGGCGGGCAGGAAGCCGAAGATGAAGACGAAGCTGTTGAACAGCATCAGTTAACCGTCGCCGCTGTGTCGTCGTCCGCCACGCGTGTCGCGCGCTGTTCCGCCCTGCCGCTGCCCATTCTATTGCCTGTCGCCGCGCTTGCGCCAAGGTCGGCGATGATCGCCGCCGCCAGCCGGTCGCTGGCGATCATGGCACCACGATGGTTGAGGTGCGCGAAGCTCTGGAACCAGCTGGAGTCGTGCGCGAGGTCGCCAAAGTCCTCGACGCGTCCGAGCCGCGCGTAGTTTGCCCTGCCCTCGATCGTCGTCACGCCGTCGAACTCGGGCAGAAAGATGAAGATCAGCCTGGCCCCGTGGCGTGCGGCAAGGCGCGCGATCGCGGCGACATATACGCTGTTGTCGCGGTCGGTGACGGCCGCGATGCGCGCCGGCAGGCGTGATGGTCTGCGGACGGCGGCGAACGCGCGCGCCTCCGCCCGAAGATCGTCTGCCGAGACTGTGCGATCCATGTCGATGCGCTTGCCATCCGCGAGCACGCGGGTTTGCGAATAGTCGGTCGGCTTGGCCGCGTAGCGTTCCGGGTCGAAGTCGTCGCGCAGATCGAACAGCGACGGGGCCAGCGAAGCGGCGAACAACATGAGCTGGCGATACGGCAGGTACGCCAGATCGCCGAGCGAATTATGCAGCAGCGGCGCAGGGGGCGAAACGAGCGCCCCGCCCGGCGCGACATATTTGAAGCCGGGATGCCCCCAAAGATTATATCGCTCGCTGATCGACAGGACGAGCACCTTCGGCCGCTTAACCTTGAACAACTCGTCGGCGATCGCCCACTCGATGTTGCGCCCTTCCTCGATCACCGAAAGATTGGCGACTTCGAGCGGCACGCCCGCTGCGGCAAGGCGCTCGGCAACGCGTGGTGCGCTGAGGCCGAGCTGCGCCCGCGACGCCCCGATGATCGCGACGTCGACCGGACGCGGATCGAAGTGGATACGTTCGTAGCTCCACGTCGCATTGCCGTACAGCGTGTTCTCGATCAGCTGCCAGCGCTGATACGGGTGGTCGGGTAGCGCGGCCGCGCCGACTGCGGCGAGCAGGGCAACGCCTAGGATCGCAAGCAGCTTCGCTGCCCAGTTGCGCCGTCTCATTCGGCGAACGCGCTGTCGGGGCACGACGTCATCATTACACGACCAGTGAATCGACGCGCATCGGCAGATCGGGCGTAACGTAATCGGCGAGGTCGAGCCGCCACGTCGTCTCGCCGCCCGCCTCGCCGCCGGTCGCCGCGAAGCCCAGCTTGGCATAATGGTCGGCGACCATCTTGTTCTTGACCGATGGGATGTAGCGCCCGATCAGTGCCGTGGCTCCGGCGCGACGGGCAGCGCCCGCTACTTGGTCGAGAACCGCCTCTTCCATGCGGCGGCCGAGGACGCGGCAGCTCATCAGCCACGTATCGATTTCCCATGTCGCCCGGTCGACGATGATGACCGAGATCATGCCGTTGTCGCCGAAGCGGTCGACCAGTCGGACCTGCAGCGTCAGCTTGGTCGGATCGGCTTCGAGCCCGGCCACCTGCGCCTCGGTGTAGCGCCGGGTGGTCAGGTTGAACTGGTTCGACTTGTTGATCAGCTGGGCGATGCGCGCCCGATTGACGCTGTCGAACGGCCGGAAATCGGCGACCATGTCGAGCGAGGCGAGATAGCCGACCATATCGCTGGTGCCGGCGAATGCCGCCCGCTCGGCGTTGGCGCGATACTGGTCGGCACGGTCGCGATCTTCCTGCGCAAAGGCGACCGCCTCGAAATAACCTGCCGCCAGAAGCGCTCGCGGGTAGAGCGCCGGGTCGGCAGGCAGCTCGGGCACGGCGACCATCGGCAGTTCGCGGCGGACCTGCGCGCGTTCGACCGGATTGTCGTCGAGAAATACCAGAGAATCGAGGCCGATGTTGAGCGCTGAGGCGATCGCGCGCAGGTTGGTCGCCTTGTCACCCCAGTTGGCGACGAACGACGCGATATGTGCTTCCTTCAGCGGCATATC
>CAHJWP010000158.1 GCA_903642255.1 Sphingomonadaceae bacterium | reverse complement strand
CCATGATGATGCGCCGGTGACCCCCGACGTCCCCCGCCGCCGCTTCCTGCAGGCCACCGCCGCCGCCGGCGCGCTCCCCCTCCTGCCGGCCGTCGCCCGCGCCGCCGAGATCGACACGTCGGGCCTGACGCGCCTTCCCGCCGTCACCCCGATCGGTCCCGCCGAGCGGGCGCGTCGCCTCGACCGCGCGCGGGCGCTGATGGCCGCCCATGGCCTCGCCGCGATCGTCGTCGAGCCCGGTGCCTCGCTCGTCTACTTCACCGGCATCGCGTGGCACCGCAGCGAGCGGCTGACGGCGGCGGTGATTCCCGCACGCGGCGATCCGGTGATCGTCACCCCGTTCTTCGAGGAGCCCTCGGTCCGCCAGACCCTCGGCATCGCCGCCGAGGTCCGCGTCTGGCAGGAGGACGAGGACCCACTGGCGCTCGTCGCCGCGGCGCTCCGCGCGGCGGGAGTGGGCCATGCGCGTGGCGGCAAGGGCGGCGGCGGTGGCGCGGCGGGGATCGAGGCGACGGTCCGCTTCTTCGTGCACGACGGCATCGCCCGCGCCCTGCCCGCCGCGCGGCTAGTGTCGGCCGACCCGGTCGTCCGCGGCTGCCGGATGATCAAGACGCCGGCCGAAATCGCCCTCATGCAGGCGGCGACCGACGTCACCATCGCGGCCTATCGCTGGACTTACCCGCGTGTCCGCGAGGGGATGACTCCGGCCGACATCGCCGCACTGATGAATGCCGCCACGATCGCGCTCGGCGGGACACCCGAGTTCGCGCTGATCCTGCTCGGCGAGGCCGCCGCCTATCCGCACGGGTCGAGCAAGCCCCAGCAGGTCCGCGCCGGCGAGGTCGTGCTGATGGACTGCGGCTGCACCGTCGACGGCTACCAGTCCGACATCTCGCGCACCTTCGTCCCCGGCCGCGCCCCCGAGGCCGTCCGCCGCGTGTGGGATCAGGTCGCCCACGGCCAGCAGGTCGCACTCGCCGCGGCGCGGGTCGGCGCGGCGGCGGGCAGCGTCGACGACGCGGTCCGCGCTTACTACACCCCGCTCGGCTACGGCCCCGGATACAAGCTGCCCGGCCTGTCGCACCGCACCGGCCACGGCATCGGGCTCGACGGCCACGAACCGGTCAACCTCGTCCACGGCGAGGCGACGCGGCTGGCCCCCGGGATGTGCTTCTCGAACGAGCCGGGCCTGTATTTACCCGGCAGTTTCGGGGTGCGGCTGGAGGATTGCTTCCACATGACCGATGCGGGGCCGAAGTGGTTCTCGACGCCACCGGAGTCGATCGGCCGGCCGTTCGACTAGGAAACCCATGATCCTCCACCTTCTCGCCGCCGCCGCCCTCGCCGCCTCCCCGATCACCGCCGAGCGGATCCGGACCGACGTCAAGACCCTGTCGTCCGATGCGTTCGGCGGGCGCGGCCCCGGCGAGGCGGGCGAGGCGAAAACGATCGCCTACCTCGCCGCGCAGTTCGCCGCCGCCGGGCTGCAGCCGGGCGGCGAGCATGGCGGCTGGGTTCAGGACGTGCCGCTTGTCCGCCTCGACCGCGAATCCGGCGCGACGCTGACGCTCGACGGCACGCCGCTGACCCTCGGCCGCGACGCCGCGCTCAGCCTGCGCAACGCCGGCGCGACGGCGGTGACCGATGCCCCGCTGGTCTTCGCCGGCTTCGGCATCGTCGACGCGACGACCGGCTTCGACGCCTATGCCGGCGTCGACATGGCCGGCAAGGTTGCTGTCGTCCTCGCCAACGACCCCGACTTCGAGGCCGGCCGCGACCTCGGCTTCGAGGGACGGCGCATGGTCTATGCCGGCCGCATCGGCGTCAAGATCGAGGCGGCGGCGAAAGCGGGCGCGATCGGCGCCCTCATCATCCACGAGGACGCCGCCGCCAGCTACCCGTTCAGTCAGATCGGCAGCGGCGACGCGCTGCCCGCCATGGTCCCCGCGCCGCTCGGCGTCTCCGCGATCAGGTTCAGCGGCTGGCTGCAGGGCGACGTCGCGGCTGCCCTGCTCCGCCGCCACGGCCTGACGCTGGCCGCGCTCAAGGAACGTGCCCGCGACCCCCACTTCCGCGCCTTCGCGCTCGACGGCAGCAGCGTGTCGGTCGCCGGCACCCTTCGCGCGACGCCGGTCGTCAGCCACAATGTCGTCGCCAAGCTGCCCGGCACGACGCAGGCGGGCGAGACCGTGCTGTACGGCGCGCACTGGGATGCCAACGGCACGAACGGCCCGGTGAACGGCGACGGCATCCGCAACGGCGCGGTCGACAATGCGACCGGAACCGCCGAGGTGCTCGAGATCGCCCGCGCCTTCGCCCATGCCCCGCGGCCGGCGCGGACGGTGGTGTTCGCGCTGTGGACGGCGGAGGAGAAGGGGCTGCTCGGCTCCGACTATTATGCCGGCCACCCGCTTTATCCGCTGGCGACCACGGCGCTGATGATCAACCTCGACCCCCATGTCGTCCTGCCGGCGGCGAAAGACATCGAGCTGATCGGCGGGGGCCGCGTCTCGGCCGAGGCCGATGTCCGCCGTATCGCCGCCGCCCAAGACCTGCGCGTCGACGACGAACCCGCGGTCGAGGCGGGGTGGTACTTCCGCTCCGACCAGTTCAGTTTTGCGAAGCGCGGCGTACCGGCGATCACCTTCCGCGCCGGGCGCGACCTGATCGCCGGCGGGTTCGCAGCGGGGTCGGCGGCCGTCGCCGATTACAACGTCCACCGCTACCACCAGCCGAGCGACGAGTTCGACCCCAGGTGGACCTTCGCCGGCACGGTGCAGGAGGCGAGCGTCGCCTTCGCGCTGGGATTGGAGTTGGCGAACGGCAGCGCGTGGCCGGCGTGGAACGCGGGGGGCGAGTATGGAACGCTGCGGGAGGCGAGCGCGGCGGAGCGGCTATCCCGTTAGCTGCCGCAGCGCCCCGATCAGCGCATCGACCTCATCCACAGTCGAATAATGCGCCAGGCCGACCCGGACCAGCCCGCCGCTTTCCGCCAATCCGAGCCGCGCGACGACCTCGACCGCATAGAAGTGACCCGACCAGACGAAGATGTTCTCCGCCGCCAGTGCCGCCGCCACCGCGTCGGGCGCGTGGCCGGCGAGTGTGAAGGCAAATGTCGGCACCCGCCCCGCCATCGTCGACGGGCCGTACAGCGTCAGGCGGGGGATCGTCGCCAGTCCCGCCAGCAGCCGTTCGCCGAGGCCGCGCTCGTATACCGCGCAGGCGGTCAGCGCCGCGCGCAGCCGGCCGCGGCGGTCGTTGCTCCGGTCGCCGGTCTCGCGGCCGAGCCAGTCGAGATAGTCGACCGTCCCGCCGGTTCCCGCCTGCCCCTCGAACGACGGCGTCCCCGTCTCGAAGCGCGACGCCGGCGGATCGGTCCGCGCCGGGCGGACCTTGTACGCGTCGATGCGCTCAAGGACGTCGGCCCGGCCCCACAGCACGCCCATGTGCGGCCCG
This sequence comes from Sphingomonadaceae bacterium, assembly GCA_903642255.1. GTDB lineage: Bacteria > Pseudomonadota > Alphaproteobacteria > Sphingomonadales > Sphingomonadaceae > Polymorphobacter_B. The sequence goes on along the minus strand of CAHJWP010000158.1, from coordinate 2,121 downwards.
AAGAACTTGTACGGCGAGCAGACCAGCAGGTCGGCCCCGAGGGTCGCGACATCGACCACGACATGCGGCACCGCCTGCACCGCGTCGACGAAGACCAAGGCATCGCCTTGCGCGCGCACCACTGCAGCGACGGCGGGAATGTCGTTGAGCGTGCCGAGCGCGTTACTCGCCATGCCGACCGCGACCAGCCGGGTGCGGTCGTTGAGCAGCCCCGGCAGCATGTCGAGATCGAGCGTGCCCGTCGCGGGGTCGAAGTCGAGCCAGCGCACGGTCATCCCCCGGTCGGCGGCGACGCGCAGCCACGGCGCAACGTTGGCGTCGTGGTCGAGGCGGGTAACGACCAGCTCGTCGCCGGCCCCCCACTTGGCGGCCAGCGCCCGCGATACGGCCAGCGTTAGCGACGTCATGTTTGGCCCGAAGGCGATCTCGCCCGGCTCCGCGCCGAGCAGGTTGGCCATCGCGACGTGCGCCGCGTCGCTCGCCGCGTCGGTTGCGACCGAGCTGGCGAAGGCTCCGCCGCTGTTCGCCGTCCCGCCGGCGAGGTGTGCGGTCATCGCGGCGATGGCCGGGGCGCAGACCTGCGTCCCGCCTGGCGCGTCGAAATAGATGCGCGGTCGGCCCGCGTCGGTGACGGCGAGCGCCGGGAACTGCGCCCGAACCGCATCGATCGGAAAGGTCACGATGTCCGCCGGGCGGTGATGACGGTGTCGATCTCGTCGGTCCGTGGGTTGACGAAGTCGAGGCGCGTCCGGCCGTCGTCGGTCGTCGTTACGGTTGCCGGAACCGAGCTGTTGGTCAGCGTCCAGCCCGCCGGCAGGATCACAGCGTTCATCGGCCGGCCGAAGCTGCGGTGCCAGACGAGTTCGTCGCCCTTCAATCCGTAGCCCGCGGGATCGGTATACGTCTCGGCGATCCGCAGGCGGCGGCTGGTCCCGGGGGCGACAGCGGCGAAGCGGAAGACGATCGCATCGGTGTCGGCGGCGACGTCGGTCGCCTCCGGCTCGAGCGCGCGGATCGCCGCCGCGCCGTGGATCGGCTCGGCCTTGAAGACCTCGCCCGTGTCGAGGTCGCGGGCGGATGGGTTGGCTGCCGTGCTGCCGGTACGGACGATGTTGACGTACGCGGCGGTGCCGGGCTTCGTCTCGGTATAGTCGTGGGTCAGCGCGAAGCTGTGCGTCTCGGGCGGGTTCAGATAGTAGACGATCTCGCGGGACTGCGCGGCGCGCTCGCCGACCAGCTTGGCGACCGCCGAGGGGGCAGCCGGCCGCAGCGGTCCCGGCCGGGCACGCAGGACGAGCGGCGCGGCGGCGGGACTGGTGTTCCAGAACGACACCGCGATCCGCCCGTCCGGCTGTTCGAGTACCTGCGACGGGACGTTGCACGACACCAGCCGATATCTGGGCGGCAGGACGACGGTGTTGCGCTTGATGCCAAGCGAGCGGTTGAAGACGATGTCGTTACCGTCGGTGTGGTAGCTCTTCGCGTCCTCGTAGGTCTTGTCGATCAGCAGCCGCGCCCCGCCGCCATCGGGCACCGGGTGGGCGAGCGTCACCGCAATGAAGCGGTTCCCGGGCTCGGCATCGGGCACGCCGCCGGCCTTGGCGACCACGCCGTCGACCTCGGCGAAGGCGAGCAGCCGGCCCGTCGCGCGGTCGGTGACGTGCTCGTCGCGGGCGACGCTGCCGGGGCGGACCGGGTTGAAGTAGGTCGTCGCGCCCGGCGTCGCGGCGGTGATCTCGTAGACGATGCGGAAGCTGTGCGTCGCGGGGGCGAGGAGTTCGTAGCGGGTGTACGCCCCCTCCTCGCGTTGTTCAGCCGGCGCGGCTGAAGCGGCCAATGGCGCGGCGAGCGCGAGAACGGCGAGCAGGCGGACGATCATAGCCTCTCCGGGGCAAGCAGCGGCGCGATCGCCGCTGAGGTCTCGACCGACGGCGCGAGCGTCGCTGTAACCCGGGCATGCGCCGCCTGCTCATACGCATAGCCGTAGCCGAGCAGCCGCGCCTCGCTCCAAGCCGGCCCCATGAACGACAGGCCGACCGGCAGGCCGGCGACCGCGCCCATCGGCACCGTCAGGTGCGGCGTGCCGGCAACCGCGGCGAGGCCGCCGGGGCCGCTCGGGCC
>CAHJWP010000157.1 GCA_903642255.1 Sphingomonadaceae bacterium | reverse complement strand
AGCAGGGCACCCAGCCAGATCGCGCGTGGGGCACCGGGCGAGTAGAATGTCGAATTTACAAACGGCCGGTTGCCGTCGACGATCGGGCCGCTGAATGGTGCTGCTGGTTGTTCTCGTTGCCCAGGGCGGTCATGCCAGATCGCGCCTAGACGTCGCCGCTCAGGGCCAACCGCGGCGTCAGGTCAAACGCCACGTCGGCGCGCATGATATGTTGCGGCACCCGCGGAATGCGGTCGCTCGGCCGGAATGTTGCCGGGAAAACCCGGACCCGGTCTATCGTTGCTGCTGTTCGCGCAGCCGTCGACCACGTCGGCGCTGCAGTAAGTCGCGTCGAGATAGGTATAATGCAGCGTTCCCGACATCGATGATCGCGCCTGTGCAAGGCAAGCTCGACGCCCTAGCGCCGGATCTTGCCAAAATTCAATGAAATAGCCGAACCCCGATGCACTGTCGGTAACGAACAGGATGTCTAGGTGATTGTTGGCGCGGAAGACGGCAAGGCTCCAGTCGAGCGCTTCGCCGAACAGGCAAAATTGGGGCCGATCTCCGCGGTCTGCGTGACGACCTGCGCCAGCGGCGGAGCGCCGGCGAGGGCGTTGGGCAGGCTGCACGGATTGGCGGGGTCGGCGCAGCCAAGCTAAATTACGGGCGGCGTCCGGCTCGTCTGACTGAGGCTCCCGTACAGCGTCAGCGCCAGCGTCGTATAGGTCAGCGTGACCGCCGGATTGATGCGATCGTAGCGGTCGTTGCCGCCAAGCTGACCGGCGGGCGCCTGCTGGTGGTCGAATACAAGGGCGGACACCTGACAGCGGACGCTACGGCCAAGCGCGCGATCGGCGCGCTGTGGCAGACCGCGAGCGAGGGCATGGGAAGTATGCGACGGTGGAGCGGGAGCGCGATGGTCTCGACACACGCGCGCAGCTGATCGCAGCCGTAGGACGTGCTGACGTCATCGGTGTCCGGGCTTACCGGCGACGCAATCCTCTTGACCGGCGATGCTCAGTAACCCGCCGTGGAATAGCGTAGGTCCGCTACGCTCACTTAGCCAAAGTGCCCCAAACCGGACCGAGCCTCCCGCCCTTGCGGAAGGGTGTCCGGTAGGAAGCCTCGGGATTGCCTTGTGGAAGTGGTGGTGCCGCTTAGGTGACTCGAACACCTGACCCCATCATTACGAATGATGTGCTCTACCGGCTGAGCTAAAGCGGCACGGTGGCGGTGCTTATCAGCGCGGGCGCGGGGGCACAAGCGTCGGCGACCGGCTTGTCGCTGCCGCCCGCGCGACGCATAAGCCGCGCGACGACGACGCTGAAGGAGCGCGACGAGTGGCGACGAGGCGGCAGGCGGACACGGGCGGACCCGGCGAGCGGGCGTTCGCCGCGGCGCTGTTCGACACGGCGCTGCCGGGCGAAGCCGACGACATCGACGCCGCCGCCGCCAGCCGCATCTGCGCCTTCGTCGCCGCCGCCGCATCGGTCCGGCCGGCGGCGACGCCAGTCGTCGCGGTCGAGGCGACGCCGGCCGGCGGCAGCGCCGTCCGTCGACGCCTCGCGCTGGCGATCGTCAATGACAACATGCCGTTCCTCGTCGATTCGGTCAGCCTCGCGCTCACTGCCGCCGGCCTCTCGATCGACCGGTTGCTCCATCCGATCGTCGACGTGCGCCGTGACGTCGACGGGCGACTGGTCCGGTTGCTGGGCATTGGGGCCGGTCCGGTGGCCGAAGGAGCATGCCGCGAATCGATCATCTACATCGAGATCGAACGCGTCGGCGCGCGTGACCGGACCGAACTCGTCGCGACGCTGCACCGCGTGCTGGCCGACGTCCGCGCCGCCGTCACCGACTGGCCGGCGATGCTCGCGCTGCTGACCGGCACGACACGCGCGCTCGGCGAGAACCCGCCGCCAATCGCACCGCACGCCGCGGCCGAGGCGATGGCGTTCCTCGAATGGCTCGCTGCCGACCGCTTCACCCTGCTCGGCGCGCAGGCGTTCACCCTCGACGCCGAGGGCCGCGAGACGGCGGTCGCCGGTGGCCTCGGCCTGTGCCGCGCGACCGTCGAGGGAGCCGCCGCGACGCCGCCGGCCGCGCTGCGCCGCTTCCTCACCTCGCCCGAGCCGCTGCTGATCACCAAGGCGGGCACCGTCTCGACCGTCCATCGCCGGGTCAATCCCGACCTGATCGCCGTCAAGACGTTCGCCCGCGACGGACGCGCCGTCGGCGTGACGCGCTTCCTCGGCCTGTTCACGTCGGCCGCGCTGGCGACCAGCCCGAAGAACGTGCCGCTGCTCCGCCGCAAGGTCGCCGGCGTCACCGATGCGCTCGGCTTCGACCCGCGCAGCCATACCGGCAAGGCGCTGACCCACGTCATCGAGGGGTTTCCGCGTGAGGAGCTGTTCGAAACGACGCCGGCGCGGCTGCGGGCGATGGCGCTCGGCCTGCTGTCGCTGCTCGATCGGCCGCGGCCCAAATTGTTCGCTCGCGCCGACGCGTTCGGCGGGTTCGTCTCGGTGCTCGTCTATATTCCGCGCGACGCCTATACCAGTGGGGTGCGGACGAGCGTCGGGGCGATGCTGCTCGATGCCTTCGGTGGCACGCTGACACGCTATGAGGTCGAGCTGCGCGCCGAGGGGCTGGCGCGCGTCCATTACGTCATCGCCGTGCCAGGTGTGGTCGCCGAGATCGACGAGGCGGCGCTCGACGCGCGGCTCGACGCGCTGGTCCGCGGTTGGGACGACGCGCTGGAGACCGCGCTCGTCGCCGCGGTCGGCCCGACGCGCGCGGCGCGGCTGATGCTGACCCATGGCGCGGGTTTCTCGGCGAGCTACCGCGCCCAGTACAGCGCCGAGGAGGCCGCGGCCGACGTTGCGGCGCTCAGCCACCTCGACGACGACCGCGGCCGGGCGGTTCACTTCTATCGCCGCGACGGCGACGCGCCGCACCAGCTGCGGCTGAAAATCTACCGGCTGGCGAAGATCATTGCGCTGTCCGACGCCGTGCCGGTGCTCGAGAGCTTCGGCCTGCGGGTGATCGAGGAGTTCCCCTTCGACGTCGACGACGGCACCGCGTGGGTTCACGACTTCCTGCTCGAGGCGACCGATACGGCGACGGTGTTCGACCTCGATGCGCTGCGCAGCCGCCTCGAGCCGGCGCTGACCGCGGTGCTGCTCGGCAGCCAGGAGAACGACGGGTTCAACGCGCTGGTCATCGCCGCGGGACTCGATGCCGAGGCGGCGGGGTGGCTGCGCGCCTATTTCCGCTACCTGCGCCAGACCGGCGTGACCTATGGACTGATGACGGTGGTCGATGCGCTGCGGCGTTATCCGGCGATCACCCGCGACGTCGTCGCCTTCTTCCGCGACCGCGGCACGGGCGGCGATGGCGACGCGGCGGCGGCCCGGATCGACGCCGGCCTCGCCGACGTCACGGCGATCGACGACGACCGCATCCTGCGCCTGTACCGCGCAGTGGTCGCGGCGACGCTCAGGACCAACGCCTTCGTCCCCGGTGGTCCGGAGGCGCTGGCGTTCAAGCTCGACAGCGCGGCCGTGCCCGGCTTGCCGCGTCCGGTACCGTATCGCGAGATCTGGGTGTTCTCGGCGCGCGTCGAGGGCATCCACCTGCGCTATGGCCCGATCGCCCGCGGCGGCCTGCGCTGGTCCGACCGCCGCGACGACTTCCGCACCGAGGTGCTCGGGCTGGTCAAGGCGCAAAAGGTCAAGAACACCGTCATCGTACCGACGGGCGCGAAAGGCGGCTTCTACCCCAAGCATCTGCCGCCGCCCAGCGCGAGCCGCGACTTATGGCAGGCCGAGGGGACGGAAGCGTACAAGGTGTTCGTCCGCGCGCTGCTGTCGCTGACCGACAACCTCGCCCCCGACGGGACGAACATCCCGCCGGCCGGCGTCGTCTGCCACGATGCGCCCGACCCGTACCTCGTCGTCGCCGCCGACAAGGGGACGGCGACCTTCTCGGACACCGCGAATCAGATCGCGCTCGACGCCGGCTTCTGGCTCGGCGACGCCTTTGCGAGCGGGGGACGCGTCGGCTACGACCACAAGGCGATGGCGATAACGGCCAAGGGCGCGTGGATTTCGGTGGCGCGCCACTTCCGCGAGATCGGCATCGACGTGCAGGCCGATCCGGTCACCGTCGTCGGCGTCGGGGACATGAGCGGCGATGTGTTCGGCAACGGCATGCTGCTGTCGGAGAGCATCCTCCTGCTCGCCGCCTTCGACCACCGCCACATCTTCCTCGATCCCGCGCCGGATGCCGCGGCGAGCTTCGTTGAGCGGCAGCGGCTGTTCGCCCTGCCGCGGTCGTCGTGGGACGATTACGACAAGGGCCTGATCTCGCCCGGCGGCGGCGTCTTCCCGCGCAGCCAGAAGGCGATCCCAGTCAGCCCGCAGGTGCAGGCGGCGCTCGGCGTCGCGGCCGATACGCTGTCCCCGTCGGAGTTGATCGTCGCCATCCTGACGGCCAAGGTCGACCTGCTGTGGTTCGGCGGCATCGGCACCTACGTCAAGGCGGCGGGCGAATCGAACGCCGACGTCGGCGACCGGGCCAACGACGCGCACCGCATCGATGGGGCGGCGATCGGCGCGAAGGTCGTCGGCGAAGGTGCCAACCTCGGCCTGACGCAGGCGGGGCGGATCGAGTTCGCCGGCCACGGCGGCCGGCTCAACACCGACTTCATCGACAACTCGGCCGGGGTCGACTGCTCGGACAACGAGGTCAACATCAAGATCGCGCTCAATGCCGAGGTCGCCGCCGGGCGGCTGACCGAGGACGACCGCAACGCGCTGCTCGCCGCGATGACCGACGACGTCGCGGCGCTCGTCCTGCGCGACAACACGCTGCAGACCCAGGCGCTGAGCATCGCCGAGCGTGGTGGCGTCGCGGCGCTGCCCGGCCATATCCGGCTGATCGGAATGCTCGAGGACTCGGCAGCCGAACTCGACCGGACGGTCGAGGGGCTGGCCACCGACGAGGCGCTGGCGCAGCGCGGGCGCATGGGGCAGGGGCTCGAGCGGCCCGAACTCGCCGTCGTCATGGCCTATGCCAAGATGGCGGTGTACGACGCGGTGGTCGCGAGCGACGTGGTCGACGACCCCCTGCTCGTCCCCGTCCTCCATGCTGCCTTCCCGACGGCGATGCAGGAGCGGTTCGCGGGCGCGATCGACGGCCACCGCCTGCGCCGCGAGCTGATCGCCACCAAGCTCGCCAACGCGGTCGTCAACCGCGGCGGGCTGACCCTGCCGTTCGAGCTTGCCGAGGAGTTCGGCGTCGACCTCGCCGCGGTCGCCGGGGCGTTCGTCGCGGCACGCGACCTGTTCGACTTTCGCGGCCTGTGGGACGCGATCGACGCTGCCGCCATCCCCAGGACTGTCCAGCTCGACCTCCACGTCCACGCCGTCGCCGCGCTCAGGACCCAGATGGCCGATCTGCTGCGTGCCGGGGCGGGGCGGGCACCGTCCGACCTCGTCGCCAAGCTGCGCCCCGGCATCGCCCGCCTCGGCGACGCGCTCGCCGACCTGCTGCGGCCCGAGCCCAAGGCGCAGATCGACCGCTTCGCCGCGGCGCTCGGCGGCATGG
>CAHJWP010000156.1 GCA_903642255.1 Sphingomonadaceae bacterium | reverse complement strand
CCGCGTCGTGGGCGATCATCCGGCGCGTCCCGTCACGGCGGCGTAGGCCGCATTGATCGCCGCCATCCGCGCCTCGGCGACGCGGAGGAACTCGGGCGGGGTGCCTGCCGCCATGTGCCGGTCGGGGTGATAGGTCTTGACCAGCGTCCGATAGGCGGCGCGCACCTCGGCCGGCGACGCATCGGGGGCGACGCCGAGGACGAGGAACGGATCGTCGGCCGACGGCGCGATGTAGCGCGCGCGGATGCGGGCATACGCTGCGGCGTCGAAGCCGAGACGGTCGGCAACGGCCTGCAGATAGTCGAGCTCGGCGGGGTGCACCCCGTCGGTCACCGCGATCAGCAGGAGCGCTTCGAGCAGGTCCTCGAGCACCGGCGTGCCGGGGCCGAGCAGCGCGGCGGCCTGGCTGGCATAGGCTTCGAAGCCGGCGGTCGAGCCTTGCGCCAGGCGGTAGAAGCGTGCCGCGTTGGCGCGCTCGTGATCGGGGACGCGGAACAGGCGCTCGAAGGTGGCGAACTCGGTCGGGCTGGCGGTGCCGTCGGCGCGCGCCATCTTAGCCGCGAGCGCGATCGCGGCAATGGTGAAGGCGACCTGGCGCTGCTCGGGCGACGAGGCACGGACATTCGCGAGGTCGGCGGCGCTGCCCGCGGCTCCCCCGGCGAGCGCGCCGAGCGGCCCGCCGAGCACCAGCCCGACGGTCGTCCCCAGCAGCGTGCGCCAGACGCCCATGCGCCTCTCCCTGCGCCATGGTTGACGCCCGCCGCTGATAGGCGATTAATTGTCGGGGCGTCAGCGGGAAATGCTGCGGCGCGGTGGGAGGAACGTCATGCCGAGTGTTGTCGTCGTCGGAGCCAGCCGCGGGATCGGGCGGGAATTCGTTCGCCAATATGGCGATGCCGGGTGGCAGGTGTTCGCCACCGTGCGCGGTGCCGGCGACGATCTTGGCGGCGCAACGGTCCTGAGCGCCGACGTCACCGACGAGGCGTCGCTCGTCGCCGCGGCCGCCGCGGTGCCCGAAGGCATCGACCTCATCATCCTGAATGCCGGGATCAACGTCCACGATGGCGGCCTGACGACGGTCGATGCGACGAAGTGGACCGAGTTGATGACGGTCAACGCGCTCGGCCCGTTGCTCGCCGCGCGCGCCTTCCTGCCGAGGTTGAAGGATGGCGGCGCCATTGCCGCCCTGTCGTCGACGCTCGGCTCGATCGGGGCGAATTCCGGTGGCGGGCTGTACAGCTACCGGATGTCGAAGGCGGCGCTCAACGCGGGGCTCAAGACGCTGGCGATCGAACTCAAGCGCCGGCACATCGCCGTCGCCGCGCTGCATCCGGGCTGGGTCAAGACCGAGATGGGCGGGGCCGGCGCCGAGGTCGACGTCGGCGAGTCGGTGACCGGTCTGCGCGCGGTCATCGCCGGCCTTGCGCCGGAGCGCAGCGGCGTGTTCCTCGACTACCGCGGCAACGCGCTGCCGTGGTAGACCAGATGTAGCGCATCGCCGTCGATCCTCACGGCGATCGTCCCGCCGCGCCGGGTCGCCGCGGCATACAGGACGCCGGCCAATGCCGCCCGGGCGATCGTCACGGGCTCCCCCGCCAGCGCCGCGACGACCGCCTCGTCGAGCACGGGGGCCACGGTGAAGCTGACCCCGGCGGGGTCGACCACGAGGACGCCGCCGCGCCGCGCGGCCTCGACCGCCGTCATCGCCAGCCCGATGACGATATCGGCCGCGTCGGGTGCCGCCCGCCAGTCGAGCGTCACGCCGTCGCGCGTCGCGATCCACGCCGCGAGCAGACCCCGTGCGGGGGCCGCGTCGTCGGTCGGGGCAAGGATGAAGCGGTGCAGGCGCAGCGACGCGACGGCGGCGGCGGTGCCGTCGGCGATCAGGCCGCGGATTTCCGGATCGCCGCCGTCGAGCAGATCGAGGCCGGTCGACACCGCGCCGAGGGGGCCGGCGAGGTCGTGGGTCAGGCGCATCGCGACGAGAGCTGCGAGGTCGCGTCCCGCGACGGGGGCGGCGAGGTCGCGATGCGCGACGGGGACGGCAAGGTCGGTCATTTGGCGATCACTCCGGACACGACGGCGGCAATGGCGAAGGCACCGAGGGCAAGCGCGGTGCCGCGGTTGAGCAGGCGCAGGTGATCGTCGGTGATGCGGCCGCGCAGGCGCCGCGCGACGCTGGTGACGATGATCCACCACAGCATCGAACCGCCGAAGGTGCCGGCGACGACGAGCGAGGCGTTGACCAGATGCTCGGGGCTGTCGTGGCCGATGCCGGTGAAGCCGACCGCGCCGAACGCGCCGACGAAGAACAGGATCGTTGCCGGGTTGGTCAGCGTCAGCGTCAGCGTCGCCAGCGCCATGCGCAGCACCGACCCTTCGTGCTCGTCGTCGCGCAGCTTGGGGGCCGAGCGCCAGATCACGACGGCAAAGGCGAGCATGATCAGCCCGCCGCCGAGGCGCAGCACGAGCGCGTGATCGGCGAGCAGGTGCGCCACCGCCGTCACCCCGAACGCCGCGGCGGCGGCGAACAGGGCGTCGCCGACCGCGCCCGCCGCCCCGAGCAGCAGCGCCCCGGCAGTGTGCGCCGTCAGCGTCCGCTGGATGACGAGCAGGTTGACCGGGCCGACCGGCGCGGCCGACGCAAGGCCGATCAGCGCACCCGCCGGAAAATACAGCGTCGACAGGCCGCTCACGCGCCGCCGTCCACGGGTCGCAGGCCGAGCGCGAGCAGCCGGCCGTCGGTCGTCTGGGTCAGCTCGAACTCGAGCCGCTGACCCGGTTCCAGCCCGGCGAACGGCGACGCCGCGACCGCCGAGACATGGACGAACACGTCGCGCGGGCCGCAGTCGGGCGCGATGAAGCCGAACCCCTTGCGCGCGTCGAACCATTTGACCGCCCCCGTCGCCATCAGGCGGCGACGAGCGCGAGCGGGTCGAAGCGGCCGTGTAGGATGCCGCCGGTGGTCGCACGCCATGCGCTGATCCGGCCGCCGGCGACGATCAGCCAGACCCTGCCGTCCTCGACCGCGCCCGCCGCATCGGTCGTCGAGGGCTGCGCACTGCCGTTCGGATGCGAGTGATACCAGCCGACGACGGCGCGGCCGCTGTCCCGCGCCTCGCGGTGGACGCGAAGCAGCGCGGCGGGATCGATCTCGAAGGCGGTCGCCGGGTCGGCCGCGACATTGGTCGCCGGCAGCGCCTCGGTAATGGACCCGCCGGTGCCGACCACGATCCCGCATGCCTCGAGCGGCGATGCCGCCGCGGCATGGTCGACGATCGTGGCCAAAGCGGTGCTTGCAATCGCGAGGTTCATCCCGACATCGGCTAGGCGATGGGGGATGAAATGTCGACTGGGCCCGCGACGGTCACCGTCGCGCCGGACCGGCCGGCGACGGTCACCGTCGGGGCCGACATGGCCGGCTGGCGGATCGACCGCGCGCTCGCCGTCCTGTTGCCCACCCTGTCGCGCGAGCGCGTCAAGGCGCTGATCGGCGCGGGTCATGTCACCGGCGCGAGCGGCGCGCACCAGCGCGACCCCGCGCGCAAGGTCGCCGCGGGCGATGTGCTGACCGTCGTCGTGCCGCAGGCGACGGTGGCCGACGCCCGGCCGCAGGACATTCCGCTGACGATCGTCTTCGAGGACGACCACCTGCTCGTCGTCGACAAGCCGGCCGGCCTCGTCGTCCATCCGGCGGCGGGCAACCTCGACGGGACGATGGTCAACGCGCTGCTCCACCACTGCGCCGGCCGGCTGTCGGGGATCGGCGGGGTGGCGCGGCCCGGCATCGTCCACCGCATCGACAAGGACACGTCGGGGCTGCTCGTCGTCGCCAAGACCGATCCGGCGCACGAGACGCTGTCGCGCCAGTTCGCGGCGCACAGCGTCGAGCGCGTCTATGTCGCGGTCGTCGCCGGCACGCCGGTCCCCGCCGCCGGCACGGTGACCGGCGCGCTCGCCCGCTCGTCGGCCAACCGGCAGAAGATGGCGATCGTCGGTGAAGATCGCGGCAAGCGGGCCGTGACACATTATCGCAGCACGGCCGCGCTCCGCGATGCGACGCAGATCGAGTGCCGCCTCGAGACCGGGCGGACGCATCAGATCAGGGTTCACATGGCGTCAATTGGCCATAGTTTACTTGGGGATGCGACGTACGGCCGGACCCCGACCGCGCTGCGGCCCGTTCTGGCGGAGCTCGGCTTCGCCCGTCAGGCGCTCCACGCGGCGACGCTGGGGTTCGTTCATCCGGTCACCCAAGAAAAACTTTCGTTCCATTCCCCGCTGCCACCGGATATAGTGGACTTAATCGGTCGTCTTTCGTTGCAGTCGACCGGATGAAGGGAGCCAGCATGGCCGCCAACCTACCTGCCAAGACCTCGATCCCGACGATGGGCGGCGAGGCCGGACTCAACCGTTATCTGTCCGAGATCCGCAAGTTCCCCCTGCTCGCCCCCGAGCAGGAGTACATGCTCGCCAAGCGTTGGGCCGAGCACCAGGACCCCGAGGCCGCCGCCAAGCTGGTGACGAGCCACCTGCGCCTCGTCGCCAAGATCGCCATGGGCTACCGCGGCTATGGCCTGCCGGTCGCCGAGCTGATCAGCGAGGGCAACATCGGCCTGATGCAGGGCGTCAAGAAGTTCGACGCCGACCGCGGCTTCCGTCTCGCGACCTATGCGATGTGGTGGATCCGGGCGTCGATCCAGGAATTCATCCTGCGGTCGTGGAGCCTGGTCAAGATCGGCACCACCGCCAACCAGAAGAAGCTGTTCTTCAACCTCCGCCGGATGAAGGGCAAGATCAACGCGATGGAGGACGGCGACATGAAGCCGGCCGACGTCGCGAAGATCGCGACGACGCTCGGCGTCACCGAGACCGAGGTCGTGTCGATGAACCGCCGCATGGCGATGGGCGGCGACACCAGCCTCAACGCGCCGCTGCGCGAGGAAGGCGAGGGCGAATGGCAGGACTGGCTGACCGACACGGGCCCGCTCCAGGACGAGGTCGTCGCCGGCGAGCAGGAGAAGACGCAGCGTCATACCCTGCTGGTCGACGCGATGGGCGACCTCAACGACCGCGAGAAGCACATTCTGACCCAGCGCCGGCTGGTCGACGAGCCCGAGACGCTCGAGGAACTGTCGCAGCAGTACGGCATCAGCCGCGAGCGCGTCCGTCAGATCGAGGTCCGCGCCTTCGACAAGCTGCAGCGGGCGATGCGCAGCCTCGCCGGCGAGCGCCGCCTGCTGCCCGAGCCGGCGTAGCCGTCATCGCCTGGGACGCCGTCGTCGTCGGCGCGGGTGCCGCCGGCATCGCTGCCGCGCGGCGGCTGCAGGACGGTGGTGCCCGGGTCGTCGTCCTCGAAGCGGGCGACCGGCTCGGCGGCCGCGCCCACACCGTGATCCGCGACGGCTCCGCGCTCGACCTCGGCTGCGGCTGGCTGCATTCGGGCGAACGCAACCCATGGACCGCGGTCGCCGAAGCCGCCGGGTTGACCGTCGACCGCTCGCCGGCGCGGTGGGACCGGCAGTGGCGCGATCTCGGCTTTCCGCCCGACGAGCAGGCGGCGTTCGGCAAAGCGTTCGCCGCCTTCGACGCCGAGGTCGAGCGCCGCGCGCAGGCTCCCGACGTGCCGCTCGCCGACGCGCTGCCCG
>CAHJWP010000155.1 GCA_903642255.1 Sphingomonadaceae bacterium | reverse complement strand
GGTGGGGCGGTGCGGGAGGCTGAAGCAAGACCGGAGAACTCGGCTGCGCCTTCGTTCCCCACCCCCGACCCCTCCCCTGAAGGGGCGGGGAGGCTACCAGTCCAGCTTGTCATAATGCCCCGGCGGCGGCAGCCCCTCGAGCCGCTCCCCCAGCAGCGGCCGGAACGTCGGGCGCGACTTCAGTGCCGAATACCATTGCCGCGACGCTTCGTGCCCGTCCCAGTCGAGTCCGCCGAGATAGTCGGCGACCGAGACCTGCGCCGCCGCGGCGACGTCGGCCAGTCCGAACGCCGGTCCCGACAGCCACCGCCGCCGGTCGAGGAGGAAATCGAGGTAGTCGAGGTGGCCCTCGGCTGCCCGGGCGGCGGCGCGCACCGTCCGGGCGTCGGGGGCGGTGCGCTCGATCAGCCGCTTGAACATTCGCTCGGCAAGCAGCGGCACGACGACCTCGGCGTAGAACTTGCCCTCGAACCACGCGATCACCCGCCGCGTCTCGGCCCGCTCGGCCGCGCCCGAGCCGAGCAGCGGCGTCCGCTCGACGGTCTCCTCGAGATATTCGGCGATGGCCCCCGAATCGGCGAGCACCGTCGCGCCGTCGCGCAGCACCGGCGTCTGGCCGGCCGGGTTGAGGTCCATGAAGCCGTCGCGCCGTTCCCACGGACGTTCGGCGACAAGCTCGACCGGTACGCCCTTCTCGGCACACTGGAAGCGGATCTTGCGGGAGAACGGACAGAGCGTGAAGGAATGGAGTTGCCACATCGGCTTACCCTAGCGCGGGCGTCGGCGGGGCGTCACGGGGATAGTGCGACCCATGCCGGGGCATGGTCGCTCGATCCCTCCCCGGCGCGCGCGTCGCGATCGACGCCGGCGGCGGTCAGCCGCTTGGCGACGCCGGGGCTGAGCAACAGATGGTCGAGACGCATCCCGGCATCGCGGGCGAAGGCATTGCGGAAATAGTCCCAGAAGGTGAACATCGGCTCGTTGGGGTGAAGGTGGCGCAGCGCGTCGGTCCAGCCCTGCGCGACCAGCGCGACAAAGGCGGCGCGCGGCTCAGGCTGGACCAGCGCATTGCCGTCGAGCGCGCCTGGCCGGTAGAGGTCGAAGTCGGTCGGCACGACGTTATAGTCGCCGGCCAGCACCACCGGCACGCCGGCCGCAAGCAAGGTCTCGGCATAGGCGTTGAAGGCGGCGAACCACGCGAGCTTGGCGTCGAACTTCGGCCCCGGCGACGGGTTGCCGTTGGGCAGGTACAGCCCGCCGATCAGCACGCCGCCGACCGCCGCCTCGATGTAGCGGCTGGCCTCGGGTGTCGGGTCACCGGGGAAGCTGCGCCGGGTGAGCACCGGCCCCGCTCCGCGGGCGAGGATGGCGACGCCGTTCCACCGGCTCTGCCCGTGCCACACCGCGCCGTAGCCGGCCTTCTCCAGCGCGGCCGCCGGGAACTTGTCGTCGGGGGCTTTCAGCTCCTGCAGCGCCACGGCGTCGGGCCGGGCGCGGTCGAGCCACGCGAGCAGGTTCGGCAGCCGGCCGTTGATGCCGTTGACGTTGTACGTCGCGATCTTCACCGCGTGACCATGAAGCCGCCGGCGATGACGGCGAGGACAAGGCCACGTTCGCGGGCATAGGCCGCGACTTCACCGGCCGCCGCCGGGTCGTCGCTGAGCAGGTCGACCGCCGCGGCCCCGTCGCGCAGGGCGCGGTCGAGGCGCAGCACCGGCCACGGGCAGCGCAGGCCGCGGGCATCGACACGGGTCGGGTCGTCCATCGCGCCATCTAGCGCCGCACCGGGCGGGGAAGCCACCCTGGTCGCGCTTCCCGGCACGCGGGACTTGCCCGCCGCCAGCCGCTACAGCCCCGCCATGACCGCCCATCGCCACCGCCACGCGCTCGCCTTCATCTTCGTGACGGTGCTCGTCGACGTCGTCGGCTTCGGCATCGTCATTCCCGTCCTGCCGAAGCTGATCATGGTCCTAGGCCACGTCGGGATCGGCGATGCGGCACGGCTCGGCGGTTATCTGATGTTCGCCTATTCGGCGATGCAATTCGTCTGCGGGCCCGTCCTCGGCGGCCTGTCAGACCGCTTCGGGCGACGGCCGATCCTGCTCGCCAGCCTTGCCGCGTTCGGGCTGGACTATGCGCTGATGGGCTTCGCGCCGACGCTGGCGTGGCTGTTCGCCGGCCGGATCATCGCCGGCATCGCCGGGGCGTCGTTCAACAGCGCCTATGCCTATATCGCCGACATCACCCCGCCCGAGCGGCGGACGCAGGACTTCGGTCTGCTCGGCTTCGCCTTTGGCGTCGGCTTCATCATCGGCCCGGCGATCGGCGGACTGCTCGCCGTCTACGGCACGCGCGCGCCGTTCTTCGCCGCCGCGGGCCTCGCGCTGGCTAATGTCGTTTACGGCTTCTTCGCCGTCCCCGAGAGCCTCGCGGCGGCGGACCGGCGACCGTTCGACTGGCGCCGGGCGAACGTCTGGGGGTCGCTGACGCGGCTGCGGGCGCTCAAGCCGGCGGTGCTGACGCTGGCGTGCGCAACCTTCCTGTGGAGTTTCGCGCAGATGTCGCTCCAGTCGACGTGGAACTACTTCACCCTCGCCCGCTTCGGCTGGACCGTCGCGCAGGTCGGCTGGTCGCTCGCCGCGGTTGGCGTCTCGGCGATCTTTGCCCAGGCGGTACTGACCAGGACGCTGGTGCCGCGCTTCGGCGAGCGGCGGCTGGTCGTGTGGGGCGTTGCCAGCGCGGTCGCCAGCTATGTCGTCTATGCCGCGGCGAGCGAGGGATGGATGATGTACGCTGGCATCGCGATCGGCACGCTCGGCGGGCTGGTCTATCCGGCGCTCCAGTCGCTGATGTCGGCCGAGGTCGGCCGCGACGCGCAGGGCGAGCTGCAGGGCGCGGTGTCGAGCCTCGTCAGCCTCGCCGCGATCCTCGGTCCGCCGGTGATGACGCAGGCGTTCGCGACGTTCTCCGCCCCCGCCGCCCCGGTCCATCTGCCGGGGGCGGCGTTCGTACTGGCCGCGGTGCTGGCGACCGGGACGCTGGTACTGTTCCGGCGGGTGAAGCCAGCGGCTAGATCCGTCCCATCAGCACCAGAATGATGACGATGACCACGATGAGGCCGAGACCGCCGCTCGGGCCGTAACCCCAGCCGCTCGAATAGCCCCAGCTCGGCAGCGATCCGATCAGCAGGATGATGAGGACGATCAACAGGATGGTTCCGAGGCCCATAGCGATACTCCCTTATGCGGCGTTGGGCGGATAACGCGCCGCCTCCGTAACGGTTGCGCGCGCGTCCGCCGGTGCCTAAGTCGGCCGATGCTCACCGTCGATGCCGCACTTGACCGCCTGACCCATGCCCTGTCCGCCGCGCGCGCCGCGGGGGCCGATGCCGCCGACGCGATCTACGTCGGCGACGCGTCGACCTCGGTCAGCGTCAGGCTCGGCGCGCTCGAGGATATCGGCCGGTCGGAGGGCGAGGAGGTCGGCCTGCGCGTCTTCGTCGGCGCGCGCTCGGCCAGCGTGTCGTCGTCCGACCTGTCCCCCGCGGCGCTCGCCGCGGTCGTCGAGCGCGCGGTGGCGATGGCGCGCGAAGCTCCCGAGGACGAGTTCGCCGGCCTCGCCCCCGCCGACCGGCTGCTCACCGACCACGCCCCCGACCTCGACCTCGACGACGGCGGCGATCCGTCGGGCGAAATTTTGAAAGACCTCGCCGTCGCCGCCGAGGACGCCGCCCGCGCCGTATCGGGCGTGACCAACTCCGAAGGCGGCGGAGCGAGCGCCGGGCGCGCCGTCATCGCGCTGGCGACGACCGGCGGCTTCGCCCGCGGCTATCGCGGCACGAGCTACGGCGTGTCGGCGAGTGTCATCGCCGGCGCCGGGACGGCGATGCAGCGCGACTACGCCTACCACAGCGTCCGCCACTTCGCCGATCTCGACCCCGCCGACGTCATCGGCCGCGAGGCGGGCGAGCGGGCGACGGCGCGGGTCGATCCGGCCAAGCTCGGCACCCAAGCGCTGCCGATCGTCTTCGACCCGCGCGTCGGCACGTCGCTCCTCGGCCATCTCGTCGGGGCGATCACCGGCTCGGCCATCGCCCGAGGCACCAGCTTCCTGCGCGACTCGCTCGGAGCCGAGCTGTTCGCTGCCGGCGTCACCATCCGCGACGAGCCGCACCGGGTCCGCGGCCTGCGATCGCGGCCGTTCGACGGCGAGGGGCTGCCAACGGCCGCGCGGGCGATCATCGACGCCGGGCGGCTGACCGGCTGGCTGATGGATTCGGCCAGCGCGCGGCAGCTGGGGCTCGAACCGACCGGTCACGCGTCGCGCGGCGTGTCGGGGCCGCCAGGGGCCGGGCCGACCAACCTGCACATGGCCCCCGGCACGATCAGCCGCGCCAACCTGCTGAAGGATATCCGCCACGGCTTCTACGTCACCGAGCTGATCGGCATGGGGGTCAACGGCCTGACCGGCGACTATAGCCGCGGGGCGAGCGGCTTCCTGATCGTCGACGGCGAGTTGGCCGGGCCGGTCGCCGAGGTGACGATCGCCGGCAACCTCAAGGACATGTTCCGGCACCTGACGCCGGCCGACGACCTCGTCTTCCGCCACGCGACCAACGTGCCGACCTTTCGGGTCGACGGCATGACGCTGGCGGGTGCCTGACGGCGGAGCCGTGGACGAGGCCGACGGCGGAGCCGTGGACGGGGCCGAGCCGGCCGACCGCGCCGACGACCTTGCGCTCCTGCTGCGGGCGGCGACCGACGCCGCCGCGCTCGCCCTCGACTTTTTCGACCGGGGTGGGGTCGCGCGGTGGGACAAGTCGCCTGGCAACCCGGTCAGTGCGGCCGACCTCGCCTGCGACGCCCAGCTCAAGGCCGAGCTGCAGGGTGCCCGCCCCGATTACGGCTGGCTGTCGGAGGAGACGGCGGACGACGCGGCGCGGCTGGCATGCCGCCGCGTCTGGGTGGTCGACCCGATCGATGGCACCCGCGACTTCATCCGCGGGCGGACCGGCTGGGCGGTGTCGGTCGCGCTGGTCGAGGACGGGGTTGTGGTCCTCGGCTGCCTCGCCGCCCCGGCGCGGGGGCAGGTCTTCGTCGCCGGGCGGGGCAGCGGCGCGATGCTCAACGGAACGCCGCTCACCGTGTCGGGCCGGACCGACCCATCGGGCGCACGGCTGCCGGTCGAGGCGGTCAACCTGACGGCGCGCTTCTGGCCCGAGCCGTGGGACGCCGTCGCCGTCGAGCGGCCGAACAGCCTCGCGCTGCGCATCGCCCATGTTGCCAGCGGATTCGCCGATGGCTGGATCGAGGGGCGGACAATCGCCGAATGGGACGTCGCCGCCGCCGCGCTGATCCTGACCGAGGCCGGCGGCACCATTACCGACGGGGCCGGCGAACTGCTGCGGTTCAACCAGCCAGTGCCCGATGTCCGCGGCATCGTCGCGGCGACCCCTGCGCTGCACGCCGAGCTGGCGCGGCGGCTGGAGGGAGGCCTCCGCGCGCTGCGCGGCACCCGCCGGGCAACGCCCTAGCAGGGCCGACGGTCGCCCGGGTTGAACCTAGTAGCGCGGACGCTCGCCCGGCCGCAGCGGGCGGATCGACGAGATGTTGTCCTCCATGCCGATCTCGCTCAGCCGCTGGACCGAATGGTCGAGGGCGACGCAGCGGCCGCGGAAGTCGTCGTCG
>CAHJWP010000154.1 GCA_903642255.1 Sphingomonadaceae bacterium | reverse complement strand
GCGACCGTCGCCGGCGGCAGGACGTGCGCCGCGTCGACGACGCGCCCGGTCAGCGGCGGGAAGGCGATCGGCGCGGCGCGCACGGCGCTCCATGCCGCCAGCAGCGCCAGCAGCAGGAGGACCAACGGCGCGCGGGCCAGCCGAAGGCTCAGAACTTCACCGTCGGCGCGACCTGGGCGTTGACCGTCGTCGCCTTGAACGGGACCATCGGCTTCGCGCCATAGATCACCTTGGCGCCGATCAGCGCCGGAAAGGTGCGGATCGTCGTGTTATAGTCCTGCACCGCGGTGTTGTAGTCCTGCCGGGCGATGGTGATCCGGTTCTCGGTGCCCTCGAGCTGCGACTGGAGCGCCATGAAGTTGGCGTTCGACTTGAGGTCGGGATAGGCCTCCTGCAGCGGCCGCAGCGCGTTCAAGGCGGTCGACACATGGTTCTGCGCCTGCTCGTAGGCGGCGACCTTGCCGGGGTCCTTGAGGTCGTCGTCGGACAGGTGGATCGCCGAGGCGCTCGCCCGCGCCTGCGTCACGCCGACGAGCACGTCCTTCTCCTGCTTGGCATAGCCCTGGACGGTGGCGACGAGGTTGGGGATCAGGTCGGCGCGGCGCTGGTACTGGTTCTCGACCTGCGCCCACGCCGCCTTGGCGGCCTCTTCCTTGGTCGGAATGGTGTTGACGCCGCATGCCGAGACGGCGAGCGCGAAGGCGGCGGGGACGGCGAGACGGATAAGGCGCGACATCAAGGTCTCCGTGGCAACGTGTCGTCGCCAGTACCCAATCGGCCGGCGAACCGCTATAAGATAAGGTGTAGTGTCACGGTACAACAGGGGGTCGGCCATGTTCCGGGAATTTCGCGCCTTCATCGCGCGGGGCAACGTCCTCGACCTCGCCGTCGCCGTCATCATCGGCGCGGCGTTCGGCAGGATCGTCGGCTCGCTGACCGACGACCTGATCATGCCGGTGATCGGCTATCTGACCGGCGGCATCGACTTCGCCGACAAGTTCCTGCGCCTCGGGCCGGTGCCGGCGACGTACACCGGCAGCCTCGACGACTATGCCGCGCTGAAGAAGGCCGGCGTTGCGCTGCTCGGCTACGGCGAGTTCGTTACGGTGGTCATCAACTTCCTGATCGTCGCCTTCGCCATCTTCCTGCTGGTCCGCGCGGCGAACAAGTATCTGGCGAAGACGCTGGCGGCGATGGCCCCGGCGGCGGCGGTCCCGCCGGACGTCGCGGTGCTCAACGAGATCCTCGCCGAACTGAAGAAGCGGCCGCTGTAACCCCTTCCCTTCAGGGGAGGGGAGGCTATGCCGGATACGCCCGCACCGTCGTCGGGACCAGCGTTACCGCATCCCCCATGCCCGCCGCGACGTCGAGCGGTGCGCTGACATCGACGATGCGGCCGTCGGCGAGCACGCACTCGACGCCGGCGCGGCTCCCGGTGTGGGCGACGCGGCGGACGGTGGCGGCGAGGCCGGGCGCGCCGGCGGGCAGGATCGCGAACTCGTGCGGGCGGACGAAGGCGACGCCGGGACCATCGGCGCACGCCGGCCCGCTGTTCGACAGACGGACGCCGGCGACATCGACCCCGCCGCCGGCGAGCCGGGCATCGAAGCGGCAGGCGTTGCCGATGAAGTCGGCGACGAAGGCGGTCGCCGGCCGATTGTAGACCGCGTCGGGCGTGTCGACCTGCTCGATCCGCCCGGCGTTCATCACGGCGACGCGGTCGGCGAGATCGAGCGCCTCGTCCTGGTCGTGGGTGACGAAGATCGACGTCAGCCCCATCGTCTCGTGGACCCCGCGCAGCCAGCGGCGCAGGTCGTTCCTGACCTTGGCATCGAGCGCGCCGAACGGCTCGTCGAGGAGGAGCACGCTCGGATCGACCGCGAGCGCGCGGGCCAGCGCCACGCGCTGCCGCTGCCCGCCCGACAGCTGCGCCGGATAGCGGCGGCCGAGGCCGGGGAGCTGGACGAGGGCGAGCAGCTCGTCGACGCGGGCAGCGATCGTCCTCGCGTCGGGGCGCTCCCGCCGCGGCTTGACCGTCAGCCCGAAGGCGATGTTGTCAGCGACGCGCATGTGACGGAACAGCGCGTAGTTCTGGAAGACGAAGCCGACGCGCCGGTCGCGCGCCGGGCGGCCGGCGACGTTCTCGCCGGCGAAGGTCACCGTGCCGGCGTCGGGAAAGTCGAGCCCGCCGATGATCCGCAGCAGCGTCGTCTTGCCCGATCCCGACGGGCCGAGCAGCGCGAGGAATTCGGCCGGCCGCACGTCGAGGCCGACGCCGTCGAGGGCGGTGTGGTCGCTGAACCGCTTGGTCAGGCCGGTCACCGAAACCGTCAATGCCCGCCTCCCGCGATACTGTCGCCGAAGCGCCATTCGAGTAGCGACTTGGCGACCAGTGTCACCAGCGCGAGGCCGGCGAGGAGCGAGGCGACGGCGAAGGCGGCGACATAATTATACTCGTTGTACAGGATCTCGATGTGGAGCGGCAGCGTGTTGGTCAGCCCGCGGATGTGGCCGCTGACCACCGACACCGCGCCGAACTCGCCCATCGCCCGCGCGTTGCACAGCAGGACGCCGTACAGCAGCCCCCAGCGGATGTTGGGCAGCGTGACGCGGACGAAGGTCTGCCAGCCCGACGCCCCGAGCGACCGCGCCGCCTCCTCGTCGCTGCGCCCCTGCTCCAGCATCAGCGGGATCAGCTCGCGCGCGACGAACGGGAAGGTGACGAAGGTCGTCGCCAGGACGATGCCGGGGACCGCGAAGACGATGCGGATGTCGTGGTCGCGCAGCCATGGCCCGGCCCAGCCCTGCAGCCCGAACAGCAGGACGTAGATCAGCCCCGACACCACCGGCGACACCGACAGCGGCAGGTCGATCAGGCTGATGAGCAGGCTCTTGCCCGGAAAGTCGAACTTGGTCACCGCCCACGACGCGGTCAGCCCGAAGACGATGTTGAGCGGCACGGCGATGGCGGCGACGGTCAGCGTCAGGCGCATCGCGGCGCGCGCGTCGGGCTCGACGATCGCCGACCGGTAGACGGCGAGCCCCTTGGCCAGCGCCCCGGCGAACACCGCGGCGAGCGGCAGCGCGAGGTTGACGGCGAGGAACGCCAGCGCGATCGTGATGAGGACGAAGCGCAGCCAGCGCGGCTCGCTTGTGCTCGCCGATCCGGTCATGCCGCCATCTTCCGGCGATCCCACGCCTGCAGCAGGTTGATCGCCAGCAGGACGGCGAACGACGCCGCCAACATCGTCGCGGCGATCGCCGTCGCGCCGCGGTAATTATACTGCTCGAGCTGCTGGACGATCAGCAGCGGGGCGATCTCCGAGCGATAGGGCAGGTTGCCGGCGATGAAGATCACCGAGCCATATTCGCCGACCCCGCGCGCGAAGGCCAGCGCGAAGCCGGTTGCCAGCGCCGGCAGGATCGCCGGCAGGACGACGCGGACGACGGTCTGCGCGCGGCCCGCGCCGAGGCTGGCGGCGGCTTCCTCGACGTCGGTGCCGAGGTCGGCGAGGACCGGCTCGATCGTCCGGACGACGAACGGCAGGCCGATGAAGGTCAGCGCGACGACGACGCCGAGCGGCTCGAAGGCGACCTTGACCGGCAGCCACGCGCCGATCCAGCCGGTCGGCGCATAGAGCGCGGTCAGCGCGATGCCGGCGACCGCGGTCGGCAGGGCGAACGGCAGGTCGACGAGCGCCGAGACGACGCGCTTGCCGGCGAAGTCGTAGCGCACCAGCACCCACGCGACGAGCAGGCCGAAGACGCTGTTGATCGCCGCCGCCAGCGCCGCCGCACCGAAGCTGAGGCGGTAGGCGCTCAGCGCCCGCTTGGACAGGGCGACGGCGACGAACGCGTGCGGCCCGAGCCCGGCGGTCTTGATGAAGATCGCCGACAAAGGCAGCAGGACGATGACGCACAGGTAGAAGACGGTGAAGCCGAGCGTCAGCCCGAAGCCCGGAATGATCGATCGTGGCCGCCACCCGGCAGCCGGTGCGGGCGCGGTGCCGGCGATCGGTGCAGGGGCAATCAGTGCAGGCTCGCCTCGATCTGGTCGAACACGCCGCCGTCGGCGAAGTGCGTCGCCTGCGCCCTGGTCCAGCCGCCGAAGTTGCGGTCGATGGTGAACATCTGGAGCGGTTTGAACGCGTTCGCATACTTCGCCGCGACCGCCGGATCGCGCGGCCGGTAGAAGTCCTTGGCGATGATCGCCTGCGCCGCCGGCGTGTAGAGGTAGCGCAGATACGCCTCGGCCACCTTCGTCGTGCCGTGCTTCGCCGCATTCTTGTCGACGACGGCGACCGGCGGCTCGGCGAGGATTGACACCGACGGCGTGACGATCTCGAACTTGTCGCCGCCGGCCTCGTGCGTCGCGAGATACGCCTCGTTCTCCCACGCCAGCAGGACGTCGCCCTGGCCGCGCTCGACAAAGGTCGTCGTCGCGCCGCGCGACCCCGAATCGAGCACCGGGACATTGTGGTAGAGCTTCGTCACGAAGTCCTTGGCCTTCGGCTCGCCATAGGTCTTGCGCGCATAGCCCCATGCGGCGAGATAGTTCCACCGCGCGCCGCCGCTCGACTTGGGGTTGGCGGTGATGACCGCCACGCCGGGCTTCACGAGGTCGTTCCAGTCGTGGATGCCCTTGGGATTGCCCTTGCGGACGAGGAAGACGATCGTCGAATAATAGGGCGTCGAATTGTTCGGCAGGCGCTTTTGCCACGTCGCCGGCAGCAGCTGCGACTTCGCCGCGATCTCGTCGATGTCATAGGCCAGCGCCAGCGTCACGACGTCGGCCTCGAGCCCGTCGATCACGCTCCGCGCCTGCTTGCCCGACCCGCCGTGCGACTGGTTGATGACGAGGGTGCCGCCGGTCTTCGCCTTCCAGTCGGCGGCGAAGGCGGCGTCGATGTCCTTGTACAGCTCGCGCGTCGGATCGTAGCTGACGTTGAGGATGGTCTGTTCGGCGGCATGGACCGGCGCGGTCATCGCGAAAATGCCGAGCAGCAGCGTCAGCCCAAGGATCGTTCGCATGGCGTGCCCTCCTGTTACGGCGGCTAACGTATCCCGAGCGGCGAAGTAGGCAATCGCGGAAAAATATCGGCGGGGTAAAGGAGAGGTTCTTGCTCCTTGATCCTCCTCGTCGGGGGAGGATCAGGTCACGCCGCTTCCCGCCGCTCGATCATGTCGGCGAGGGTCGTGCCGTCGAGGATCGCCGCCGTTCCCTCGCGCACCGTCAGCATCACGCGGCGGATAACGCATGTCGCCTCGTCGAAACAGTCGGCGCAGCGGTGGTAGCGCGTGACGCTGACGCACGGGACCAGCGCCAGCGGCCCCTCGATCGTCCGGATGATCTCGCCGAAGCTGATCGCGCCCGGCGCCTTGGCCAGCCGGTAGCCGCCCAGCTTGCCGCGGTAGCTCGCGACCAGCCCGCCGTTCTTCAGGTCGAGCAGGATGATCTCGAGGAACTTGCGCGGCAGTTTCTGGTCGGCGGCGATGACGCTGATCGGCACCGGCGCGACGCTGCCGGTGCGGGCGAGGAAGATCAGGGCGCGGAGCGCGTAGCGGGAACGCTGGGTGAGCATGTGGTAGGCCAGTAATGCACCCCTGCGCGGGGCGGGGCAAGGCTTCGGCGTCGCGTTCCGCCGGCGCGCCGGTGGTCCGGGCCGGTCGCGTCGGGGGCGCGGCGGCGTCCGCCGCTGGTGCACAGCCGATGCGCGCGCTGATGCGGGGTTGA
>CAHJWP010000153.1 GCA_903642255.1 Sphingomonadaceae bacterium | reverse complement strand
CTTCTGGCCGGAGTGGCACTCGCGGCATTCGCCTCACCAGTGACAGCGCAATCGCAAACCGTCTCAACGGGTACTCAAGCCACGACGGTGAGTGTCGCTCCAGCTGACGCCGCCGATCCCGCCAACGACGCAGCGCATGACATCGTCGTGCTGGGCTTCGGCCAGAGCCGGCAGGTGCAGAGCGTGACCGCCGCCGATCTGGCGCGGCTGACCCCCGGGTCGAGCCCGCTCAAGGCGATCGAGAAGCTGCCCGGCGTCAACTTCCAGGCCGCCGATCCGTTCGGCGCGTACGAGTGGGCGGTGCGCATCTCGCTGCGCGGGTTCAACCAGAACCAGCTCGGCTTCACGCTCGACGGCGTGCCGCTCGGCGACATGAGCTACGGCAACGTCAACGGCCTGCACATCAGCCGCGCGATAATCTCGGAAAACGTCGCGCGGACCGAGGTGGCGCAGGGCGCCGGCGCGCTCGGCACCGCGTCGACCAGCAACCTGGGCGGCACGATCGAGTTCTTCAGCGACAAGCCGCGCGACACGCTGGGCGTCACGGGCAGCGGCACCTACGGGTCGGACAACACCTATCGCGCCTATGCGCGGATCGACAGCGGCGATCTGGGCGGCGGACTGAAAGGCTATCTGAGCTACGCCTATCTCACGACGGACAAGTGGAAGGGCTATGGCAGCCAGCGGCAGCACCAGGCGAACGCGAAAGTCGTCGAGGACTTGGGCGCGCTCGGCAGCATCTCGGCGTTCCTGAACTTCTCCGACCGGCGCGAGCAGGACTATCAGGATCTGAGCCTGGACATCATCTCGCGTCGCGGGCTGAACGACGACAACATCGCGAACAACTACCCGCTCGCGCTGCAGCTCGCCAAGATCTACCAGAACCAGGTCGCCGCCGCCGCGAAGGCGCCGCTGCCCTGGGCCGGTTACGGCACCACCTTCCCCGCCGGCTTCGGCACGGTCGACGACGCCTATTACGACGCCGGCGGGTTGCGCACGGACTATCTCGGCGGCGTCACCTTCGACGCACATCTTGCGCCCGGCCTGACGTTCACGACCACGACCTATTACCACGACAACAAGGGCCAGGGGTCGTGGATCACGCCCTATTCGCCGACGCCGGTCGGCGCGCTGAACCAGGACGGCTCGGTCATCACCGCGCCCAGCCCGCTCGGCTTCCGCACCACCGAGTATAGCATCAAGCGCTTCGGCGCGATCAGCACGCTGGCGTATGAGACGGGACCCAATCGGATCGAGCTGGGTGGCTGGTACGAGGACAACGACTTCACGCAGGCGCGTCGCTTCTACGGCATGACGGACACGCCGACGCCGAACCGCGCGACGCTCGCCTATCAGGACAATCCCTATGCGACCCAGTGGGACGGCAAATACGGCACCGACACGCTGCAATATCACGTCGAGGACACGCTGCGGCTGATGGACGAGCGGCTGGTGCTGAACGGCGGTTGGAAGGGCGTCTACGTCGTCAATCGCGCGATCATGCTGCCCGATACGACGTCGCCGCTCGCCACCGGACGGATCACCGCGCGCGATCTTTTCCAGCCGCAGGTGGGGGCCGTGTTCAAGCTCACCCCGTCGGCCGAGGTCTTCGCCGACTACACCGAGAACATGCGGGCGTTCGTCTCGTCGGCCACGACGGGTCCGTTCTCCACCACGCAGGCGGGCTTCAACGCGATCAGCGGCCAGCTCAAGCCCGAGCGGTCCAAGACGGTTGAAGGTGGCGTGCGCTTCCGCGAGGGCCCGTTCCAGACGTCGGCGGTCGGCTATTACGTCGATTTCACCAACCGCCTGCTCGCCTTCGCCAACGGCGCGGGCATCATCGGCAATCCCGCGACCCTCAACAACGTCGGCGCGGTCCACACCTACGGCGCGGAACTGTCGGCCAATTACCGCATCGTGACGCCGCTCTCGCTGTTCGCCAGCTATTCGTACAACCACTCGACCTACGCCAACGACGTGGTCAACGCGCAAGGCGCCGTGCTGGTCGCCACGAACGGCAAGACGGTTGTCGACACGCCCGAGCACATGCTGAAGGGCGAGCTCGTCTATGAGCGATATGGTTTCACCGGCCGGGTTGGCGCGGACTATATGACCAAGCGCTACTTCACCTATCTGAACGACGAGTCGGTGCCCGGGCGCGTGCTGGTAGACGCCAGCATCGGCTACCGGTTCGAGCGGGAGGGCGCGCTGCACGGCGTAGCGATCGAGGGCAACGTCACCAACCTGACCGGCAAGCGGTACATCGCGACCGTCGGTTCGAACGGCTTCACCGCCAGCGGCGACAATCAGACCCTGCTGGCAGGGGCGCCGCGCCAGTTCTTCATCTCGCTGAAGAAGGGGTTCTAGTCGTGGTCGGGGCATGGTGGCTGCGGCTGGCGGCGGTCGCGGCCTCGCTCTGCGCGGTCGGCGTGGCGCGGGCGTCGCCGGTCGTCATGATCTCGCTCGACGGACTGCGGCCCGACGACGTGACGCAGGCCGAGGCGCGCGGGATCAAGGTGCCCGTCTTGCGCGCGCTGATGACGCAGGGCGCCTATGCGGAAGGCGTGGTCGGCGTGCTGCCGACGCTGACCTATCCCAGCCACACCACGCTCGTCACGGGCCTGTCGCCGGCCGAACATGGCGTGTCGAACAACCTGACGTTCGACCCGGAAAACAAGAACCAGCAGGGCTGGTATTGGTACGCCAGCGACGTTCGCGTGCCGACGCTGTGGCAGACGGCGCATGCGGCGGGCTTGCGTACGGCGAGCATTCACTGGCCGGTCACGGTCGGCGCGCCGGGGATCGACGAGAACCTGCCGCAGATCTGGCGCACCGGTACCCCCGACGACGCCAAGCTGATCGCGGCGCTTGCCACTCCGGGCCTCCTTCCGCGGCTGGAAGCATCGCTCGGCGCCTACGAGCCCGGGATCAACGAGAGCGTCGAGGGCGATGCGGTCCGCGTGCGGTTCGCGCAGGCGATCCTGGCCGATCGCCCGGCGTTCACCACCATCTACCTCGCGGGCATCGATCACGAGGAGCATCGCAGCGGCCCGGGATCGCCCGCCGCGAACGCGACGATCGAGAAGACGGACGCGCTCGTCGGCGCCCTCGTTGCCTCCGCGCGCGCGGCGATGCCGGACGTGACGATCGTCGTCGTGTCCGATCACGGCTTCCTGCCGGTCGGAACCGACATCAACCTGTTCGCGCCGTTCATCGCGGCCGGGCTCATCACGCTCGGCAAGGACGGCAGGGTCGTGTCGTGGCAGGCGGAACCGTGGATCGCAGGCGGCACGGCGACGGTCGTGCTCGCCCATCCCGAGGATGCGGCGCTGCTGGCGCGCGTCACGGCGCTGGTCACGCGGCTCGCCGCCGACCCGCACTACCATATCGCGCAGCTGTTCGATCGCGCCGAGACGCTGCGTCGCGGGGGACCGCGCGAGGCGGCGTTCACGATCGCCCTGCAGCCGGGTTTCGAAACCGGGCGCGATCCCGCGGCTCCCCTGGCGCAACCTTCCACTTACAAGGGCATGCACGGCTATCTGCCCGACGAGCCGGCGATGCGCTCGACGCTGATCGTGATGGGCCCTTCCCTAAGCCGTCATGGCGATCTGGGCGTCGTCGACATGCGCGCCATCGCGCCGTCGGTCGCACGCATCCTGGGCGTCGAGCTAAGCGCCGCGCGGATGCGGGCGGTGTTCTAACGGTCTGCAAGGATTGGTGGTGCGAAAGTGGTCGCGGGATCCGCCCTTGGTAGGTTCAGCGAGGCCGTAACGCCGGTCGAGTGAACGTGCGGCACCCCGACCGGTAATGATCCCGACGCGACCGTATGACTCTGAGCCGAAAGGCTGATCCGCCAGCCCCGTCCTGGTGGGCATACCGCTCCATCAACACGGGCGCGTTCAGCGCGACGAGCGGGGATTTGGGCGGATAGACAACCGAGAAACTACGGATCGACCACGGGACGGAGCCGGTCGGGATGGCGAACACGGTATTGGAGGATAGGCTCTCGGCGGACCGCATCCGCGACCCGCGCGCGTCCGTCGCCGGATTGCCGACGACCTCGTCCACGAGCCGGTCCACGGCCCCCGCGGCGATGGCCGCAGGCACGACCCCCGTCGTCGTGATCCGCAGCTCGCCGAAACGGGTCTCGAGGACGACGAGCGGCGGGATCCCGCTGGCGGTAACGAAGGCGACCGAGCCCGTGTTCGCCGCGCACTACGGCCAGGACCGGGCCGACATGTTCTTCCACTCGTCGAGCTAAACAGCCAACCCGATCGCCTGCGCCGCCGCCAACGCTAATCTCGGTGTCCACGGAACCGGCAGCAGCTCAAACCGACCTCGCACGCCGGCAGGCGGACCTGATCGCCATGCGGTGCATTGCCCCCCGCCCGACTTCTGCCTATCATTCATGTTTGACGGAGACGGCGAAAGTACATCTAGATACCCCTTGCTGCGGCGTCGACTCGTCGCCGAACGGCATTGCTTTGTAGAACACGGACCAGAAACTTAGCGCCGCCGGCGTAGGTCGGACCTTATGCCGAGTACCTTGATCAACGTCCGGATTTGCGGGCTTTTGTCCGCCATCTTTGCGCTGATCAATCGTCATGATTCGCGCACGATCAGACGCTTGGAGGATCGATGAGACGTCATTTTCGGCAGGCGATTCTACGATTTGCCTGCGCTTACGCCACGTTGTGCACGGCTCCGGCGCGAGCCGCCGACTTCGACCCGAAGGTCGCCTTCGCTGCGCAGCCGCTCCCGGACGGCGTGAACGTCTATCGCTCTTCCAACGGCGCACCCGGACCAGGATATTGGCAGAATCGGGTCGACTATGCGATCACCGCGCGGATCGACGCCACGGCCAAGACGCTGACGGCTACCGAAACGGTCGACTACACCAACAACAGTCCCGACGCCCTGCCGAGCCTGTGGATGCAGCTCGACCAGAATATCTATCGTGCGGATTCCCGCGCAGCGACGATGGGCAGCGGGAGGAGGGGCCGCGGCTCGGTCGAGCATAGTGACGGCTACGCTATCGCATCGGTGGAGGTGCTGCGCGGCAAGAACTGGGTGTCGATTCCGTTCGTCGTCTCCGATACGCGCATGAATCTCCGGCTCGACCAGCCGCTCAGGGGCGGCGGGACGAAGCTGAAGTTCCGCATCGCCTATCGTTATGCCATCCCAGGCGTATGGGGCGGGCGCACCTCGTGGCTCGACACGCCGAACGGGACGATCTTCGATATCGCGCAGTGGTTCCCGCGCATGGCCGTCTATGACGATCTGCGCGGCTGGGACACGCTCCCCTATCTCGGATCCGAATTCTACTGCGAATATGGCGATGTGGATTACGCGGTCACCGTGCCCGCCGACATGATCGTCGCCGGTGGCGGCGTGCTGACCAATGCGGCGGATGTCCTGACACCGCTTCAGCGCGCGCGCCTCGCCAGGGCAGCGGGCAGCGACGCCACAGTGATGATCCGCGCGCCCGACGACGTGACGCGCGACAGCGCACGTCCCGTGGCGACGGCCGAGAAGACCTGGCGCTATCACTTCGCCAATACGCGCGACGTGGCCTTCTCCGCCTCGCGCGCGTTCGTGTGGGATGCGGCGCGGATGAACCTGCCCGGTGGCAGGACCGCGCTGGCGGAAAGCGTCTACCCGGTCGAGAGCGCCGGCGACGCTGCATGGAGGCGGTCGACAGAGTATCTGAAGGACTCGGTCGAGCGCTTCTCGCAGCATTGGTTTGCTTATCCTTACCCGACCGCGTGGAGCATCGCCGGCGGTTCGACGGGCATGGAATATCCGGGAATGGCGTTCGACG
>CAHJWP010000152.1 GCA_903642255.1 Sphingomonadaceae bacterium | reverse complement strand
GGCTCACATCTCGCCGCGCGCGCGGCGGAGGGCGAACCATCTGGCGACGTTGGCGTTCTGCTCGGCCAGCGTTGTCGCGAAGACGTGCCCGCCGCGGCCGTCGGCGACGAAGTACAGCGCCTTTGTCGGCGCGGGGTCGAGCACCGCGGCGAGGCTGGCGCGGCCCGGGTTGGCGATCGGCCCCTTCGGCAGGCCGGGCTTGAGATAAGTGTTGTAGCCGGTGTCGCGCGCCAGCTCGGACCGCAGGATGCGCCGGCCGAGCGGCCGTCCCTGCGTGATCGGGTAGATCACCGTCGGGTCGGCATCGAGCTTGACGCCCGCCCGCAGCCGGTTGCTGTACACGCCCGCGACCAGTCGACGCTCGGCCGGCAGCGCCGTCTCCTTCTCGACGATCGACGCGAGGATCACCGCCTCCGCCGGCGTCTTCACGACGGCCGCCGGCGTCCGCGTCGGCCACAGTGCCGCCAGCTCCGCGGTCATCGCCGCCTGCATGTGCTTCAGCGCCGCCGCCCGCGTCGAGCCGACCCCGAAGTCGTAGGTGTCGGGCAGGACCGAGCCCTCGGCCGGCGTGTCGACCGGCCCGGTCAGCTGCGTGTTGGCCAGCAGTCGCTCGCGGACGAGCACCGCCGGCATCCCCTCCGGGATCGTCACCCGCAGCGCAACGACGTCGCCGCGCTGCATCTGGCGCAGATAGTCGCCCCAGCCGCGGTCCTCCTGGAAGCGGTAGACGCCGGCCTTGATCGGCGCGCGGCTGCCGAACACCCGGGCCAGCGCGGTGAACTGGCGTGCCGAACTGATCACGTCGGCGTCGTACATCCGGGTCGCCGCGGCATAGAGGGTCGCGCCGGTCGGGATGACGACGTCGTGCGTCGCCGGACCCGGCTTCCCCCACGTCCACCACGGCGCGACGGACAGCGGCAGGCCGACGAGGATCAGCAGGACGACGAAGGTCCGCGCCGCCCGGCCTGCGCTGCTGGTCCGGCGCGCCACGTCAGACCGCCCGCATCACCAGCGTCGCGTTGGTCCCGCCGAAGCCGAAGCTATTGTTGAGCACCGCCTTGATCGGCCGGCGCTTGGCGACATGGGGGACGAGATCGACGCCCTCGCAGGCGTCCGACGGATTGTCGAGGTTGAGCGTCGGCGGGGCGACCTGATCGCGCATCGCCAGCGCGCAGAAGATGCTCTCGACCGCCCCCGCCCCGCCGAGCAGGTGACCGATCGCCGACTTGGTCGACGACATGCTGACCGTCTCGATTGCAGTGCCGAACAGCCGCCGGACCGCGCCGAGTTCGAGCTCGTCGCCCATCGGCGTCGAGGTGCCGTGGGCGTTGATATAGTCGATGTCCGACGGGTTCAGCCCTGCCTTGCGGAGCGCCATCTCCATCGAGCGGAACGCCCCCGACCCTTCGGGGTGCGGCGCGGTGACGTGGTAGGCGTCGCCGGTCAGGCCATAGCCGATAACCTCGGCGTAGATCGTCGCGCCGCGGGCCTTGGCGCGCTCGAACTCCTCGAGGCAGACGATGCCGGCACCCTCGCCCATGACGAAGCCGTCGCGGTCGCGGTCGTAGGGGCGCGATGCCTTCTCCGGCGTGTCGTTGAACCCCGTCGACAGTGCGCGCGCCTGGCTGAACCCGGCGATGCCGAGCGGACAGATCGCCCCCTCCGCGCCGCCGGCGAGCATGACGTCGGCGTCGTCGAGGGCGATCAGCCGCGCCGCGTCGCCGATCGCGTGCGCGCCGGTCGAGCAGGCGGTGACGACCGCGTGGTTCGGCCCCATCAGTCCGTATTTGATGCTGACCTGCCCCGAGATCAGGTTGATCAGCCGGCCATGGACGAAGTGCGGGCTGACGCGGCGCGGGCCCTTCTCGTGGAGGACGATCGACTCCTTCTCGATCCCCGGCAGGCCGCCAATGCCCGAGCCGATCATGCACCCGGCGCGGAACCGCTGCTCCTCGGTCATGTCGGTCAGGCCGGCGTCCTCGAGTGCCTGCCCCGCGGCGTCGATGCCGAAGACGATGAACGGGTCGACCTGGCGCAGGACCTTGTGGTCGATGCGCCTGGCCGCGTCGAAGGTGTCGCCGGTCCCGTCGCCGTGCTTGACCTCCATGGCGATGCGGCAGGCATAGTCGGTCGGGTCGAAGCGCGTGATCGGCCCCGCGCCCGACTTCGACGCGAGGATGTTGGCCCACACGGTCTCGGCGTTCGCCCCGAGCGGCGTGACCATGCCGACGCCGGTAATCACGACACGACGCATCGTGTTCCTCCCAGGTTGGTCGCCGCCGGGTGTACGCAAAACGGCCCCCCGCGGTCGCGGAGAGCCGTCTTACGGGCCGGAACCGGCGTGATCAATCGCCGCTCACGCCTTGGCGTGGGTCTCGATGAAGCCGATCGCGTCCTTGACGGTCAGGATCTTCTCGGCGGCGTCGTCGGGAATCTCGACGCCGAACTCCTCCTCGAACGCCATGACGAGTTCGACCGTGTCAAGGCTGTCGGCGCCGAGATCGTCGATGAAGCTGGCGTCCTCGGTGACCTTGTCGGCCTCGACGCCGAGATGCTCGACGACGATCTTCTTCACGCGGTCGGCGACGTCGGTCATGGGGGGTCCTCTCCAGATTGGTTGGCGTTCAGCCTTGGCATGGCGATAGCGGCGTCGTCCAAGGCTGACAAGTCACACCCGCGCGGGAACTCGCGTCATACCATCGCCATGCCGCCGTTGACGTGGAGCGTCGCGCCGGTGACGTAGCCGGCGTCGCGGCTGGCGAGGTAGACCACCGCCGCGGCGACGTCGGCCCCCTCGCCCAGCCGGCCGGTTGGGATGCGAGCGGTCAGAGCACTCGTCTGCGCCTCGCTCAATGCCGCGGTCATCGGCGAGGCGATGAAGCCCGGCGCGACGCAGTTGACGGTGATGTTGCGGCTGGCGACTTCCTGCGCCAGCGCCTTGCTCATGCCGATCAGCCCGGCCTTCGACGCGGCGTAGTTCGCTTGACCCGCATTGCCGGTGACGCCGACCACCGACGTCACGCTGACGATGCGGCCGAAGCGGGCGCGCATCATCGGCTTGCAGGCTGCGCGGCACAGGCGGAAGGCGGCCTCGAGGTTGACGCGCAGGACGGTATCCCACTCGTCGTCCTTCATCCGCATCGCGAGGTTGTCGCGCGTGACGCCGGCGTTGTTGACGAGGATGTCGAGGCTGCCGAGCGCGGCGACCGTGGCGGGGACCAGCGCGTCGACCGCGGCTCCGTCGGCGAGGTCGCATGGCACGACGACCGACCCCGGCAGCTCGGCGGCGAGGGCGTCGAGCGGCGCGACGCGCGTGCCCGACAGCGCGACCCGCGCGCCCTGCGCCGCCAGCGCCCGGGCGATTGCCGAGCCGAGGCCGCCGGACGCCCCGGTGACGAGGGCAGTCATGCCGGTTAGGTCGAACATTTCTACAGCCCCTTCGCCACCGCTTCGATGCTGGCCATGTCGACCGCCGCCTCGGCGCTGGCGTCGGGGGTGATGCGCTTGACCATCGGGCTGAGCACCTTCGCCCCTAGCTCGACGAACTGCGTCACGCCGTCACCGGTCATCGCCAGCACGCTCTCGCGCCAGCGGACGCGGCCGGTGACCTGCGCCACCAGCAGGTCGCGGATCGCGTCGGGCGCGGCGACTGCTTCCGCTGTGACGTTCGCCACCAGCGGCACGAACGGCGCGGCGAGCGCAGTGTCGGCCAATGCTTCCGCCATCGCGTCCGCCGCCGGCTGCATCAGCGAGCAGTGAAACGGAGCCGACACCGGCAGCAGCACCGAATGACGCGAACCCTTCGTCTTTGCCAGCGCGATCGCCCGCGCGACCGCCGCCTCGTGCCCCGAGACGACGACCTGCCCCGGCGCGTTGTCGTTGGCCACCTCGCAGACCTGATCGTGCGCCGCCTCCGCCGCGACGACGACAACGGCATCGAGGTCGAGGCCGATGATCACCGCCATCGCGCCGACGCCGACCGGCACCGCCGCCTGCATCGCCTGCCCGCGCAGCCGCAGCAGCCGCGCCGTGTCGGCCAGCGTCAGCGACCCCGCCGCACACAGCGCGCTATATTCGCCGAGGCTGTGGCCGGCGACGAACGCCGCCTTGTCGGCGAGACTGATCCCGCCCTCCTGCTCCAGCACCCGCAGCACGGCGATCGACAGCGCCATGATCGCCGGCTGGGCGTTGGCGGTCAGCGTCAGCTCGGTCAGCGAGCCGTCGAACATCAGCCGCGACAGGTGCTGCCCCAGCGCCGAATCCACCTCCTCGAACACCGCGCGGGCGGCGGGACTCGCGACGCTGAGCGCCTTGCCCATGCCCGCCGACTGGCTGCCCTGCCCCGGAAAAACGAATGCGCGCGTCAAGACCGCTCCTGTCATCGGAAAGCGCGGCGACTAGGCTTTCGCGGCGCGGCGCGCAACTTCGACGGTCGCGTGCAGCTTAGCGTTTGCGCCGCGGCCGCGATTGGATAAGGTCGCGACCGAGCGGGGGTCGGCGTTCATCGCCACGCCATCCTCCCGCGTTAGTGTGGCCGACCATCCGAACCCATGAGGACAGACATGAAACTGGTGAAGCATCTGGCCGGTGTCGCGGCGCTGGCGCTCCTCCCGCTGCTCGCCACCCCCGCCGCGGCCGCCGTGTCGAAAGCGGTCGGCGCGGCGCTCAATCAGGCGGCGGCGGCGGCCAAGTCGGGCAACGCCGGCGCGGTCGGCAGCGCGATCAACAACGCCAAGGCGGCGGCGAAGACCCCCGAGGAACACGCTAAGGTCGCGCAGATGGCAGCATACGCCTATTCACGCACCGGCCAGTACGGCAAGGCAGCGGCCGAGCTCGAGGCGAGCGGCCAGGCGACGCCCAAGGCGCTCGCCGAACTCTATTACAACGCCGGCGACTATACCAAGGCGGTCGCGCTGGCGAAAAAGGCGGGCGGCGACGAGATGACTGTGCTGATCGCCCAGGCCGCGATCAAGCAGGGCCATTATGCCGAGGCCGTCAGCTCGTACAATAAGCTGATCGCCGCGAACGGGCCGAAGCCGCAGTATCTCGAGAACCTTGCCGGCGCGCAGTACAAGTCGGGCGACAAGAAGGGCTATCTCGCCACCACCGAGAAGCTGATCAAGATCGACGCGTCGCCGGCGCGGTGGCAGACGCTGCTCGTCGAGGCGCAGAAGAACCAGATGCGGCCCGAGGCGAAGCTCGCGCTGTTCCACCTGATGGACGCGACGGGCAACCTCAAGCGCCCCGAGGACATCAGCGAGTTCGCCAAGCTGGCGATCGTCAACAACCAGCCCGGCGTCGCACAGGCGGTGCTGACGAAGGCCGGCGGCTCGCTCGGTTCCGATCCGATGACCGCCAAGCTGGCGCAGGCGGCGGCGCAGCGGGCGCAGGCGGCCGGTGCGAACGCGGCGTCGCTTGCCGCCAACCCGGCGACGGCGGCGCAGGCCGGCGGGGCGTATTTCGGCCTCGGCCAATTCCCGGCAGCGGCGAGCGCCTATGGCAAGGCGGCGGCGGCCGGCGGCCCCAACGCTGATGAGGCGAAGGTGTTCGAAGGCATCGCCCAGCTGAAAGGCGGTCAGGGCGGCGCGGCGAAGACGACGTTTGCCAGCGTGACCGACGCCGGCGGAATGAAGGACATCGCCGATCTGTGGAAGCTGTACGCGTCGACCAAGGGGTAAGTACCGGCGCCGCTCCTCTCCCCGAGCCACGGCAGGCTCCGCTTCTCTCGACCTCTCTCCGGCGGGTAGAGGTTGAGAGACGGCGCGGAGCGACGGCCCGGGAGAGGGCCTTCGCAGAGGTCCTTGCTTTCCCCCCAACCTTCCGCCATACGCCCATCGACGAACGGCCGGGGCC
>CAHJWP010000151.1 GCA_903642255.1 Sphingomonadaceae bacterium | reverse complement strand
TACGACCCGCCCCAGATGCCGATCCGCGCCGGATCGACCGCGGGCAGCGCCTGCAGGTATTTCGCCCCGGCGACGACGTCCTGATACTCAGCTGCCCCCGCCGGTCCTGCCTTGGCCGGGTGCTGGAAGGCGCGGCCATAGCCGATGCCGAGCCGGTAATTGACCGACAGGACGACGAAGCCGCGCGCCGCGAGCGCCTGGTTCACCGCATAGGCATTGGCGTAATAGTCCATGTACGACCAGCCGAGCAGCATCTGCCGCGGCGGCCCGCCGTGGACGAAGATCACCACCGGCTTCTTCGCTGCGCCGCCGGGGGCGACGAACAGCTGGCCGTGGACCAGCGTCCCGTCGGCGGCCGTGAAGGTCACACGCTGCGGCACCACGAGGCCGTCGGCCGGATAGGCGTCGACGGCGTGGTCGACCGGCTCGATATGGCCGTTCTGCATGGTCGCGACGGCGACCGCAGCCGGCACTTTGGCGGTGACCGTCACCATCGCGACGTCGCCGTTTGCCAGCGGGGCCGGCAGGAATTCGAGGCCGGTGCCGGTGGTGATCGCGACGGGCGCGCTGCCGTCGAGCCCGACCCGGAACACATGGCGGCGATCGTCGTCGCTTGCGTCCGTCCCGGTGTTGGCGGTGTAGAGCAGACCATGCCGATCGACCGTCGGCCGGACGTTCTCGACGATGAAATTGCCCGGAGTCAGCAGCTTCGCCTCGCCGCCGGCGACCGGCACGGCATAGAGGTGGGCCCAGCCGTCCATCTCCGCCCGGAAGGTCAGCGTGTCGCCGGCCAGCCAGCGCAGGAACGGCCCGCCCGGCACCTCGGGGAACGAGCCGTTCATCGTGTTCGGGCTGTGCCACACGTCGCGCCCGGTGCCGGTCGCCACGTCGGCGACACGGATCGACCATGGGTGGATCGTCTCGGTCAGCATCGGCTCGGGCGCGCCGCCGTCGCCGGGCTGATGGACGAAGGCGAGACGCGTTCCGTCGGGCGACCAGACGGGATCGCCGTCCTGGCCGGTCGACGGCATGAGCCACGTCACGCTCTTCGCCACGATGGTATAGACCCCGATGAACGCGTGGTCGCCGCGGTGCGAGGTGAAGGCCAGCCGCGTCCCGTCGGGCGACCACGCGAGATCGCCGTCCTTGCCGCGATCGAAGAACAGCTTGGCCGGCTTGGCCTTGCCGTCGAGCGGCGCGAGCCACACGGCTCCGTCGGCGACATAGGCGAGGCGCGTCGCCGACAGCGCCGGCTTGTCACCCTCGGCGAGCTTGACCGCCGCGCCGCCGGCCACCAGAGCGGTCCACACCTCGAGCTTGGGCTGCTCGGTGGCGTTCGCCGGGTTCGGCTGGAGTCCGCCCTCGGCCGGCCAGTTGGCGTCGTGCGCCCCCCCGCGGACCCACGCCATACGGTCGCCGTCGGGGCTGAACGTCAGCCCGGTCAGCTCCTGCCCGTCGTCGGCGTTGGTCGATGCGACGCGGCGCGGCGTGAAGGCCGGCCCGGCGGCGATCCACACGGTGCGGACCCCCTTGACCGTGGTCAGCCAGCCGATCCGCGTGCCCGAGTCCGCCGCGACGAGCTCGTCGACGAACGGGTAGGACAGCATGGCGTCGAGGGTCGGGGCTGCGGTAGCGGGCATGGCCACGTTGCACGCCACCGCCGTGATCGCGGCCAACGCTACTCGCATCTGCTTCATCACCTTGCCCCCCTCCCCTGCACCCAGCCCGCTCATGCTGGGCCTGTCGAAGCACGCACGAACGTTTGCGCGTGCTTCGACAGGCTCAGCATGAGCGGGTTTCGGAGACCCTCTAGAAACTATGCCCGACCCGGATGCCGATCGTCCGCGGCGTGTTGGCGACGACGTACGGTCGCTGGTAGCACGAGCCGCACTCCTCGTAGCGCGACAGCTGCGCGCGCTTGTCGAACGCGTTCTCGATGACGATCTCGGCCGACAGGAACGGCCAGTTGAGGCCGGCGGCGAAATCGAAGGTGGTGTACGCCGCCAGCCGGCCGAGACTCGCCGCCGGATCGTACGGCGCGCCGGTGCCGGGCGAGAAGGACAGCGTCCGGATGTCCGACGCCGCCGAACTCGCGTGGACGACGACGCCCTGGACATGGCCCTTCAGGTCGTTGCCGAGCGGCGTCTCGTAGCGCGCGACGCCGTTGACCTTGAACTGCGGCGTGATCGGCAGGCGCGTGCCGGCCGGGGCCTGGACGAAGTTGGGGATGCCGCCCGGGCCCGGCGTCGAGCAGTCGCCGCTCGTCCCCTGCACAGCGCACAGGCTGCTCCGCGTTTTCGCATCGGTATAGGTGCCCGCCCCGGTTAGCGTCAGGCCGGTCGCGACGGTCCAGTTGACGTCGGCCTCGACCCCCTTGATCCGCGCGTTCGGGCCGTTGTGAATTTCGGTGAAGCTGTTCTGACCGAGGAAGGCGAACTGGAACGCGCTCCAGTCCTGCCAGAACAAGGCGCCGTTGATCTTGAGCGCGCGGTCGAGCCAGCTGGTCTTGAAGCCGAGTTCGTAATTCTCGAGGAAGTCGCTGGCGTAGGTCCCGACGTCGGCGCGGCGGTTGATGCCGCCCGGGCGGAAACCCCGCGACACGGTGGCGTAGACGAGGTGATCGGGGTCGATCTTCCACGTCGCATTGGCCTTGTAGGTGAAGCCGGTGTCGCTCGCGTCCTTGGGCACGACACCGCCGTTCTGGAACGTGCCGAGGTTGGTGCACGGGCTGCCGGGAACGTTGGGCGGCAGCTGCGTGCCGCCGGGGTTGTCGCGGACCAGCGCGCCGGTCGTCGTGTAGCAGCCGGCGACGCCGGTCCGCGAACTGCCCGCCGCATTGTACGGCGGCCCATTGGGGTCGCGGCCGAAGCCGAAGAAACCGATCAGGCTGTTGTCGTACTTGAAGAAGCGCCCGCCGCCGGTCAGCGACACCGTCGGCAGCACGTCGTACGTCGCCTCGCCGAAGATCGCGTAGTCGCGGTCGACGCGGTCCTGCTGCGTCAGCCACAGGGTGCCGGGATGACCGTTGACCGACAGGTTGTCGGCGAGGCCGGGAACCTGATAGTCCTGATGGATCAGGTGGGTCTGGAGCTGATAGAACAGGCCGCCGACGACGCGGAACGGCTTGGTCACCGGCGAGGCGAGGCGCAGCTCCTGGCTCAGCTTGGTGAAGTGATCGTCGCCGATGATCTTCTGCGACGGGTCGATCGTGTTGCCGGCATTGTCGTGGAAGTAGAAGTACGTCGCGATGCCGCCCTGATTATGGTAAAGCGTATCGTACTGCTCGGCATAGTCGGTATAGTCAGCCGAGCTGTGGATGACGCGATCGAGATACGCCCCGGCATAGGTCAGGTCGAAGCTGCCGACCTTGCCGGTCACCGTCAGCGCCGCCTGGACGAAGCGGTCGTGGTAATATTCCGGCGCGAAGTGCTGGACCTGCAGGTCGCCGGTGCGCGGGTCGAAGCCGAAGCTGCCGTGGTTGACCGCGCTCTGGCCGAACACCGTCGGTTCGACCGTCCAGTGGTCGTCGAGGTCGATCTTGAGCGCGGCGCGGCCGCCGATCGTGTTGACGTCGTTATAGTCGTTCTTGACGAAGGCGGCGTTGTTCTTGGTGATCGACACGCCGGTGTTGGGGTCGGGCAGGAAGGTCCGCGTGCCGGGGACATTGTCGATATAGCCGGCGTTCTTCTGATACCAGCCGACGACGCGCGCCGCCATCATGTCGGTCAGCGGGACGTTGAGGAAGCCCTCGACCTTGCCGCCGATGCCGCCATGGTCGACCGTGTTGACCTCGGCGTCGATCGCGCCGGTCAGGATGCCGATCTCGGGCTTGTTGGTGATGATGCGGATCGTGCCGGCTTCCGACGACGCGCCGTACAGCGTGCCCTGCGGCCCGGCGAGCGCCTCGATCCGGGCGATGTCGTAGATGTGGACGTCGAGCGTCCCGCCGATCGTCGTGATCGGCTGCTCGTCGAGGTAGACGCCGACCGACGGCAGCGGCCCCGAATGGTTGCCGTCGCCGCCCGACACGACCCCACGGATATAAACCTCGGTCTGGCCGGGCTGGACGGTCTGGAAGGTGACGCTCGGCAACAGCTTGGCGAAGTCGTTGAAGTTGGCGACGTCCAGCTGGTCGAGCTTCTTCGTGCCGAGCACCTGGATGCTGATCGGCACGTTCTGCAGGTTCTCCGACCGCTTCTGCGCGGTGACGACGATCTCGTCGAAGCCCGGCGAGGTGTCGGCGGCGACCGCCTGCGCCGCGGCGATCGCGGGAGCGGCACCAGCGAGCAGCGCCGCGATGACTTTGGTCGAGCCGATCTGCCGCATTGCCCACTCCCCCGAACAGGCGGTCACGGTCGGTCGGCATCACGAAGCTGTCAAGAACCCGCGCGCGGGCCAGCGCATTGCACTGCAGCAGTGTTGCGTTTCGGCGTCAGTCGGAGCCTGACTGGGGCGCGAGTTCCGACCCCAGCGCCGCCCGCAGCGGCCCGAGCCACGCGTCGTACGCCCGCCACGCATCGGTCCCGGCGGCAAAGATCGGCTGGCGGACCTGCTCCGAGCTCGGCGTGCGGACCGGGCGGTCGGTCTCCCAGAACCGCAGGGTGGCCGGCTCGAACGGCAGGCGGCAGGCGGCGAGCAGAGCACGGACGGTGGCTTCCGTATCGGCAACCATCGCCTCGTGGTCGACCCGGTGGACCGTGCCGGGCGCGACCGTGTCGAAATGCGCCATCAGCGCGGCATAGTCGCGATAGTAATGGCCGAAGTCGGCGAGGTCATAGCTGAACCCCTGCCCCCGGGCAAAATGCTGGGTGAAGTTCGACCAGCCGCACGCCATCGCGTTGCGCCGGGCGTCGATGATCGTCGCGTTCGGCAGGATCAGGCGGATCAGCCCGACGTGGAGCCAGTTGTTCGGCAGCTTGTCGATGAAGCGCGGCCGGTCGGTCTTGCGCTGCGGCCGGGTGCGGTCGAGGTAATCGCGCCCCAGCACGGCGAGGTCGGCCGGCGACAGATCGGCGAGCGCTTCGGGATACGCCGTCTCGCCTTTGGCGGAGGTCCGCGCGCCCACCTGCCACGCCAGGGCCGGCAGGTCGGGCAGCTCGGTCGTCCCCTCGACGTGCGAGTGGGAGCTGAGAATCTGCTCGACCAGCGTCGATCCCGAACGCGGCATGCCGACGACGAAGATCGGATCGGCCGCCGGGTCGCCCTGCCCCGCCCGCTCGCGCAGCAGGTCGGCGGTGAAGAAGGCGCGGGCGCGGTCGACGGCGCGGGTCGTCTCGGCCGGGTCGTACTTGACCTGCGCCGCGCGGAGGCGATTGCCCGCGGCGTAGTGGCCGAACGCCGCCGCCGGGTCGCCGCGGTCGGCGGCGGCCTTGCCGAGGGCGAACTCGAGGTGAAGGCGGTCGTCGTCGGCAAGGCCCGGGCCCAGCGCCGCTGTCATCGCCGCGACGTCGCTCTCGTCGAAGCGCACCGTCTTGAGGTTGGCGAGGCTCCACCACGCCTCGCCGAGCGCGGGAGCCTGGGTGATCGCCTCGCGGTAGGCAGCGACCGCGTCCGCCGTCCGCCCGACGGTCTTGAGCGCGTGGCCATAGCTCATCCACCCCTTCGGCTGGCGCGGATGGTCGGCGAGCAGCGTGCGGTACGCTTCGAGCGACGCGTCGAACTCGCCGAGCCGGGCAAGCGCGGCGGCGCGGAGGTTGCGGTAGCTCGGGTTGTCGGGGTCGAGCGCCAGCAGCCGGTCGATCTCGGCGAGCGCGTCGGTCGATCGCGAGCGGCGGTGGAGGATCGTCGCGAGGTTGAACCGCGCCTCGCGGAACGACGGGGCGAGGTCGAGCGCGCGTCTGAGCAGCGTCTCGGCGTCGGCGTAGCGCCCGAGCCGGCC
>CAHJWP010000150.1 GCA_903642255.1 Sphingomonadaceae bacterium | reverse complement strand
GCGCTGCCCGCCGGCCGAATGCGGCCGGTCCGCCGCCGGCTGCAGGCCGTGTTCCAGGACCCGACGGCGAGCCTCAACCCCGCGATGACGATCGGCGCGACGATCGGGGAGGGCCTCGGCGTTCATGGCATCGGCACCCGCGCCGAACGGAGCGAACGCGTCGGCGCGATGCTCGACCGCGTCGGCCTGCCGCCGTCGGCGGCGGCGAAGCATCCGCGGATGCTGTCGGGCGGGCAGCGCCAGCGGGTCGGCATCGCCCGCGCGCTGATCGTCGAGCCCGAGCTGCTGATCGCCGACGAGGCGGTGTCGGCGCTCGACGTCTCGGTCCAGGCCGGCATCGTCAACCTGCTGATGGACCTGCAGGTGGAAATGGCGCTGGCGATGGTGTTCATCGCCCACGACCTCGATCTGGTCCGGCATTTCTGCGATCGGGTGCTCGTGCTCTACCTCGGCCGGGTCATGGAGACCGGCCGCTCCGCCGACGTCTTCGCGGCACCGCGCCATCCCTACACCCGCGCCCTACTCGACGCCGTACCGCGCATTGCGGGCGGCCTAAGGCCCCGCCGGCTGCTGGCCGGCGATCCGCCGAGCCCGCTGTCGCCGCCGTCGGGCTGCGTCTTCCGCACGCGTTGCCCGCACGCGGTCGCGCGGTGCCGCGAGGCCGTGCCGCCGCTCGAAGCGAGTGCGGACGGTCACGCGGCAGCGTGCATCCGCCAGCATGAACTGTAAGCGATGAAGCGCCTCCTCGTCGCCGTCCGCACCAACCCGCAGGTCTTCGCCGACCTGTTCCGCGCCGAGTTGCCCGCGCACGAGGTGCTTCTGACCCCGCCTGACGACGGGGCGACTGCCTACGCCGTCGTCGGTCTCCCACCGGCGGGGCTGCTCGCGCAGCTTTCGGGACTCGAGGTCGTGCTCAGCATCAACGCCGGCGTCGAGCATCTGCTCGCGTCGGGCGAGGTGCCGGCCGGCGTGCCCATTGTGCGGATGGTCGACCCTGGGCTCGTCGAGGGCATGGTCCAGTGGGTCGCCGCGCGGGTGCTCGGCTGGCACCGCAACCTGTCCGCCTATCGCGACCGGCAGATGGCTGGGCGCTGGGCCCCGCTGACCGAGTTGCTGGCGAGCGAGCGGACGGTCGCGGTCCTCGGTGCCGGCGCGCTTGGCGCACCGGTCGCGGCGATGCTGGCGTCGTTCGGCTTCAGGGTCCGTGTCTGGAGCCGGACGCCGCGTGACCTGCCGGGGATCGCGAGTTTCGCCGGCCGCGGCCAGTTGGGGGCGGCGGTCGACGGCGTCGACATCCTCGTCAACCTGCTGCCGACGACGGCCGAAACGGTCGACCTGATCGACTATGCG
Organism: Sphingomonadaceae bacterium; assembly: GCA_903642255.1. Classification (GTDB taxonomy): domain Bacteria; phylum Pseudomonadota; class Alphaproteobacteria; order Sphingomonadales; family Sphingomonadaceae; genus Polymorphobacter_B. The sequence goes on along the minus strand of CAHJWP010000150.1, from coordinate 4,535 downwards.
CTGCTGGGGCGGATGGCCGCCGGCGGCCTGCTGGTCAACGGCGGGCGCGGCGCGGCGGTGGTCGACGCCGACCTGCTCCGCGCCCTCGACGAGGGGCTGCTCGACAGCGCCGCGCTCGACGTCTTTCGGCAGGAACCACTGCCGGCCGACCACCCGTTCTGGACGCACCCTAGGGTGTTCGTTACGCCCCATGTCGCGGCGATCACCCATGCCCGCACTTCGGTCGCCATCATGGCCGAGACAGTGCGGCGGCACGAGCGCGGCGCACCGCTCGACCATGTCGTCGATCGCGCGCGGGGTTACTGAGGTGGAGCACCGGCCGGCCGGCGCGGACTGGTCACGCCGCGGTGCACTTGGGGCGATGCTCGCGACGGTCGCCGGGCCCGGCTGCGGCCCGGCGCGCCGGCGCGACGACAATACTCTGGTCGTCGGCCTGACCTACGACCTCGACACGCTCAACGTCTATTCGACGGGCTTCCTCGGCGACGTCGAGGCCGCGGTGGTCGAGGGCCTGCTCGCTCCCGACGCCCACGCGCGCTACGTCCCGGTCCTCGCAATCACGGTGCCGACGGTCGCCAACGGCGGGATCGTCGTCGCGCCGGATGGTCGCGGCATGACGATCACCTACAAATTGCGCGAGGGCGTTCGCTGGCACGACGGCGCGCCGTTCACCGCCGCCGACGTCGCTTTCACGTGGCGCGCCGTCCGCAACCCGGCGTTCGTCGCCGAATCAAAGGACGGGGCCGAGGCAATCGTGGCGATCGACACGCCCGATCCGTTCACCGTCGTCTGCCGGTACGACCGGATAACGCCGACCTTCGCCGCGACATTGTTCACCTTCGGCATCCTGCCCAAACATCTGCTCGACGGCGTCGACCTCAACACGTCGGCGTACAACGAGCGGCCGGTCGGCACCGGGCCGTTCATGGTCAAGGAGTTCCGCCGCGGTCAGTACGTCGTGACCGAGCGCAATCCGCTCTACTGGCGGCGCGACGCGGCGGGCCGGGCGTTCCCGGCGATCGACCGCCTGATCTTCAAGATCATCCCCAATTCGAACACCCTGCTGACCCAGCTCCGCTCGGGTGAACTCGATCTCGTGACGCAGACGCCGTATGATCAGGCCAAGCAGATGCGTCACGTCGCCGGCGTCGAACTGCTCCGGTCGCCGCTCCTGTCGTGGCAGCATCTCGACTTCAACTTCCGCAACCCGACGCTGCGCGACCCGGTCGTACGCCGCGCCATCGCCCATGCCATCGACCGCAGCGTCCTCGTCCGGGTCAACGGCGGCTTCCAAACGCCGGTCAAGTCGGTCGTCGTGCCGATCTTCGACTTCTACGACCCCGACGCCCCCGAACACCGCTACGATCCGGTCGAGGCGCGCCGCCTCCTCGATGCCGCGGGCTACACCGTCCAGCCCGACGGTGTCCGCGCGCGCGGCGCGGCCCGGCTGGCGTACCGCTTCGTCTGCCAGGCCGGCAAGGGCGACGACGAACTGGCGCAGCAGGTCATTCTTGCCCAGCTCAAGGCGATCGGCATCGCCGCGACGGCCGACAACCGAACCGGTGTCGCTTATCGCCAGGCGCGTTACAAGGGCGACTACGACCTCAACTACAGCTCGTGGGTGACCGGCGTCGATCCGGTCTACAGCCGCTTCTTCGCAACCCACGGCGCGAACAATGGGCAGGGCTACAGCAACCCGGCGATGGACCACATCCTTGCCCGGATGGAGGGGACGCTCGACCCAGGCGAACGCCGCCGGGCCGCGTTCGAGATGCAGCACCTGCTGGCGATCGACTTGCCGACGATCCCGCTGACCAGCGGCGCGGCGGTCGTCAGCATGAGCGAGCGGCTGCGCGGCTTCACCCCCAACCCGACCAACATGACGCCGTTCGTCGGCTGTGCCGACTGGCGGCTGGCATGAGCGGGCGCGTCCTGCTGTGGCGGCTGCTCGCGGCGCTGCCGCTGCTGCTCGGCATATCGCTCGTCCTGTTCTGCGTGATCCATCTGGCGCCCGGCGGCCCACTCGACATCTATGCCGACAACCCGGCGGTGACGCCGGCCGCGCTCGCCCGCATCGCGCAGGCCTATGGTCTCGACCGGCCGCTGCCGGTGCAATACGGTCTGTGGCTCAGGGCGATGCTGACCGGCGACTGGGGCTTCTCGATCCGCACTGGGCGGCCGGTGGTCCGTGAGATCGTCGAGCGGCTCGGCCCGACGCTGCAGCTCGGCACGGTGGCGATGACGATCGCCTTCGTCGCCTCGGTCGCGCTCGGCGTTCTGGCGGCTGTCGAGGAGGGGCGGCGGCTCGATCGCGCCGTGTCGATGGTAACCCTCGTCGGCCTGTCGATCCCGGTGTTCTGGCTCGGCCTGGTGCTCCAGTATCTGCTGAGCGTCCGCCTCGGCTGGCTGCCGTCGGCCGGGCTCGAGTCGATCGGCGGCAGCTCGGTCGGCGACCGCCTCGCCCATCTCGTCATGCCCGCCGCGGTGCTCGCCTTCGCGACCAGCGCCGGCTGGACCCGCTACCTGCGCGCGGGGATGATCGACGCGCTACGGCAGGATTATATTCGCACTGCCTATGCCAAGGGGCTGTCGACGCGCGCGGTCCTGCTGCGCCATGCGCTGCCGAACGCGATCGTCCCGGCGATCAGCATCATCGCGCTCGACCTCGCCAGCCTGATCTCGGGCGCGGTCATCACCGAGGCGGTCTTCGCGTGGCCCGGCGTCGGCAGCCTGTTCGTCGAGAGCATGGACGGACGCGACTATCCCGTGTTGATGGGCGTGCTGATGATGGGCTCGGCGGCGGTGATCCTTGCCAACATCGCCGCCGACCTGATCCAGGCGGCGCTCGACCCGCGGCTGCGGTCGTGACGTCGCGGCGGCGGACATCGCTGCGGGTCGGCGTGGGCGTGCTCGGCGCGATGCTGGCGGCGGCGGTGGTCGGCCCATTGATCTCGCCCTACGCTTTCGACGAACAGAGCCTCGCGCTGATCGGCCTGCCACGGGCGCCGTCGCTCGCCCACTGGCTCGGCACCGACGAGCTCGGCCGCGACGAGCTGACCCGGCTGATGGCCGGCGGACGCATCTCGCTGTCGATCGGGCTGGCCGGGGCCGCGGTCGCGACGGGGTTCGGCACCTTCGTCGGGGCGCTGGCGGGTTATGCCGGCGGCGTGGTCGACTGGGCGCTGATGCGCCTGACCGACGTCATGCTGTCGATCCCGGCGCTACCGCTGGTGCTGGTCGTCGCCGGGATGATCCGACCGACGCCAGCGTTGCTCGTCGTGCTGATCGCCGGGCTGATCTGGACTCCGTCGGCGCGGATCGTACGGGCGCAGGTGCGGAGCCTCAAGGCCGCCGACTTCGTCACCGCCGCCCGCGCGCTGGGCGTCGGGCCGGTGGCGATTGTCGTGCGCCACATCCTGCCCAATGCCGCCGGGGCGATCGCGGTGTCGGCGACGATTGCGGTCGGCGGGGCGATCCTGCTCGAATCGGCGCTGTCGTTCCTCGGCTTCGGCGTCCAGCCGCCGATCCCGAGCTGGGGCAGCCTGCTCAACAAGTCCGAGCCGTGGCTGGTCAGCGCGCCGTGGCTGTCGGTGCCGCCGGGGACGCTGATCTTCGTCACCATCCTTGCGGTCAACCTGATCGGCGACGGTCTGCGGCGGCGGACGGCGCGGTGACCGGAAGCGCTGGAGCGGGCGAAGGGAATCGAACCCTCGTCGTAAGCTTGGGAAGCTTCTGCTCTACCATTGAGCTACGCCCGCGTGCGCGTGACGCGGGTCGGCCGGAGCCGGCGCGTCGCCACTCTGTCTGCCACGGCGGCGCGCGATTGGCAACGCCGTTACGCCGGCGATGAGCGCGGCCGAGATCGTCGTCGCCGACATCGGCGGCACCCATGTCCGGCTCGCGCTTGCGACGCTCGAGGGGGGCCAAGTCATCGCTGTCGATCATGCGGTGACGATGAAGGTCGCCGATCATGCCAGCCTCCCGGCGGCATGGCGGCACTACGGCGCGATGCTCGGCCGGCCGCTGCCGCGCGCCGCGGCGGTGGCCGTCGCCTGCCCGGTGGGAACTGCGGTCTTGCGGCTGACCAACAACCCATGGATCATCCGCCCGGCGTCGATCGGTGCGGAGCTCGGCGTCGATATCGTCACGTGGTGCAACGACTTCGTCGCTGTCGCCCACGCCGTCGCGCAGCTGAGTGCCGAAGCGTTCGTGCCGCTCTGCGGTCCCGATCTGCCTTTGGCGAAGAGCGGCGTGATCAGTGTCGTCGGTCCAGGAACCGGGCTCGGGGTCGCCCAGCTTGTCCGCCACGCCGACGCCTACACGGTAATCCCGACCGAGGGCGGACACGCCGACTTCGCCCCACTCGACGCGATCGACGACGCCGTGCTTGCCCGCCTGCGCGAGCGCTTCGGCCGCGTATCGGTCGAGCGGGTGGTCGCCGGGCCGGGTCTGGTCAACCTCTACACCGCACTGGCGGCGGCCGAGGGTCGCGTCGCTCGCGACGTCGACCCGCCGGCGCTGTGGGCCGCGGCACT
>CAHJWP010000149.1 GCA_903642255.1 Sphingomonadaceae bacterium | reverse complement strand
CGCTTCATCGTCGCCGGCGTCGTGCTGGCGATGTTCACGGTCGCGACCGGCCGCTGGCGCTGGCCGACGGCGGCGGGCCACGGCTTCGCGCTGGTCGTCGGCGTCGCGCAGTTCGCGCTCAACTTCAACCTCGTCTATGCCGCGGAGGCGCGGTTGACCTCCGGGCTGGTGGCGCTGGTCTTCGCCCTGCTCGTCGTGCCGAACGCCTTGCTGGCGGCCATCTTCCTGAAAACGCCGGTAACTTTTCGCTTCGTCGCCGGTGCGCTGCTCGGCGCGGCGGGGCTCGTCCTGCTCTTCGCGCACGATCTCGCACTGCCGGCGGCGCGTGCGACGGCCACCGTCGGCCTGGTGTTCGTCGGCGGCGCGGTGCTGTCCGCCTCGATCGCCAACGTCCTGCAGGCGGCTCCGCTGGCCCGGTCGCTGCCGGCGCTGCCGACGCTTGCGCTGGCGATGATCTACGGCGCAGCGATCGATGCGGCGTTCGCATGGGCGATGGCCGGGCCGCCGGCCGTCGACGCTCGGCCGGAATACTGGCTGGGGCTGGCATATCTGTCGCTGGCCGCATCCGTCGTAGCGTTTTCAGTCTATTACCGGTTGATCCGGCGCATCGGGCCCGGTCCGGCGGCGTACACCAGCGTCGTCACGCCGGTCGTCGCCTTGTCGCTGTCGACCCTGTTCGAAGGCTATCGCTGGACACCGCTGGCGGCGGCCGGCGCAGGACTCGCTTTGGTCGGGCTCGGGGTCGCGCTCGGGGGACGGCGCGCCGTCAGAGGCACGCCCGCAACCCTGCCCGAAAATCCGGGTGCGCCGGGCTGAACCGGAGTTCGCGGGCCGCCTTGCCGGCGGCGACCCGACGCGATTCGGTGTAGAAGCCGCGCGCCATCGGCGACAGGTGCGGGCTGTCAGGCGCGATCAGCGGCGGATAAGGCAGACCGGCGAGGTCGGCGGCATATTCGACGACCGCGCGACCCGTTGCCGGCTCGCGATCAGCAAGATTGTAGATGCCGGGGCCGCCATGCTCAATTGACCGGATCACCGCGGAGCCGATGTCGTCGACGTGAATCCGGCTAAAGTACTGAGAAGGAGCATCGACGCGGTGCGCGGTGCCGGCGCGGAGCGCGTCGAGTGCCGAGCGTCCCGGGCCGTAGATGCCGGGCAGGCGGAAGGTGTGGACGTCGGGCCGCAGCGCCCGCCATGCCCGGTCGGCGGCGATCCGGTCGGCCCGGCGGCCGCCGAGCGCCGCGGTTTCATCGACCCATGCGCCGCCGGTGTCGCCGTAGACGCCGGTCGACGACAGATACCCGATCCAGCGCGCCGGGGTTTCCGCCAGCGCGGCGGCATGATGTATCAAGACCGGGTCGCCCCCGTGGCTTGGTGGCACCGAGGACAGGATGTGCGTCGCCGTCGCGATCGCCGCCGCCGTCGCGGCGCTGTCGAGCGCGACCGTCCCGGCGGCTCCTGAACGCGTCGTAGCCGTGATCCGCCAGCCGGTCGCCGCAAGTCGCCGCGCCAGCCGCCCCGCGGTATAGCCAAGCCCGAAGATCAGCAGATGCATCGGCGCGATCCTATGGCGTCACGCGGCGCTTAACAAATCGCGCCAGTCGGCTAGGGAGGGGAAATGCCGGGAAATGCCATGATGTTCGATCGACCGATGACGCCGCCGACAATCCGCCTTGCCGAGTATCGCCCGCCTGACTGGCTGGTTCCGACGATCGCCCTGCGGTTCGAGCTCGACGGCAAGCGGACGCGGGTCCATGCGACGCTGAACGTCGTGCGCAACGGCGACCATAGTGCGCCGCTGGAGCTCGACGGCGAGGATCTGACGCTGATCTCGGTCGCGGTCGACGGCGCGGCGGTGACGCCCGAAGTCACGTCGCGCGGCATTGCGCTCGCCCTCGCCGGCGACCGCGCTACGATCACGACCGTCGTCGAGATCGACCCGTCGGCCAACACCGTGCTGTCGGGCCTCTACGCCAGCGGTGGCAATCTTTGTACCCAATGTGAAGCCGAAGGCTTTCGGCGGATCACCTGGTTCGTTGATCGGCCGGACGTGCTGTCGCGCTACACCGTGCGGCTCGAGGCCGACGCCGCGGTGTACCCGGTGCTGCTGTCGAACGGCGAGCCGGGCGCGAGCGGTCCGCTGCCCGACGGCCGCCACTTCGCCGAATGGGCCGACCCGTGGCCGAAGCCGTGCTATCTGTTCGCCGTTGTCGCGGGCCGGCTTGCTGCATTGCGCGATGAATTCGTTACCGCATCGGGCAAGACGGTCGCGCTGGCGATCTGGGCGGCCGAGGCCGACCTGCCGCGCTGCACGCACGCCATGGCGTCGCTCAAGACGGCATTCCGCTGGGACGAGGTCAACTATGGCCGCGAGTACGACCTCGACACGTTCAACATCGTCGCCGTCGCCGACTTCAACGCCGGCGCGATGGAGAACAAGGGCCTCAACATCTTCAATTCGAAGTATATTCTGGCCGATCCGGAGTCGGCGACCGACGACGATTTCGACGCCGTCGCGGCGGTCGTCGCGCACGAGTATTTCCACAACTGGACCGGTAACCGCGTCACCTGCCGCGACTGGTTCCAGCTGTCGCTCAAGGAGGGGCTGACCGTCTTCCGCGATCAGGGCTTCACCGCCGACCAGGGCTCGCCCGCCGTCAGCCGGATCGACGATGTCCGCACGCTGCGCGGTGCGCAGTTTCCCGAGGATGCCGGTCCCCTCGCGCATCCGATCCGGCCCGACGCCTATATCGAGATCGGCAACTTCTACACGTCGACGGTCTACAACAAGGGGGCCGAGGTCATCCGGATGCTCAGCGTCCTGCTCGGGCCGCAGGGTTTCCGCGCCGGGACCGACCTGTATTTCGACCGGTTCGACGGGCAGGCGGTGACGACCGACGACTGGCTGGCGGTGATGGCCGAGGCGTCGGGGCGCGACCTCGGCAGCTTCCGCCGCTGGTACGATCAGGCGGGAACGCCGCGAATTCAAGCGGTTGTCGAGCATGACACCCTGACAGCAACCGCGCGGGTGCGACTGACGCAGACCGTTCCGCCGACGCCGGGGCAGCCGCACAAGGTGCCGATGGCGATGCCGTTCCGGGTCGCGCTGATCGGGCGCGACAGCGGGCGGCGGCTTGGTGACGAGGTGGTGGTGACCGTCGACGGCACCGGCGAGGCGGTTTTCACCGGCATCGACGAGGCGCCGCTGATGTCGCTCAACCGTGGCTTTTCGGCTCCCGTCATCGTCGAGGATAACCAGTCGCGTTCGGATCTGGCGCAGCTTGCGGCGCATGACGACGATCCGTTCGCGCGGTGGGAAGCGACGCAGAAACTCGCCCTGATGGTTCTCGCGACCGATGAGGACCAGACGGTACTGGTGAACACGGTGGCGGCGACACTTATTGCCGATCTCGATCCCGAGTTCACCGCAGAGGCGATATTGCTGCCGACCGAGGCGGTGATCGGCGACGCGGCGGAGATCGTCGAGGTCGACGCGATCCACCGCCGGCGGCAGGCGGCACGCCGGGCTATCGCCTTGACTCTGAACGACGATCTCTGGACGACGTATCGCGGCAACGGCAGCAACCGGTACGAACTGACGCCCGAGGCGAAGGGACGGCGGGCGCTGAAGAACGTCGCGCTTGGTTATCTGCTGGCCGGCGGCGATCCGGCGGCCGAGGCGGCGGCATGGGGTCAGCTGACCGAGGCCGACAACATGACCGACCGGATGGCGGCGCTTGCCGGGCTGGTCAATAATGCGCCCGACCGGCGCGACGTGGCGCTCGCGTGGTTCTATGACCGGCACCGCGACAACCCGCTGATCATCGACAAGTGGTTCGGCGTCCAGGCGACCTCGCTGTCACCGGATACGTTCGCGCGGGTCGTCGCGCTGCGCCAGCACCCTGACTTCAACCCCAATAATCCCAATCGCTTGCGGTCGCTGATCGGGGCGTTCGGCGTCAATCAGGTTCGCTTCCACGCGGCGAACGGCGAAGGCTATCGCTTCATGGCCGACGAGATCATCGCAGTCGGTCGGACCAATCCGGGGGCGGCCGCGCGGCTGACGACGCCGCTGGCGCGCTGGCGGCGGTTCGACGCCGGCCGGGCGGCGCTGATGCGTGGCGAGCTCGAACGCATCCGCGCCGAGCCCGGCCTGTCGCGCGACGTCTTCGAGATCGTCACGAAGAGCCTGAACGGTTAAATTCGCGGATTGAGGTGACGGTGGCGGGTAGGACGCTCTGTAGGACGGCGTGTAGGACAGTTGTAGGGTCGGCGCCGCGGACACCCGCGGACATCGCGCGGACACCGGTCCGCGGCGGCCGCACCCACCGCGCGGCAGCGACGTGAAACCGCCGGCGCAAATCGTGTCAGCCGCGGACGGGCGTTACGGCTGCGGGATCCACGCCGCGACATCCGCAGCGACGGTGTTGGCGGCGGTGTTGAGCGCGATGGCGACATCGGTCGGGTTCTGCGACGCGACGGGGACGCTGGCGTCGAAGCGGCGGATGGCGAACGGCGTCGGTGTCCCTTTCGCGCCGGCGGCTCCCGGTCCGGTCAGCGCGGCGTCGAAGCGGACGCGGACGACGGCGCTGGCGGAATTGCGGACGTCGAGGCCGAAGTCGAGCAGCGTACCCGACAGCGTCCGGCCGCTCGCCGCGGTCGACTGGCGCGGGTCGAGGACGGGGATGCCTTTGGCGGCGATGGTGTCGGCAAGGACGCGCTGGAACTCGCGGTTGGGCTGTTCGGCCCAGGTCGCGCCGGTCAGATAAGCGATCGTCGTGTCGGTCGTCGTCACCGGCAGGCGGAGCGTCTGCAGCGTGCCGGGCACCGCGGGGACGAGGACGAGGACAGTTGCGCGCGGGTCGGTCGTCGCCATGGGCGGGGCACCGGGCGCGGGCACGGCGGTGGCGCGCAGGGCGAGGAGCGACGGCGGGGCCTTGTCGTTGCCGCCGATCTGGACGAGCGGGCCGCAGGCGGCGACCGCGGCCAGCGCGGCGAGCGTGCCGGCCGTGGTGAAGCTGAGCGTCCGCATCATTTCTTGCCCTTCTTCGGCGGCACATAGCCCGGCGCGGCATATTCGGGCAGCCGCCGCCCGCCGAGCAGCGCGCCGGCCGGGTCTTCGTCGAGCTTGGCGGCGATCGCCCCGAGCTGCGCGGTCGCGTCGCGCGCCTCGCGCAGCAGCTGCGCGGTTTCGGGCAGCGTCTGCGTCGTGAAGGCGTCGATCCCCGGCTGGGCGCTGGTGACGACCGCGTCGAGCTTGGTCAGCGTGTCGTTCGCCTTGGCCGCAGTCAACTGGAGGTCGTGGACCAGCGGCTTGGCGTCGGTCGTCAGCAGCGTATCGGCGTGCGCCGTCAGGTTGGTCAGCGCCTGCGCCGCCGCCGTCGCCTGCTTGAGCGTCGCGCGCGTCTCGACCAGCGTCGCGGCGATCTCCGGCCCACGATCGGCGAGGCTGCCGGTCAGCTTGTCGGCGTTGGCAAGGATGTTGCCGAGCGACTTGCGGTTGGCCGGGTTGAGCAGCTCGTTCAAGGACGCGGTCAGCGCCGAGACGTTGTTGAGCAGTTCCGGCGCGCTGGCGAGCAGCTGGCCGAGCGCACCGGCGCGCGGCGGGATGACGGGGACGCCGAACGGTCCGAGTTCGGTGATCGGCGGGGCGTTGACCATCGCGCCGGTCAGCTGGATCTGGCTGACGCCGGTGAAGCCGACGCCTTCGATCGCCGCCGTCGTCCCCTGCAGGATCGGCGTGTCCGACTTGATCTCGATGCGGACGCGGACCGAGTCGGGCGAGCGGGGAAGAAGGGCGATCTCCTTGATCTGGCCGACCGGCACGCCCTTGAACTGGACCGGCGAGCCGATCGCGAGCCCGCTGATCGAGGAGCGGTAGAAGATGTCGTACTGCGCCTTCTCCGCGCCGGAGAA
>CAHJWP010000148.1 GCA_903642255.1 Sphingomonadaceae bacterium | reverse complement strand
ATGCAGGACGACCGCATCGCATGGAACGGCCAGCCGATCGCCGTCGTCCTCGCCGCGACGCAGGAACAGGCCGACCATGCCGCGTCATTGATCATCGCGACCTACACGCCCGAGCCGGCGACGACGTCGCTCGCCGCGGCGAAGGCGCACGGTGCCGAGCCCGGCGCGTTCATGGGCGAGCCGCTCAAGCTGGCGATTGGCGACGCCGACGCGGCACTCGCCGCCGCGCCGTTCAGGGTCGACGCGACCTATTCGACGCCGCGCCACAACCATAATGCCATTGAGCCGCACGCCGCGACGCTGCTGTGGGACGGCGACGATCTGATCCTCCACGACTGCAGCCAGGCGGTCGTCCATACCGCATGGTCGCTGGCGCAGGTGTTCGGCCTCGACGAGGATCAGGTTCACGTCACCTCGCCCTATGTCGGCGGCGGGTTCGGCGGCAAGACGCTGTGGCAGCACCAGATCCTCGCCGCCGCCGCGGCGAAGCTGGCGCAGCGCCCGGTGCGCCTCGCCCTGTCGCGCGAGGCGGTCTATCGCATGATCGGTGGCCGCACCGTCACCGAGCAGCGCGTGGCGATCGGCGCGCAGGCCGATGGCACGTTCGATGCGATCGTCCACACCGGTACGGTGGCGATGACCCCGCACAACGCGATGCCCGAGCCGTTCATCGTCGCGACGAAGAGCGCCTATGCCGCGCGCAGCTTCCGGCTCGACGTCGAGACGGTGACGATCGACATGCTCGCCAACACCTTCATGCGCGCGCCCGGCGAGGCGGTCGGCACCTTCGCTCTCGAATCCGCCGTCGACGAGCTCGCCGAAGCGCTCGGCCTCGACCCGGTCGCCCTGCGCGAGCGCAACGAGCCCGAGAAGGACCCGACCACCGGCCTGCCGTTCTCGTCGCGCCATATCACCGAAGCCTATCGCGCCGGCGCCGAGCGCTTCGGCTGGAGCGCGCGCCACACCACGCCGGGGACGCAGCGCGACGGCGAGTGGCTGATCGGCATGGGCTGCGCCACCGCGACCTATCCCTATTACCGGATGCCCGGCGGCGCGGCGCGGATCACGCTGACGAGGGACCACGCGACGGTGGCGATCGCGGCGCACGAGATGGGCATGGGCACGGCGACGGTCCAGACCCAGGTCGCCGCCGACCGCCTCGGGCTCGGCATGGAACAGGTCACCTTCACCTATGGCGATTCGATCCTGCCGGGCCTCGTCCTCGCCGGGGGATCGCAGCAGACGGCGTCGATCGGCGCGTCGGTCATCGCGGCGCATCGCGCGCTGGTCGGCGAGCTGCTCAAGCTGGCCGGCAACGATTCGCCGCTCGCCGGGCTGAAGGTCGACGAGGTCGTCGGCTACGACGCCGGCCTGTGCAAGATCGACGAACCGGGGCGCTACGAAAGCTACGCGTCGATCCTCGGCCGGGCGCAGCGAGACGAGGTCGTCGCCGAGGCCGCCGCCCCGCCGCCGCTCGAGACGCAGCACTGGTCGATGCATTCGTTCGGGGCAATGTTCGCCGAGGTGCGGGTCAACGCGGTGACCGGCGAGACGCGCGTCAGCCGCTTCCTCGGCTCGTTCGACTGCGGCCGCATCCTCAACGCCAAGACCGCGGCGAGCCAGTTCCGCGGCGGGATCATCATGGGCCTCGGCCTGGCGCTGATGGAGGAGACGCAGTTCGACGAGCGCAACGGCCGGATCATGAACCCGAGCCTCGCCGAATATCACGTCCCCGTGCACCTCGACGTGCCGGCCATCGACGTGATGTGGACCGACATCGCCGATCCGCACACGCCGATGGGGGCGCACGGCGTCGGCGAGATCGGCATCACCGGCGTCGCCGCGGCGGTCGCCAACGCGGTCTACAACGCGACGGGCAAGCGCGTCCGCGATCTGCCGATCACCCTCGACAAACTGCTGTGACGCACGGCGTCACGCTGCCACCGTCTTCAAACGGTCACATGCCTGTCATGCTTCGGTAGTTCGCCGCCCGTAACCCCGCCGTCGCGAACCGGACGCGAAGCCGGTGCGACGAGGGGCTGACATACATGACGATGCGGACGACGCTGCGCGCGGGTGCGGCACTGACGGCCATGCTGTGCGCGACGGCGGCGTCGGCGGCCGCCGCCCCCGCGGCACCCGAAGCCGATGGGCCGATCCGCAACACCGACGACATCGTCGTCACCGCGAGCCGGGTCAACGCCGAGACGCCGATCACCGCGTCGATTCAGACGATCGAGCCGCAGGCGATCGTCAGCCGGTCGATCATCGAGAATTCGGTGCCGCCGACCGCCGACTTCTCCGACATCATCCTGCTCACCCCCGGCGCGTCGAGCACCAGCACCGGCAACGGCCCCGGCCTGACCGATTCGAAGACGACGCTGCGCGGCTTCAAGGACGGCCAGTTCAACATCACCTACGACGGCATCCCGTTCGGCGATTCGAACGACCCGACCCACCATTCGACGTCGTATTTCCCCAACGGCACGTTCGAGCGGATCATCGTCGACCGCGGTCCCGGCCGGGCGACCGACCTCGGCCAGGCGAGCTTCGGCGGCAACATCCATCTGATCAGCCGCGAGACCACCGAGAACCCGTCGGTCGACATCCAGGACGTCTACGGCAGCTTCAACACCTTCCTCCAGCGCGTCGCGCTGCAGTCGGGGTCGATCGAGCAACTCGGCGGGCTGAAGATCGTCGCGGTCGGCGAATACAAGCAGACCGACGGTGCGCTGAGCTACGAAAGCGGCTGGTTCACCAACGGCTACGCCAAGGCCGAGCTGCCGCTCGGCGACCGCGTCAAGGTCAGCCTGCTCGGCAGCTACAACCAGAGCCTGTTCCACCAGTCCGACGCCGGCGGCGGCGCGACGTGCTTCACCGCCGGCGCGGCGGGACTGCCGACGGTTACGCCGGGCGAAGTCGATCAGGCGTCGTGCAACCCGGGCTCGCAGGTCGGCAACTACGGCAAGAACTTCGGCGGCGTCCTGCCGGCGCAGGCGGGCAGCACGCTGTGGCCGTCGGCGCGGCGCGACTGGAACTGGGAGAACAAGACGACCGACATCGAGATCGCCCGCGTCCAGATCAACCTGACCGACACGCTGAGCTACGACAACAAGGCCTACACCTATTTCTACAAGAACTTCACCATCTCGGCCGAAGACTCGACGACGCCGTGCACCGGGCCGGTCGCCAACCCGGCGACGATGTGCAGCGCGCAGAGCACCAAGGCCTTCGTCGGCGGCAAGATCGTCACCGTCGCCGGCGACATCCCGGGCTACACCAAGCTCAACCAGTACCGGCAGAGCGGCGACATCAGCCAGTTCGACTGGCGCACCCCAGTCGGCGTCGCCAAGGTCGGGCTGTGGTACGAACATTCGCAGTCGAAGCGCTACCGCTACGACTACGACTTCACCCAGGCGTTCGCCGGCAATGCGTTCGGCGACTATCATTTCGACTTCGCGGCGATGTCCAACTATTTCAATTACAAGGAAAAGGCGGTCAACGGCATCGGCCAGCCGACGCTGCAGCTCGGCGGCGCGCCGGTCCCGGCCTATATCAAATACGACGAGCGGACGAGCTGGGACCAGATCCAGGGCTTCGGCGAGTTCGAGTTCCAGCTGTTCGACGACCGGCTCAAGCTGACGCCCGGCGTCAAGGTGCAGAACTTCACCCGGCAGATCGACACCCCGATCGCCGCGCAGACGTCGCGCGAGGGCATCGTCGCGCACGAGACCTATCGTCCGACCCTGCCCTACTTCACCGCCAACTTCCTCGTGAAGCCGAACCTGTCGACCTATTTCCAGTACGCCAAGGGCTTCTTGATCCCGTCGCTCAGCACCAGCCTCGAAAGCTCGAGCGTCGCGGGCACGCAGACGCCGATCGCGCCGCTGCCGACCAAGACGACCAACTATCAGGCGGGTGCGGTCTACGCCGGCGACAATCTGAACGTCGACGGCGACGTCTACTACATCAAGACGAGCAATTCCTCGTCGGTCGACCCGGCCAACCCCGGCGTCACCGTCGTCAACAACAACCCGGCGGTGTACAAGGGCGTCGAGGGGCAGGTCAGCTACCGCCTCGGCTTCGGACTGACGGCGATCGTCAACGGCTCGCTGGCGAGCGCCAAGGATGACGTCACCGGCCGCTGGCTGGTTCAGGCCCCCGACTTCACCGCGCTCGCCGGCGGAGTGTTCAACCACGGCCCGTTCCGACTCAGCTACCTGCACAAGTTCGTCGGCCGGCAATACTGGTTCGTCGACAATACGCCGCTCGCGTCGCTGCCGGTCGGCAAGACGCTGGCTCCGAGCGTGCGCGCCGCGCCGTACAGCCTCGGCATCCTGTCGGGCGGCTATCGGATCGGCCCGGTCGAACTCGCCGCGACGCTGTACAACGTGTTCAACGACCGCTCGACGACGTCGATCGGCGCCGCCACCGCCCCGGTCGGCGCGCTCTACACCTTCCAGTCGCCGCGCAGCGTCGAAGGCTCGGTGCGGTTCCGCTTCTAGCGGGCGGCTGGTAGGGGAAGCATCATGCGCCGCCTGCTCGCCGCCCTCGCCGCCGCCCTGCTCGCAGCGCCCGCGGCCGCCGCCGACACGGCCTATGTCGTGATGAGCGACGGGGGCGCGGTCGCCCGGGCCGTGACGACGGCGGCGACCTGCCCGGCACTGACCATCGACGGCCGCGCTACGCCGATGACGGTCCGCTTCGCCGCTGGGACCATGCCGCAGCGGCCGACCGCGTCGACGGCGGAAAACAGCAAAGCGTCGGCGTTTCCGGTGACGGTGTGCGATGCGCCGCTGCCGGCGGCCGCCCGCCAAGCGTCGGTCGGCGGCATCCCCCTGCCGCTGCCAAGGCGCGTCGTCCGCCGCATCGTCGTGATCGGCGACACCGGCTGCCGGATCAAGGCGGCGGACAATGCCGCGCAGGCGTGCAACGACGCGGCATCGTTTCCGTTCGCCCGCATCGCCACCCGCGCCGCCGCCGAACATCCCGACCTCGTCATCCATGTCGGCGACTATCTCTACCGCGAGAACCCGTGCCCGGCCGGCAACGCCGGCTGCGCGGGCAGCCCGTGGGGCTATGGCTGGGACGCGTGGGCGGCCGACTTCCTCACGCCCGCCACGCCGCTGCTCGCCGCCGCGCCGTGGGTCATGGTCCGCGGCAACCACGAAAGCTGCGCCCGCGCCGGCCAGGGGTGGTGGCGCTTCCTCGACGGCCACGCGACCGCCCCGCACCATGACTGCGACGCTGCCGCGGACGACGAGGCCGGCGACTGGAGCCCGCCGTTCGCCGTCCCGCTCGGCCGCGGCGCGCAGGTCGTCGTGCTCGACCTCGCCATCGCGCCGAACCGGCCGCTCGACGGCGGCGACTGGCGTGCGGCGGCGTTCGAGCGCAGCTACCAGTCGCTCGCCGCGCTCACCGTCGGCGCACGCTTCACCTTCGCCGCCGACCACCAGCCGATCCTCGGCTTCTCGGCGACCGCGAAATCGGGCACGACGATGCTGGTGCCAGGCAACGTCGCCATCCAGTCGGTGTGGGGCAGCCACGGAGCGCGCCAGCTGCCACCCGGCGTCGATGTCCTCCTGTCGGGGCATTATCACCTGTGGCAGCAGGTCGACTTCGCCGGCGACGTGCCGAGCCAGTTCATCACCGGCTTTTCGGGGACGCTCGAGGACGTCGTGCCGCTGCCCGATCGCCTGCCGCCCAATGCCGCGCCGGCCCCGGGAACGACCGTCGCGCGCTTCGCGTCGTGGATCGACGGCTTCGGCTATATGGTCCTCGACCGGACCGGACCCCGGTCGTGGCGCGCAGCAGTCCACACCGTCGATGGCCGCGTCGTCGATCGCTGCATGATCGTTGGCCGACGGTCGCGGTGCGACGTCGCGCGGGTTCCGGCCGCGCCACCGGCCGGGTGACCTGACCGTCTGCTGCTCGC
>CAHJWP010000147.1 GCA_903642255.1 Sphingomonadaceae bacterium | reverse complement strand
TCGGTCTGGAACATCTCGCTCTTCTCGACGAACTCCTTCTGGCGGCGCTCGCTCTCGTCGGCCTCGGTCATGATGTCGATCTGGCGGCCGGTCAGCTGCGACGCGAGGCGGACGTTCTGGCCGCGGCGGCCGATGGCGAGCGACAGCTGGTCGTCGGGGACGACGACGTCGATGCGGTTGTCCTCCTCGTCCATCACCACCTTGCTGACCTCGGCCGGCTGGAGCGCGTTGACGACGAAGGTCGCGACGTCGGGCGACCACGGGATGATGTCGATCTTCTCGCCCTGCAGTTCCTGGACCACCGCCTGGACGCGGCTGCCCTTCATGCCGACGCACGCGCCGACCGGGTCGATCGACGAATCGCGGCTGATGACGCCGATCTTGGCGCGGCTGCCCGGGTCGCGGGCGACCGCCTTGATCTCGATGATGCCGTCGTAGATTTCGGGCACTTCCTGCGCGAACAGCTTCTTCATGAACTCGCCGGCGGCGCGACTCAGGAAGATCTGCGGACCCCTGATTTCGCGGCGGACCGACAGGATCAGCGTGCGGACGCGGTCGCCGACGCGCAGCACCTCGCGGGGAATCTGCTGGTCACGGCGGATGACGCCCTCGGCCTTGCCGAGGTCGACGACGACATGGCCGAACTCGGCGCGCTTGACGACGCCGGTGATGATCTCGTTCACCCGGTCTTTATATTCTTCGTACTGGCGGTCGCGCTCGGCGTCGCGGACCTTCTGGACGATGACCTGCTTGGCCGCCTGCGCCGCGATGCGGCCGAACTCGATCGGCGGCAGCGGGTCGACGATAAAGTCGCCGAGCGCCGGGTCCTTCTGCAGCTTGGCGGCGTCGGTCAGGTTGATCTGCTTGAAGAAATCCTCGGGCTCCTCGACCACCTCGAGCACGCGCCACAGCCGCAGGTCGCCGGTCTTGGCGTCGATCTTGGCGCGGATGTCGTTCTCCGCGCCATAGCGGGCGCGCGCCGCCTTCTGGATCGATTCCTCCATCGCCTCGATGACGATCATCCGGTCGATCGACTTCTCGCGCGCGACGGCGTCGGCGATGGCGATCAGCTCGGCGCGGTTGGCGGTGACGGCGGTGACGCCGCGCTGGGCAGTGGCAGCCTGGGCCATGTCAGTCTTCATCCTCGCTAAATTCGGACGGGAGTTCTTCGATCGTGTCGGCGTTGGCAAAGTCGAGCGGCCGGCTCGCCGCGATCAACTTGTTGGTCAGCACCAGCTTGGCACTGTCGATCGACGCGAACGGCACCTGCACCGGACCGACCGTCGGCACGGTGAAGTCAACCTTCTCGCCGGTCACGCCGGCAATCATGCCATGCAGCCGGACGCGGCCGTCGATGGTTTCGCTCAGCTTTACCCGAACATCGTGACCGATCCATTTCGCAAAGTCGCCGAGACGCGTCAGCGGCCGGTCGATGCCCGGCGACGACACTTCAAGGGCATATTCACTCTCGATCGGGTCGACTTCGTCGAGCATCGCCGACAGCGCGCGGCTCAGCGTCTCGCACTGTTCGAGCGTCAGCTGCCCGGTCGCCGGGTCCTCGGCCATGACCTGCAGCGTCTGCCCCGCCTTCGACCCGTTCATCTGGACGCGCACGAGAGCAAGGCCCTGCGACGTGGCGATCGGCGCGATCAGATCGGCGAGGGAGAGCGTAGTGGCCAAGAAACCCTGTACGGCTGAGTCGATACGACGTTAGCGGCGGCGGGGAGCGTTCCCGACCGACCTTCGCAGCATGACGATGTGAAGATGGCTGCGATATAGTCGATCGACGGCAGCCGCGCAAGCATCGTGCATTCGGCCCGGCTTCCGGCTATGTTCGGTACATGAGCAAGGGGTGGCACCTCAATCCGGTCCGCTGGGTGGTGAACCGGCTGTTCGCGAAGACGCTGAGCGAGTCGGGGCCGGCGTTGACCTTCGCGCGGCTGTGTACGTCGCGCCATCTCGAGGACCTGCAGCTGCTCGCCTTCGTCATGCTGCTGACGATGCTCGGCGCGTTGTGGGTGTGGGTCGCCGGTCTTGCCGGGACCGCGAGCGGCCCGCTCGCCGGGGCCTTCCTTGCCGCCGCGATCGCGACGATCAACTGGTGCTATCAGTCGGGCAGCCGGCGGATCGGCGCAGTCGACCTGTTCGCCTGTGAGATCAGCGTCATCTGCCGCGTCGCCCTCGTCGTCGACTTCGCCCGCAAGAGCGTCGCGCGGGCCGCGCCGCCGGTCGATCCCGCCGCCACCATTGCGCATCACGAGTTCAGCAGCGAGGAACATTATACCCCGGTTTACGACGGGGCGCTGACCGATCTCGTCCCGCTCGACGTCAACGTCGTCACCCACGTCACCGAATTCTATACCTACCGCAAGACGATGATGGACCAGCTGCGCACGGTCGCCGACGGCGGCGCCGCGGCCGCGGTCCGCGAGACCTTGATCCAGATGATCTACATGCAGTTCCTGATGTACGAGAGCGGTCGGCTGGCGATCGCGCAGCTGGTCGAATTCAACCCCAACCGCGCCGAGGCGATGATCAACATCCTGTGCTCGGAACTCGCGCTGTTCGCCTTCCTGCTCGTCCATTTCGAGGGCGACTATCGCGGCGACCGTCTGAGCCTGCGCTGCGCCGGCTATAAGGACATCGTCGCCAAACTCTACCACGAGGTCGGCGGAGCGACGTCCGACAGTTGGCAGCGGGCGCAGGCCACGGCCCCCGAACTCAAGGCGCGGTACGACAAGATGTGCGCCGACCTCGGGCTGGTCAGCGATCTTGCCGCGACACCCGCCACCGCCGGCCCGGCTTGACCCCTGCGCGTGCCACGGCGATAGCGACAGAGCCGTAAAGGGGACCGTCAATGCGCGTCACGATCGTTGCCCTGCTTGCCGCCGTGGTCGCCGCACCGCTGCTCGCCGCCCCGATGCCGCAGCCGGTGCAACCGGAAGCGACCACGTTCAGGATCGGTTCGGTCGACGTCGTGGCGCTCCGCGACAACGAATTCCTCATCCCCAACGACGGCAAGACGTTCGGCGTCGACGTCGGGGTGCCAGCCGTGGCCGCGGTGCTCGCCGCTGCCGGAGCGCCGACCGACACCGTGCGCGTCGGCGTCGATGCGCTGCTCGTCCGCCTGCCCGGCCGGGTCGTCCTGCTCGACACCGGCTTTGGCCCAGGCCCGGGCGGACAGCTGATCGCCAGCCTCGCCGCCGCCGGCGTAAGCCCGGCGCAGGTCACCGACGTCCTCATCACTCACAGCCACGGCGACCACGTCGGCGGGCTGGTGACGGTCGACGGGTCCCCCGCCTTTCCCAACGCGCACGTGCGGATGAGCGCGGCCGAATGGACCTTCCTGCAGGGCAATGCCGGCGCGGCGAAGCTCGTCGCGGCGATTACCCCGCAGGTCGCGACCTTCGCCCCGGGGGCGGAGGTGGTCCCCGGCATCCGGGCGCACGCCGTCGCCGGCCACACGCCGGGGCACGTTTCCTACGAGCTGACGTCGGGCCGCGCTCGCCTGCTCGACATCGGCGACACGGCGCACAGCACGATCGTCTCGCTCGGCAAGCCCGACTGGATCATGGGGTTCGACAGCGATCCCGCGGTCGGCAAGGCGAGCCGCCGCGCCGAACTCAGCCGCCTCGCCGCGAGCCACGAGATGATCTTCGCGCCGCACTTCCCCTATCCCGGCGTCGGCACGGTCGCGGCGCAGGGCGACGGCTTCGTCTGGGTGCCGGCGGCTACGGCGAAGTAGGCGCTCCCTTCGCCCGGCATCTGTCCGAGCAGAAGCGGACGTTGTCCCAGTCGCGTTCCCACTTCTTCCGCCACGCGAAGGGCCGGGCGCAGGCGGCGCAGACTTTCGTCGGCAGGTCGGCCTTGGCGATGCCGCGCGGCATCAGGGGTGCGCGCCTTCGCGCAGGGAGGCGAGTTCGCGGGCCAGGAACGCCTCCACATCGGCCAGCGCCACGTCGCGCGCGACGAACGCGTCACCGATGCGGTGGGCGAGGACGAAGGCGAGGGTGCCGCCGGCCATCTTCTTGTCCTGCATCATGTGGTCAATCAGCGGCGCGGCGGAGGTGGCGAGGCCACGGGGCGATGCAGGCAAGCCGACGGCGGCGAGGTGGGCAGCGACGCGGCGCGCATCGGCGGGCGGACACAGACCGCGCTCGGCCGAGAAGCGGAACGCCAGCGCACAGCCGATCGCCACCGCCTCGCCGTGCAGCAGGCGGTCGGAGAACCCGGCCTCGGCCTCGAGCGCATGGCCGAAGGTGTGGCCGAGGTTGAGCAAAGCCCGCACGTCGCCGGTCTCGCGCTCGTCGGCGGCGACGATGGCCGCCTTGGCAGCGACGCTGGTCGCGATGGCGTGGACGCGGGCGGCAGCGTCCCCGGCGAGCAGCGCGGCGGCGTTTCCCTCGCACCACGCGAAGAACGCCGCATCACCGAGCAGCGCGGTCTTGACGATCTCGGCATAGCCGGCGCGGAGTTCGCGCGGCGGGAGGGTGTCGAGCAGGTCGGGGTCGATGACGACCGCCGCCGGCTGGTGGAACGCGCCGACGAGGTTCTTGCCGGCGGCCGCGTTGATCGCGGTCTTGCCGCCGACCGAGCTATCGACCTGCGCCAGCAGCGTCGTCGGGATCTGGACGAACTTGCACCCGCGCCGCAGGACCGCCGCGGCGAACCCGGTCAGGTCGCCGACGACCCCGCCGCCAAGGGCGATCACCGCGTCGCCCCGCTCGACGCCGCGCGACAACAGGCTCTCGACGACGAATTCAAGGGTCCGCCAGTTCTTCTGCGCCTCGCCGGGCGTGACGATGAGCGGCACGGCGGTCAGCCCGGCGGCGGCCAACGCTGCGGTCAGCGCCGGCAGGTGCAGCCGGGCGACGGTCGAGTCGGTGACGACGGAAATGCGCCGGCTACGCGTCAGCGGGGCGACGATCGCCCCGGCATCGGCGAGCGCGCCGGCGGCGATGTGGACGTCGTAACTGCGGGTGCCGAGCGCGACGGGGACGATCACGGACGATGCGCCGCCAGCGCCGCGACGATCGCCTTCACCGTCGCCTCATGCGGCGTCGGCTTGCTGCTGATGTGGATGTGGGCCTCGGCGTAGAGCGGGTTGCGGACGCGGGCGAGTTCGGCCAGCACCTCGGCGGGGTCGCGGTCGCGGAGCAGCGGGCGGGTGTCGCGCCGCTTGACCCGCTCGGCGAGCGTCGCGATGTCGGCGTCGAGCCACACCGCGACGGCGGTGCGCAGGATCAGCGCACGGGTGTCGGGGGCGACGAACGCGCCGCCGCCGGTGGCGATCACCTTGGGCGGCCCGCCGATCAGCCGGGCGATGACACGGCGCTCGCCGTCGCGGAAATGCGCCTCGCCGAAGCGTTCGAAGATCTCGGCGATCGACAGGCCCGACGCGCGCTCGATCTCGGCGTCGGCGTCGACGAACGGCAGGCCGAGCCGCGCCGCGAGCCGCCGGCCGACCGTCGACTTGCCCGCCCCCATCAGCCCGACGAGGACGATCGCACGGTCGGGCGCGCGGTCGGGCGCGCGGGCCCCCGCCGGTCGGCGGGACGGCATGGTGCCAAGGTTTTTTGCGTCGCACTCCACGATGCGGCTATACACCGCCGCGTCGCCGGGCCAACCCCGGCCCGGTACTTGCCAGGATTGAACCGATGGGTCGTTTGTTGCTGTGGATCGTCGTCGCGATCGTCGTGGTGCTCGTCGCCGGCGCGGTCTACCTGATGACGGCCGACGTGCCCGCCCCGGTCCACCACGTCGAGCAAGTCATCCCGAACGACCGCCTTGGCCACTAAAGCACTTCCCGCGCTGCTCCTCGCCGCGGCACTGCTCGCCGGGCCGTCGGGCGGACAGGTCGCGCCCGACGCCGCACCGGCAACGCCGCCGACCGCCGCGCCGAAATCGCTGCTGCCCGACAGCTTCGGCCCGGCTGCGC
>CAHJWP010000146.1 GCA_903642255.1 Sphingomonadaceae bacterium | reverse complement strand
GGCGGGCGTGGAGCGCCCAGGCGCGGTGGAGGTCGGCGGCGGCGGCGATGTCGGGGTGGCCGCTGGCGCGCGCCTCGGCGGCGACGCGGATGAAGGCGGGATCGGCGACGGCGAGGTTGCGGCTGGTCCGCTCCTGCCGTTCGTGGTCGAGCCGCCAGTCGGCGACGCGCAGGTCGGCCTGCAGCCGCTCGGGATCGCCGGCCGGCAGGAAGTCGTGTGTCACGCGGGCGCTGGCGAAGGTCGCGCGCTCGACGTCGTTCTGCTCGCCGAAATGCGCCGCGACATTGGCCTGGGCGACGTAGAGCTCGGCGAGCGCGACCGGCTCCTCCGCCCCGGCATGGGCGTTGCGCGCAGTCGCCTTGGCCAGCACGTCGCGCGACCGGCGATAGTCGCCCGACCGGAACAGCGCCTCGGCGTAGCGCAGCGACGCGACGATGTCGCGCCGCGGCGAGCAGTGCGCCGCGATGCACGCATCGAGCTCGGCGGCATAGTCGGACAGGCGGTGGCCGGTGACGGTGATCGTCGGGGCGGCGGCAGCGGATACGCCGGCGGCCACGGCGGGGGGCGACGGCGCGACACCGGTCGGCACCGCCGCGGCGGCCATCTGCAAAGCGAGGACGTGGACGAGCATGGCGGCGCTCCGTGCTTTTACCCCGCCGCATCATAGCGCCCGCCGGGCGAGGGCAAAAGCCCCCTACCCTGCCCGTCCGGCGGAAGAAGCCATTTCTGCTAGGGGCTGGAGAGCGGTCCGGCAGCTTTCGGGACAACAAGAGCTGAAAGCTGCCGTTCCGTACCCGACCGCCTTTTCCGAAGATGATCGAATATCGGGAAAGGCGACCGGACACTAACTCGAGAACCGTCTCAGGGCTGCCTGGGCCTTCACAAGGCTTGCGGCCAGGGTCAACGTCGGATCGGCCAGCCATGCGTGCGTGGCATAGCTCAGGGTCGCCATCCCAATCTGCGCGGCGAATGTGGACGTGTCCTCCTCCACCCCGCGCTGGCGGAGAGCGTCGCCGAGCGCCGCGATCAAACCCGCCGTTTTGGTCAGCACCCGTTCTTGGAGCGCGGGCGTCGCGTCGATGATCTTCTGCCGAGGCTCGGTGAAAGGCCGGTTTTTTTCGAGAAGCGGTTCGGCCGAACGGAAGGCGTGGAGCAATGCGTCCATCGGACTCATGTCCGGCGGAGCCGAAACGACCGCACGAGCCAGCGCTTCCCGGAATGCCGCCTCTCCGTCGAACAGCGCTTCCCGCTTGTCGGCGAAATGGCGGAAGAACGTACGCTCGGTCACGCCCGCCCGCTCGGCGATCTCGGCTGCCGTCGTGGCGTCGAATCCCTTCTGCTGGAATAACTCCAGCGTGGCCTGTTGCAGGCGCCGTCGTGCCTCTGCTCCGCTTCGTGGCATGCCAAACGCTTAGCATATTGTCAGCTACTGTCACCATGGCTATATGTCTGTCACTGTCACTACATTGGAGATGACGATGAAGACGCTGCGTTTCCACCGCTACGGTGAGCCCGGTGACGTCCTGCGCCTCGACGACGCCGACATTCCCGAGCCGAAGCCTGGCCATGTCCGCATCAAGGTCCACGCCTGCGGCCTGAACCCGGCGGATTGGGCGCTCTGCCGCGGCCTGTTCGCCGGCGACCTCCCCCGCGGCATCGGCCTCGACGTGGCGGGCACCGTGGACGCAATCGGTGAGGGCGTGACGGGCGTGGTGATCGGCGATGCGGTCCTGGGCGTTCCGGCATATCAGGACTATCCGAGCGCAGGCGCTGCGGATCATGCCGTGCTGTCCATCTGGACCCCCGTGCCGGCTGGCCTCGACCTCCTGAAGGCGGCGGCGCTGCCGATGGCGATCGAGACGCCTCAACGCTGCCTCAACATTTTAGGCGTTACGGCGGATGATACGCTTTTCGTCTACGGCGCGGGTACGATGATCGGCTTTGCGGCGGTACAGATGGCCCGTCTGCGCGGTGCACGAGTGGTGGCAGCCGCAGGCAAGACGTTCGCCGCGGAGCTTCGCGCGACGGGAGCCGAGGTGACGCCTTATGGCGATGGCGTGGTGGAGCGGGTGCGCGAGATTGTGGGTGGGACGCCAGACCTGATCTTCGACGCCGGCCCGATCAGTGACGTGTTGCCGACCCTGGTCCAGGTCGCCGATGGCGACGGGCACCGCATTGTCACGGTCAGCAATCACGGTCCTGCGGCGGACGCCTTGCGTGTTCGGAACAGCTTCGGAGGTGCCCTGGGCTATGATGCGCTAAGCGACTTCGCCGCTCTCGCCGCTCGAAATCGCTTCACCATACCCATCGCCAGCACCGTCCCGCTGACGGATTGGCGAACCGCACTCGACATGAGCGTGGGCGGACACGCGCACGGCAAGCTGATGCTTATTCCCGGGGCATAGCCCTACAAAGGGACGTGGAGCGGGAAACGTGATCGCGATCCTCACCGCGTACGTCCTGCCGGATCATGGTTTCCCTAACTGTTCCCGATCGAGTTTCCCAAACCGCGTATCTGACGAAGAGAAATGGGAAGCAGGTCGTCTTGGCCGCCCCTAATGCAGCCGGCGGTCGAGCTCGCTGATCGCCGCGCCGGTCAGGCGGGCGGCTTCGGCGGGGTCGTCCTGGGCGACGATGATGCGGCGGGCGGCGCCGGTGGCGAGGTCGACGGCCTGCGCGCGGACGGCGGCCTCGGCGTTGCGCTCGGCGGCGGCGATCTTGGTTTCGGCAAGCGCGGTGCGGCGGGCGATGACCGCGTCGGCGGCGGCGTGGGCGTCGGACACGATGCCCGCCGCCTCGGCGCGCGCGGTGGCGAGGATATGCTCGACGTCGTGTCCGGCGGCGTCGGCCTTGGCGCGGTAGCCGGCGAGCATCGCCTCGGCCTCGGCGCGCAGCCGCTTCGCCTCATCGAGATCGCCGCGGACCTTGGCGGCGCGGGCGTCGAGTGCGTCGGTGATCATCTTCGGCACTTTGACGTAGAGTAGTAACGCGACGAACAGGACGAAGGCGATGGCGATATAGCCCTCGGCATCGAGGCCGAGCCACTTCAGCGCGTGCGGCTGTTCGGTGCCGCCGGTGGTCGGCGCGCCGGCGACTTCGGGAACGGGTTCGACGCGGGGGCTGGTGACGGCCATGGAGGTTCCTTACGCCGCGACCGCGGCGGCGACTTCGGCCGGGTCGGGCCGGCGGCCGGTCAGCCGCTCGACGATCTCGGTGGTGGCTTCTTCGGCAACACTGCGCAGGCTGGCGTGCGCCTCGGCGCGGGCGGCCTCGACGCGGGCCATGGCGCTCGCGGTGTGAGCGGCGAGGTCGGCGTCGATCGTCTTCAGCCGCGCCGCGGTCTCGGCCGCGGTCGCTTCCTTGGCCTCGACGGCGAGCTTCGCCGCGGCGGCGCGGGCAGTGGCGAGGCTCGCCTCGTAATCGGTGATGACCGCGGCGGCGGCGGACTTGGCGGCTTCCGCCTCGTTGAGGTCCGCCCCGATGACGCCGGCGCGGCTGCCGACGACGCGCTCGACCTTGGGCAGTGCGGCGCGGACGATCAGGTAGAGGATCGCGAACACCGCGATCAGCCAGACGATCTGCGGCACGGCGACATGAGGGTCGAACTGGGGCATGGGGGCTCCAAACTGCTCCCCTCCCCTTCAGGGGAGGGGTCGGGGGTGGGGCAGGATACTCGGCCGTTGCGGCCCTGCCCCACCGGGCCGCGGCCGCGCCGCGTCGCTCGCCCTTCCCCTGGAGGGGAGGAGAAAGCGCGTTACACCACGAACAGCAGGATCAGCGCGACGAGAAACGAGAAAATCCCGAGCGCCTCGGTCACGGCGAAGCCGAACAGCAGGTTCGGACGCTGCGAGTTGGCCGCCGCGGGGTTGCGGAGCGCCCCCTGGAGGAACAGGCCGAAGATGATGCCGACGCCCAACGCGGCGAGGCCCATCCCGAACGTGGCGATGCCGGCGCCGATCAGCTTGGCTGCAGTTGCGTCCATTATTCAGTCCCTTAATGCGAAAGGTTGATCGAGTCGTTGAGGTACACGCACGTCAGCAGCGCGAAGACATAGGCCTGCACGACGGCGACGAGGAGTTCGAGCGCATAGAGCGCGACGTTCATCGCCAGCGGCAGGATGCCGAGCGCGGCGAACAGCCCGCCGGCAAGGCCGAGGCTGACGATGAAGCCGGCGAAGACCTGGAGCAGGATGTGGCCGGCGGTCATGTTGGCGAACAGGCGGACGCTGAGCGTCAGCGGCCGCGACAGGAACGAGATCAGCTCGATCAGGACGATCAGCGGCAGCAGGACGACCGGCGTCTGCGGCGGCACGAACAGCTCGAAGAAGTGGAGCCCGTGCCTGGCGAAGCCGATGCCGATGCACAGCAGGAAGATGAACGCGGCGAAGGCGAAGGTCACCCATATGTGGCTCGTCACGGCGAAGGCGAACGGCAGGAGGCCGAGGATGTTGGCGAACAGGATGAAGATGAACAGCGCGAAGATGAACGGCACGTAGTTGCGCCCGGCGCGGCCGATATTCTCGTCGACCATGCCGACGACGAACTCGTGGATCATCTCGACCGCCGACTGCCAGCGGCCCGGAACGATCGTCGCGCGCCGCATGCCGAGCGTCAGGAACGCCCACACGCCGACCAGCGTGATCAGCATGAACAGCGACGCGTTGGTGAACGACACGTCGTAGCCGAGCGTCGTCGCCGGCACCATCCGGTGGATTTCGAACTGTTCGAGCTGCGGACGAACCACGTCAATCCTCTACGTCAGACGGCGCTGCGGGAGGCACCGGCGCGGCGTCGACCAGTTTCTGCTCGGCGCCGACCGCGCGGAACAGGCTGAGAAACCCCGCTGCCAGCCCCAGCAGCATGAAAACCAGCATCAGCCACGGCTTGGTCCCCAACCAGCGGTCGAGCTGCCAGCCGATGGCGGTGCCGACGACGGTGGTCACGACGATCTCCACCGCGAAGCGGAAACCCTGACCCATGGCTCCGCCCGCCATCCGCATCGGATCGACCGGAGCGTGCCGCGCCTTGGCCTCGGCCAGGCGAGTCTCGAGCGAGTCGAGATCGTCGGTCGGCGGGCGGCTCACCGGGTTCCCCAGATGGATGGCGGGAACAGCCCCGCGCCTGCCCCGGCGGCACGCCGTCGGAGCGAGGGATCGTCTAGGGACGGGGGGTGGAGGTGTCAACTATCTGAACGCGTGGACGGCCAGAGCGATCCTCCCCGCTCGCGGCGAGGATCGTGGCTCACTGCGCCGCCAGCAGCCGCTCAGCGCCGCCGAGATCGACCGACACCAGCTGGCTCACCCCCGGCTCGGCCATCGTCACGCCGTACAGGCGATGCATCCGGCTCATCGTCACGACGTTGTGGGTGACGATCAGGAAGCGCGTCGCCGTCGCCGCCGCCATGCGGTCGAGCAGGTCGCAGAAGCGCTCGACATTGGCATCGTCGAGGGGCGCGTCGACCTCGTCGAGGACGCACAGCGGCGACGGCGTCGTCAGGAACAGCGCGAAGATCAGCGCGGTCGCGGTCAGCGCCTGCTCGCCGCCCGACAACAGGGTCAGCGACTGCAGCTTCTTGCCCGGCGGCTGGGCCATGATCTCGAGCCCGGCCGCGAGCGGGTCGTCCGATTCGACCAGCTCGAGGTGCGCTGCGCCACCGGCGAACAGCGTACCGAACAGGTCGCGGAAATGGCCGTCGACCACCTCGAACGCGGCGAGCAGCCGAACGCGCCCCTCGCGGTTCAGCGCGCCGATGCTGCCGCGCAACCGGGCGACGGCGGTGTCGAGCTCGGCGCGCTCGGCGGCGGTCGTGTCGATCGTCGCGGTCAGCTCGGCGAGTTCGAGGTCGGCGCGCAGGTTGACGGGGCCGATCCGCTCGCGGTCGGCGGTCAGGCGGGCGACATCGTCCGCCAGCATGTCAGCGTCACCGGCCTCGGATACCCCGAGGTTCGGCGGCGAAGTGCCGAAGCGCGCGCCACACGCCGCCTCGATCTCGCGGCGGCGCGCGGTCGCATGGTCGGCGTCGGCGGCGGCGCG
>CAHJWP010000145.1 GCA_903642255.1 Sphingomonadaceae bacterium | reverse complement strand
ACGCCGTTCGCCAGCGTCCAGACCCCGTGCGGCACGGCAGTGGTGGTCGGCTGCAAAATACCCCCGCTTTGGTCGTTTCCGCGCATCGGCCGGATAGCTTTCCCCGTCGGCCGATCTATAAGACATCTATGACCGGGGTGACAAATTCTTCAATCATTGCAAATGGCTTAAAGCATCCGTTTCGGTTCCGAGCGACCGGGGCAAGACGGTCGCGCGTCGGTACGACGTACGCCGGCGCAAACGACGCCGGGCTGACGCTGATCGAGATGATCGTCGTCCTCGCGATCATCGCGCTGGTCGCCGCGCTGATCGTGCCGAGCGTGATCGGCCGCCCTGACCAGGCGCGTGTCACCGTCGCCCAGGCCGACCTCAAGGCGATCGGCGCGGCGCTCAAGATGTACCGGCTCGACAACGGCCAGTACCCGACGACCGAGCAGGGTCTCGCCGCGCTGGTGACCAAACCGACCTCGCCGCCTCTCCCCGCGAACTACGCCGCCGACGGCTATCTGCCGCAGCCGGCGACCGACCCGTGGGGCCACCCATACGTCTATCGCAGCCCGGGCACCGGCGGGGCCGGGTTCGACCTGCTGTCGCTCGGCCGCGACGGCAAACCCGGCGGCGACGGCATCGATGCCGACCTGCAGGACGCCGCGCATTGAACGAGGGGGCGGCGACGAATAAGACGACGCCGGGGGGCAGTGCGACGGGGAACAGCCGCCGCACGCGCGATCTCGGACTGACCTTGCTTGAAACGCTGATCGTCCTCGCGGTGATCGCGATCGTGTCGGGGGCGACCGCGCTGACGCTCGCTCCGCGGCACGGCAACGCGACGGAGGTCGAGGCCCGCGTGCTCGCGACGACGATCCAGGCCGCGGTCGACCGCTCGATCGTCACCGGTAGCCGCGACGTGCTGGTCGTCGACGACCGCGGCTACGGCCTGCGCGGCGGCGTCTACCATCCGCTGCCGGCGGGGACGACCCTCGCCGGGGCGGGAGACGGCGACCTGTCGCTCGGCTTCGACGATGGCCTGCCGTTCGACCTCATCGTCTCTGCGGGCAGCGACCGTTGGACCGTGTCCTTCGACGGACTACGGACGGCGGTGGCGAGGGGCGCGGCGTGACCCACGACGCCGGCTTCACGCTGATCGAGGCGCTGGTCGCGATGGCTGTCCTCGCCGTCGCCGCGTCGGGCTTCGTCCGCGCCACCGAGGATCATATCGACATTATCGCCCGACTCGAAGCGCGCGCCGCGGGCGGCTGGGTCGCCGACAACGCGCTGGCCGAGGCGCGCGTCCCCGGTCTCGACGTTACCGCGACGACCCCGATGCTCGACCGCGACTGGCAGGCGACCGTCGCATCCCATGCCAGCGACGATCCCGACGTCGCCGCCGTCACCGTCACCGCCGCAAATGGCGGGACACGCGTGTCGTTGCGCGGCTTCCACGACACCGCGCCGCCACCGCCCGTCGCCGCCTCGCCGTCCGTGTCGGGCACGGCACCACGGACAGTCCTGACGGGAGCCGCGCCGGACGCGGCATCGGCGGCCTTCACGGCGGCAGCATCGGCACCTCCCGCAGCATCGACGACTCCTGCGGCGGCGGCGCGATGATCCGCGTCGGTGACCGCGCCGTCGACCTGCTGGCGCTCGCCATCGTCGTCTCGGTCGGGCTCGCCGCCGGGCCGGTGACATGGCACGTGCTCGGCCGCGACGACGGCCGCCGCGCCGTCGCGGCCGTCGTCGCGGCGCCGGCTGAACCGCCGGTCGACCTCGCCCCGCTCCGGCAGTTCGCTCCGTTCGGCATCAGGGTGCCGAGCGGGGGCGTGCCTGGCGACCCGACCGCGCTCGGTCTCCAACTGCGGGGCGTGATGCTGGCGCGGCCCGCCGCCGCGTCGATCGCACTGATTTCCGCCGCCGGTGCCCCGCCGAAGGGCTTCAGCGTCGGTGCGACGCTGCCCGGCGGCGCAATCCTCGATTCGGTCGAGTTCGACCTTGTCGTGCTGCGCGTCAACGGCCGGCTTGTGACGCTGGCGCTGCCGGTGAAGCCCGGGGCGCAATCGGCGGCGGGGACCGCGACGGCAAGCGCGACCGCACCGGTGCGGCCGGTCGCTGCCGCCGGCCCCACCGGGCCGATCGAGGCGTATCGCGATCGCGCGCAGGACCCGCTGTCGCTGCTCGGCACCCTCGGCGCGACGGCGGGGGCGGACGGCTACCGCATAGGGCCGTCACCGTCGGACGATCTCAAGCGCGCCGGGCTGCAGCCGGGCGACATCGTCGAGAAGGTCAACGGCGAAGCGGTCGGCGATCCGGCGCATGACCGTGCGCTGTTCGACCAGGCGGTGGTGTCGGGAAAGATGCGGGTCGACGTCGTGCGCGACGGCAAGCACATCGCGCTGTCGTTTCCGTTGCATTAGGGGGCAGGCGTGGCGGGAATCAGATTAGTCTTGGCGCTGACGGTAACAGCGGTGCTGATGACGCCGGTGGCGGCCGGCGCGCAGACGTTTCCGCCAGCCACGCAGTCGTTTCCACCGGGCGCGCAGTCGTTTCCGCCTGGCGCGCAGGCGGTCGCGCCGGGCGCGAAGGCTTATTCGCCGGCCGCGGCACCGGCCGCCGGACGCGCGCGGGTCAACGACGTCATCGTCAACATGCGCGACGTCGACGTCGCCCAGGTCGCCGAGCAGGTGTCGCGGATCACCGGCCGCACGCTGGTCCTCGACCCGAACGTCAAGGGCGTCGTCAACGTGGTGTCGGCCGAGCCGCTGTCGCCCGATGGCGTCTGGGACCTGTTCCGCTCGGTACTGCGCGTCTATGGTTTCGCCGCGGTGAAGTCCGGCGCGGCGTGGCGGATCATCCCCCAGGCGGCGGCGGTCCAGGGCGGCGCGACCGCTGCCGTCGGGCGCGGCACCGCACGCGCGGCCGACGTCGTGACCCGCGTCATCCCGCTGCATAACCTGCCGTCCGACGCCGCGGTCCGCGTGTTCCGCCCGCTCGTCGCGGCGTTCGGCAGCGTCGAGGCGCTGGCCAGCCCCAACGCGATCGTCGTCACCGACTATGCCGAGAACGTCCGCCGCATCGAGCGCCTCGCCGACCAGCTCGACGGCGGCGGCGGGACGGCGTTCGAGAGCATGGCGCTGCGCTTCGCCAGTGCCAAGGACGTCGGCACCGCGCTCGGCCGTATCCTCGGCGACGGTACCGCACCGGGGTCGCCGAAGATCGCGGTCGACGAGCGCAGCAACGTCGTCCTCGTCCGCGGCGACGCCAGGAGCCTGGCGGAGGCGCGGCGGATGGTGGCGCTGCTCGACAAGGCCGGCGGCTCGGCCCCGACGACGCGCGTGTTCCGGCTCAATTTCGCCGACGCGGAGAGCATCACCAACGTCCTGCGCGGCCTGACGGGGCAGCCGCAGACCGCGACCAACCCCGTCGCGCGCAGCCTGTCGCAGTCGCGGTCGAGCCTCGGCGCGGGGTCGACGGGAACGTCGAGTTCGGGCGCGCAGAGCGGCTTCCCGTCAGGTCTGTCGCAGGGCTTGTCGGGTCAAAACAGCAACTTCGGTCAACTCGGCGGCATCGGCGGGCTGAACGGCGGCGGTCCGGTGTTCGGCGGTGCCGCTCCGGTCGCGAGCCCCGCGCCGGCGGGCGGAGGCACGGCTGTGAGCAGCGGCGTCCAGACCGAAGAGCTGTCGATCCAGTCGGCCCCCGAACTGAACGCGATCGTCGTCCGCGGCACGCCGGCGAGCATCGCCGCGATCGCCGCGCTGATCGAGCAGCTCGACGTCCGG
This sequence comes from Sphingomonadaceae bacterium, assembly GCA_903642255.1. Lineage (GTDB taxonomy): Bacteria > Pseudomonadota > Alphaproteobacteria > Sphingomonadales > Sphingomonadaceae > Polymorphobacter_B. The sequence continues at coordinate 2,488 of CAHJWP010000145.1, read as the reverse complement.
CGGCCGCAGGTGCTGATCGAAGCGGCGATCGCCGAAATCACCGGCGATGTGGCCGAGCAGCTCGGCGTCCAGTTCAGCACCGGCAACGCGGCGGTGCTCGACGGCGTCACCGGGGGCACGTCGTTCACCAACAACGGGGTGTCGCTGGGGTCGATCGTCACGGCGCTGCTGCCGGGCGCGGCGCCGCTGCTGAGCAACGGGCTGGCGATCGGCGGGGGCAGCCGAGGGAACTTCAGCGTCCTCCTCCAGGCGCTCGGCACGTCGAGCAAGGCCAACCTGCTGTCGACCCCGTCGATCACCACATTGGATAACGAGCCGGCCGAGATCGTCGTCGGCCAGAACGTCCCGTTCCGCACCGGCAGCTTCACGACGACCGGTAACACCTTGGATCCATTCACCACGATCGAGCGGCAGGACGTCGGCATCACGCTGCGGATCGTGCCGCGGATCCACGAGGGCGACAGCATCCGCCTCGAGGTCAGCCAGGAAGTGTCCTCGCTGGTTCCCGCGGTGACCGGCGCGGCCGACCTCATCACCAACCGGCGCAGCATCCAGACGACGGTGCTCGCCGACAACGGTGACACGATCGTCCTCGGCGGGCTGATCAGCGACGACCGGACGTCGAGCAACAGCCGGGTGCCGCTGCTCGGCGACATCCCGGTGGTCGGTAACCTGTTCAAATCGCGGCAGATCGAGCAGGTCAAGCGGACCCTGTTCGTCTTCCTGCGGCCGACCATCCTGCGCGACCGGGCGTCGATCGTCGCCGCGGCCGACGCCAAATACGCCCGTCTCCGGGCGCAGGAAGCGGGCGATCCGGCGCGCAGCCTGCTGCTTCATCCGCCAGCGCCGCGGCTGCCGCTCGAGATCCAGGGGCTGTACTGAATTAACCAACGGCCGCATTGGCTTAGCCGCGCCGCCCGCGGACATCCCGCGGTACAGCGCCCGCATCAGCCCTGCATCAGCCGCGGACATCCGCGGTGCAGCGACGCGACACGCGCGGCGCAGCGGCGCGCGTCGCAGTGGCGGCAAGGGCGGCGGTAAGGCGGCGACGGCAAGCTGGCAACGGCACAAGACTGTCATCCCCGCGAAAGCGAGGACCCATGACCTCCGACGTTCAAGGTCTTGGGTCCCCGCGTTCGCGAGGATGGGGAGGGTGAGGTCCAGGCTCCCAGGCTCCGCTCTTCCGGCCATTCCGCTGCGCCGCCACGCTCCGCCCCACGCCGTGCTCCATCCCCCGCCACGCTCCGCGCGCTGCCCATCGCTCCGCCTGCCGCAACGCGGCAAAACGACCGTTGTCGTACCCTGTCGCGGGCGCTAGGCGCTGCGGCGATGGTTGCGGTCGCTTTACCCCTGCTCCCCGCGGCGGAGCGTGCCGCCGACGGCATGCCGACGCGCGACGCCGACGGGACGCCGCCGCGCGACGGCTCCTGGCGGGCGGCCTTCGCCGTATGGCGGCGCGAGCGGCTGCGCGGCCGGGCGCTCGCGCTGCTCGTCGTCGCGCTGTTCCACGTCGTCCTGCTGCTCCTCGTCCTGTTCGCCCGCGCCCCGCACAAGCCGCCCGAGCCGGCGACGACCGTCGTCCGGCTGATCCCTTTGCCGCCGCCGCCCGCCGCCGCGCCCGCCCCCAAGCCCAAGGCGATCAGCCACCCCAACGTCACGCGGGTGCCCAAGCCGATCGTCGTCATCCCGCCGAAGAAGGAGACGCCGCCGGCCCTGTTCAAGACCGAGATGATGGAGGCGATCGACATCACCAAGCTGCCGTCGCACAAGTCCGAGCAGACCGCCGACGGGACGGGCACCGCCGGATCGGGCCAGGGCGTCGGCACCGGCAGCGACAACGGCTATGGCGCGGCGGTCGGCACCGGGCCGCACGGCGAACAGGTCTATGCCGCCGCATGGTACCGCGAGCCGACCGACGCCGAGGTCCAGCCGTATCTGCCGAAACATCTGCCGGAAGTCGCCTCGGCCGACATCATGTGCCGGACGATCGAACGCTTCGGCGTCGAGGATTGTCAGGAGATCGGCGAAACGCCCGGCGGGACCGGTCTCGCGCGCGCCATCCGCCAGGCGGGCTGGCAGTTCAAGGTCAAGCCGGTCCGCCTCGGCAGCAAGTTCGAGGTCGGGACGTGGGTGCGCATCCGCTTCACGATCACGATGACGCCACGCGAAGCGCCGGCGGGATGAGGCGGGACAGCGTCGAAGCGGGATGACCCGTCACTGAAACCGCCGGCAAGTCAAGATCGAGCCAGGAAGTAGGGTCAAGGTGCCTGTCCCTCATCCCGCGCCAATCACGAACCTACCCCGCTCATACTGAGCCTGTCGAAGCACGTCCAAACGATCGCGCGTACTTCGACGAGCTCGGCATGAGCGGGTTGGGTATTGGCGGGTCCCCCTCAGAACGGGACGTCGTCGTCGAGCTCGTCGAACGCGCCCGGGCCGCCGCTGCCGAACGCCGGTTTCTTCGCGCCGCCCATCCCGCCGCCGTGAT
>CAHJWP010000144.1 GCA_903642255.1 Sphingomonadaceae bacterium | reverse complement strand
ACGCGCGTGCCGACGCGGTGGCCGCGGTCGGCGTCGAGCGCGGCGGTGGCGCGCTCGAGCCGCTGCTCGGTCGCGATCATCGCGCGGCTGGTGAACCGCGCCTCGCCGCGGCCGTCGAGCCCCAGCGCCACCATCTCCGGCGATGCTTTCACCGCCGCCAACACGCGGTCGAACTGGTCCTTGCCGTCGCTGTGGCGGTGGACGAACATCGCGAGGTCGCGGGTGGTGAACGTCGCCTGGTTATGCGTGATCGCATCGAGCGCCAGCTCGGGGTTGCTGAGCAGCTTCTCGCCGTTGGCGCGGGCGATAGCGGCGTGTTCGTCGACGCGCTCGATCGCCAGCCCCTGCGCCGCCATGCGCGACGCCGCCGGGCCGATCTTGTGCTGCGGTTCGAGGTCGATGCCCTGGGCTTCGAGACTGCTGTGATCGACGCGGGCGTCGATGTCGAGCTCGGCGAGGCGCGCGTTGACATGGGATCCCCACGCCTCGCGCCAGTGTTCGAGGAGCTGGGTCCGGTTCCAGTCGCGGACCTTGGCGCCGAACCCGTCCTCGCCCGCCTCGCGCATAGTCAGCATGACATGGGCGTGCGGCTTGGCGAGACCATCGGCGCCGATGTCCCAATGCACGTTGAGGTCGGCGACCATGCCGCGGTCGACGAACTCGGCCTTCACGAACTCGCGCGCGAGCCGGATGCCCTGTTGCTGGTCGAACTCGCGGGGAATGGCGAACTCGATCTCGCGCGCCAGCTGCGCGTCGACGCGCTTCTCGCCCGCCTCGACCGCGTTCCACAGCACGGCGCGGTCGGACAGCTCCTGCGGCGCACCTTCCGGGAGCAGCACCTCGGAATGGACGACCCCGGCCTTGTTCGAGAAGTCGTGGTGGCGGTCGAGCCGCTCGTCGTGCAGCCGCGAGGCGGAACGGTACGCCGCGGCAGCAATGGCGCTCGAGCCCGCCGCGCGACCGATGACTTTTGCCGAGAAGTGGTAGAGCGCCATGACGGCATCCCATCTACACTTCAGCAGCAACGTCGGCACGACGTATAAGCGCGCCCTCGACGGATTACATCCGCCTCGGGACCGCCGCATCCCATGTAGTTCCAACGGGTTGAGGACAAGCGGGACCGAAGATAACTGGTCGGTCGGCAACTCACCGGTGAGGACCGACTCGATGCGCAGGCCAAGAGACTACGATGCGGAACTGAAGCAGCTGAGCGATCGCACCCGCGACCTTCGGCATCGCAAGCTGGTTCAGCTCGGCGAACTGGTCAGCGCCACCGCCGCCGACACCTTGCCGGTCGAGGTGCTCGCGGGCGTACTGCTCGCTGCGATCGACAACAAAGATGCCGCAACCCGGGAGGGCTGGCGTCGGCGCGGCGCGGCATTCTTTCGTGGGACACGCGAAGATGGCCGACATCCTCGCGGCGACGCTGGCGGCGAACCGGCGCGCGACGGGGATGCGTCACCGCCTGCTCGCTCGCCGGGCGCGGAGTGACACGCGGGACTGGCAGGTGAAGCGGCGTGAGCGCACCCGCCAGTTGATCGAACTCGGCGGATTGGTTGCCAAGGCGGGACTGAGCGAGCTCGCGGGCGACGACCGGGCGGTGATCCTCGGCGTGCTGGTCGAGGCGGCGGCACGGTTGCGCAGCGATGACCGCGAGGCTTCGCTGCTGCTGTGGCGGCGGCGCGGCAAACGGGCGTTCGAAGACGATCGCGACGTTGGACACTTGCGGCGGACGAGCGTGTAACCAGCTAATCCGAATGGCCGAGATGGGTGGAAAAGCGACTGTCAGCTTCCGGGCAAGCGGCTGGAATTGCCGACACTTCGGCTTGAAGCTGTGCCTCTTGCGAGCAGCCAGAGTGCAACCGCTAATTCGACAATGAAGTCCGGCGCGATAATCCACGGCACGATGATGTCGATCATCCGGGGAAAGACCATAAGCGCTGCGCAGGAAATAGTGATTGCAGTAGTGACCGCGAGATACGCTGCGGCGAGCGGGCGCGGGACGTAGCGGGCGACCCAGAGCAGCCACGCATGGAAGGCGGCGCCTAGACCGAAAAATATCAAGCCCACCGCGATCGCCGTTCCATGGATGCCCAGCAGCGTTTCGACCGCCGAGGGTGTCTGCGCCGAGCCGAGCAAGGCGGAAAGATGCGGGTCGGTGATGACATCGACGGCGACCAATTCGGCCACGACACCGAGCGCGAGCATCATGGCATTGGCCAGCCTCCAGATCGTCCCTGCTAACGCCAGCCCGGCCCCGAACGGTGCGAGTAGCCGATAGAAGGCGACTGCCAGCACGATGTCGCCGTTGAGCATGATCACCTCACCGATGACGCCGACACGGTACCAGCGTGCGTGAACGCCGATCGCATGCACGGTGGCAACAGCGTTTCCTGCAACCACCAAATTGTTGCCGAGCAGTCCACTCGCGCAGATGACAAGTAGCGCCGCGCCGGCGGTTCTGGCGATGCGATCCTGGCTCGGCATCGAAAATGCTCCTCGTCTTGGACGAGGTCAAAGGTGCACTGGGGCGATAAAACACGCAACGCGCGAACGACTGCAACCGGGAAAGGAGAAGCAGGCCGGCTATGGCCGCAAATCGGGCGGCAGCGGACACACCGCGTTTTGCTCCCACACACGGCCGGCCGCGTATGGCCGGGATGGGTGGATTCTAGACCGACTGCTTGGATGCAGAGAGCAAGATTAGCTGCCGTTCATATCGCTGGTTAGCGCCTCGAAGAACCACGGAAGGTTGTCGAGTGCATCATGTTGCGCCGCCTCTACTGTGTCGAAGGGGCCGGAGACGCGGCCCGGCAGCCAATGCTGCCCGGTGTCGGTATTAATCTTAACCCGATCCTCGCCTGCCCATGACGCGCCGCGGCCAAGAGTATCTTCGCTAGCGGAGTAGAGGCCATTTGCATGGCGATAGAGCTTCCAGCGCTCAAAACCGTCCAAGCTGATCAGCTCGTCGACAATTTCCGATATGTTGCTCATGCATGCAAGATCACACACGCAACGAACGTCCGCAATTGGGAACAGCCGGTGAGCCCATGAATGGCTGAGATTGGGCGAAAGCTGCCAGACCGCTTTACGGGTCAACGACCGCGCTCGACTCCAACCGCGCGCGGCACACCGTCTCGACGAGCGCCTGCAGCTCGGCAACATGGGCACCGAGCCACGTCAGCTCGTCGGCGCTGATTTCGTAATGAGGCGAATAGCGGGCGTTGACGTAGGCCTGACGCAGCAGCTCGAAACAGCGCCGGGCAAAGCGCTCGTCGCGGGGCCACGCCGCGATCAGCGACGGTGCGATCTGTTCGCATTGTGACCGGAGGAAGTTGAGGCGGTGCGACTTCGGGCTGTACAGCGTGAGGGTCAGCAACGTGCAGTGGTAAAAGCGCTCTACGGCTTGATGAAGATCGAATGCGGCGACCTTGGGTGCGCCGTCAGCCACCGCGTGCTGGTGCTGTCGATAATACTGTCCTGCGCTCTCGAACCAGTCGTCAAAATAGCCACGCGCTTCGACCCGCGCCTCCTCGGCTGGCAACTCGCGCGGGCTGGCAAAGCTGAACCCTTCGGCGTCGTACAGCGCGATCCCCTGCCGGACGATATCGACGAAGAACGGACGGCCACGTTCGAGCTGCTGATTCACGTCGCTGAGGCTGTGAACGATGAAACTGACTGGCGCGCTCAGCGTGTGCGTGATCGTCGTCTCACGCAACAGCCGGTCCTCGGCCGCCGACCACAGCTCGAAGTCCGTCAGACGGTCGTCGTTGACGACGATCAGCAGGTCGTAGTCCGAGGTGTAGCCGCCGACCGGATCATCGACCCAGTCGTCACGGGCGTAACTGCCATACAGCACGATCTTGGCGATCCGCCCCTGCTTCTTCCACCGCGTCGTCGTCGTCGCATGCGCGGCTGCAAACTCCTCGAACAGGATACGGACGACGTGCGCCAGCTCGCGCTGCTTCGCTTGCGGCAGGTGGTCGAGGCTGGTGTTCATTGTTGTCCCCTCCTAGCCGTTCGCTGACGCAAAGCACAGGTGTGCCGCTCGCCAATGCGACCGGCACACCGCCGTCAGGAAAGGCGACGGAGCCACCTCCGCCACCACGGCGTCGGCGCGGCGCCAAGCTCGCGGTCGAGTGCCGCCATCGCGCTGGCCATCCGCTCGCCGACCTGTTCGACCGTCAGCCCGGTGCGGCTGGCGATCTCGCCACACGACATCGCGTCGAGGCGGGCGGCGAGGAATATCTCGCGGGTCAGCTGGGGCAGCGACCGCATCGCGGCTTCGAGGTTGCGCAAGGTCTGCGGATCGGGCTGATCGCTCGCGTCGAGATGATCGCTCATCGTCCATACTCTATCGAAGGGAATAGGGCTGGCGACGGTCGCCCGCCGCCAGCAATGGGGATCACGCGGCGGCGCGGACCGGCTCGATCTCCGGCTCGGCTTCCTGGTGCATCTCGGAGTTTTGCACCTCGGTCAGCGGCGTTAGCGCCGCCACCGCCCGCGCCGACCGCGTCACGCTGCCGACCCCGCCGCGCGCAGTGTAGGCGGACGCCGGGAACGCCAGCCAGCGCGGTACCCAGCCTTCCGCCTTGGCCCGCCCGCCGGTGCCGTCGAGGCAATCACGAAGGATCGTCCGCAGCGTCCTGACCGGCTCCTTGACGTTGGCCTCGGCCACCGCCGGACCTGCCACCTCACCGATCATGCCGAGCAACACCTCGCGGTCGCGAAGGGCATCAATGAACGCGGCGTCGGCCTGCCAGACGGCCGCCATATCGACGCCAAGGCCGATGCCGAGCGCATCGACAATGTCGCTGCGCGGATCGAGGGTCTCGCCGACGACGATGGCGAGGACGGCAAGCACGTCGGCTTCCGACAGCGCGGTCAGCTTGACGAACAGCTGGGTCAGGCCTTCGTCATAGCCGTTGCCGCCGGTGACGGTCGGGGCTTCGGGATCGAACGCCAACATGGCGAGGATTGCGCGCCGCTTGGCATCGAACAGTCCCTCGGACGGACTAATCTCGACACTCTCGGTGACCGCATCGGTTGTCGCCCGCTGCGACGCGACCCGCACCGACCACAGCGGCGAACCGGCGATCATCTGCGCGACGGCGACCCGCAACGCGACGCCGGGAGCATCGGCCAACCTCGCCCGGACGGCGGAATGGCGGTGAAGGTCGACATAGTCGTTGAGGTTCGCGCTCGCCTCCGGCCGGACCGGTCGGTCGGTCGTTGCCTCGCCCCTCGCTTCCCGCCGTGCTTCCTTGGCGGTGACATAGCCCTCGTGGACCGACACATCGCCACGCGAGCCCACGCTGATGTAGACGCGCCCGCCCTTGGCCTTGGTCCGCCGCTCATGCTCCCACGTCTGGAACACGCTGCCGGTCGGCAGGACGACGACCTCACTCCACCCGGCTTCGCGGTAGGCCTGCACCTTGCCATCAATCGCCGCAATCTGCGCTGCCCAGAACGTCTCGGCATTGGCAAAGTAGCGCTCGTCGCCGAACAGGTCGGACACGATCTCGCCGGTATAGCTGGCAAGATCGAACAGCGCCGCACTGACCGGGATCGACGCCCCACCGAACGCCCATGCCTTGAGACTACTGCCGGTCGGGCAATACGCCGTCTTGTCGTCGTAAAGAGCCAGCCACTCGCGCTGCTTCGCCTTTGACGCGAGGGTCAGATGCCGGACGGTGGCGGCGTCGATCTCGCCGCGGCGGTAGAGAGTACGGACGCGGGGAAGCAGGTTGCCGAGCGCCAGCGTCCGCCGCACCTGCAGGTCGGTCAGCCCAAAGGTCGAGGCGATGTCCTCGGGTTTGCGGCCCTCGCGGACCAGCCGGGTGAACGTCTCCCAGCGGGTCACCTCGTCGGGATCGAGCCGGGCGATGTTCTCGATCAGCGAGGCTTCGAGGGCGGCGGCATCGTCCCCGGACTCGATGACCGCGCACGGCAGCGGCTCGGCCTCACCCGTCTCCTCAGCCACCGCCAGCGCCGAGTAATAGCGACGCTTACCCGCGACGATCTCGTAGGTCTCGGGACTGCCGTTCAGCCGCACGATCAGCGGCACGAGAACCCCGCGCGCCCGCACCGACGGCAGGATGTTGGTCAGATCAGGGGTCTTGCCCTTGACCCGCATGTTGGCCGGCCACACCGACAGGCAGGCGAGATCGATATGCTTGAGTTCCACGGCTCTTCTCCTTCAAAGACCGCAACCGGCGCCGGAATGGCGGGGTGGGCGGCAGGAGCGCTTCGCCAGGCCCGCGCTGAGCGGCGGGCTGC
>CAHJWP010000143.1 GCA_903642255.1 Sphingomonadaceae bacterium | reverse complement strand
GTCATCCCCAACGTGCTGCGCTGGCGGGCCGACGAGGTGACCGACGGCGGCGTGGTCGCCAAGGTGCTGGCCAACGCGCCGGCGAGCGAGGCGGGGTTCTTCGCTGTGCCGAAGGTGATCGAGTGACCGCCCTCCCCGACCTCACCCTCGCCGCGATGGCGTCAGGGCTGCGGGCCAAAGCCTTCTCGGCCGCCGAGCTGGCCGAGGCGCACATAGCCGCGGTCGAGGCGGCGCGGCCGCTCAACGCCTTCATCGTCGAGACGCCCGACCATGCCCGGGCGGCGGCAGCGGCGGCAGACGCGGCGCTGGCGCTGGGGGAGGCGAAGCCGCTCAGCGGCATCCCGCTCGGCATCAAGGACCTGTTCGCGACCGAGGGCGTCCAGACGACGGCGGGGTCAAAGATCCTCGCAGGCTTCGTGCCCCAGTACGAGAGCACGGTGACGGCGCGGCTGTTCGCCGACGGCGCGGGGATGCTCGGCAAGCTCAACATGGACCAGTTCGCGATGGGCTCGTCAAACGAGACGAGCGCCTTCGGCGAGGTCGTCTCGCCGTGGCGCAGCGCGGGCTCGAACCGCGTGCTGGTGCCGGGCGGATCGAGCGGAGGGTCGTCGGCGGCGGTCGCGGCGCGGCTATGCCCGGGCGCGACGGGGACCGACACCGGGGGGTCGATCCGCCAGCCGGCGGCGTTCACCGGCATCGCCGGCATCAAGCCGACCTATGGCCGCTGCTCGCGCTGGGGGGTGGTGGCGTTCGCCTCGTCGCTCGACCAGGCGGGGCCGATGGCGCGCGACGTGACCGATTGCGCCATCCTGCTCCAGTCGATGGCGGGGTTCGATCCGAAGGACGCGACGTCGCTCGACGTCGCCGTGCCCGACTGGGCGGGCGGCCTGACGGGCGACCTGCGCGGCGTGCGGGTCGGGGTGCCCAAGGAGTACCGGCTCGACGGGATCGACCTCGAGATCGCCGCGATGTGGGACGCCGGGCTGGCGTGGCTGAAGGACGCCGGGGCGAGCGTGGTCGACGTGTCGCTGCCGCACACCAAATTCGCCCTGCCGGCCTATTACATCATCGCCCCGGCCGAGGCGTCGTCGAACCTCGCCCGCTACGACGGCGTCCGCTACGGCCTGCGCGTCGCCCCCGACGGCGGGACGCTCGACGCGATGTACGAGGCGACGCGCGCCGCCGGCTTCGGGCCCGAGGTCAAGCGGCGGATCATGATCGGCACCTACGTCCTGTCGGCGGGCTTCTACGACGCCTATTACCGCCAGGCGCAGAAGGTGCGGACGCTGATCGCCCGCGACTTCGAGGCGGCGTGGGAGCGGTGCGACGTGCTGCTGACGCCGACCGCGCCGTCGGCAGCATTCAGCCCGGGCGACAAGGCCGACCCGCTGGCGATGTACCTCAACGACGTGTTCACCGTGCCGTCGTCGCTCGCCGGGCTGCCGGCGATGAGCGTGCCCGCGGCGCTGACGGCGACCGGCCTGCCGCTCGGGCTGCAGGTCATCGGCCGGCCGCTCGACGAGGCGGGGGTACTGAACGCCGGCTTCGCGCTGGAGCGGGCGGCGGGATTTGCCGGCCGGCCGGCACGGTGGTGGTAGCGCCCGCACCACCAATGCGGTTGATCCTGCTGCGGTGCAGCGTTAAGCGTTGCTGCGACGCGAGTGGAGACGGTGGGTGCATAGTCGGCAAGTGCCATCCGGGCGGGTGCTGCCGATAAGTCGTCCCGCTTTCGTTCTCGCCGTCGTCATCATTGCCGCAGCCATGCTCGGCGTCGCGGTGACCAACCGGCTGCCGGTCCTGTTCCCCGATACGCTCGGCTATAACAGCGCCGGCGAAGCGGTACTTGGCGCGTTCGGCGGCCACCACCGCCCGCTCCATCAGGTCGCCGCGGGGATGCCGGCGGCGGCGGCGGCCGACAACGGCATCTCCGAGGCGCGCTCGCCGTATTACGGCGTCGTGCTCGCCGTCGTCGACCGCATCGGCGGCGTGTGGCTCGCCGCGGCGGCGCAGGCGGCGGTCGCCGCGGCCGCGCTGATGCTGGCGCTGCGGCGGCTCGGGGTGACCGGCACGACGGGGATCGCCGCGGTCGCGCTGGCGTTCGTCGGCGGGCTGGCGTTCTACGCCTGCGTCCTGATCCCCGACGTCTTTCTCGGCCCGGCGATCCTCGCCCTCGCCTTCCTCCTGACCGAGCCGGCGATGCCGCGCGGCGAGCGCTGGTTCTGGGCGGCGACGCTGCTGGCCAGCCTGTTGTTCCACCGCGGCTTCCTCGCCGTCGGGCTGGTCGTCGTCGCCGGCGGGGCGTGTGCGTGGCGGGCGCGCTGGTTTGCCCGCCGCGGCTGGCTGATCGCGGCGGCGGCATGCGGCGTCGCGCTGGTGGCGCATTCGTTGGTGGCACCGGTCGTCGGCGCCGTCTACGGCGCGAAGATGGCGTCGCAGCCGTTCGTCCTCGCGCGGATGATCGAGGGGAGCGTGGTGCCGGCCTATCTCGACGACGTCTGCCCGACCCGGCCCTATTTCCTGTGCCGCCTGCGCCACCGGCTGCCGATGGATCACGACCAGTTCCTGTGGGCCGGCCGGCCGGACGGCGTGTTCAACGTGATGAGCCTGCCCGACCGCCAGCGGCTGAACGACGAGGCGGGGGCGATCGTCGCGGGTGCGGTCGCCGCACGCCCGGTCGCCGCAGCGATCGAGGCGGCCCAGTATTCGATCCACGAGTTCGTCTTCGCCGGGATGAACGATTTTGCCCAGCGCGTGCCGTCGCGCTGGCATATCGACCCGCCGCTGGTGCCTGCCATGGCGGCCTATCCGACGAGCGGGATCGTCGTCGGCGACTTTCCGCTGCATGGCGTCAGCCAGGTCACCCAGTGGCTCTACGGCGCGGCCCTCGTCGTTCTCGCCGTCGCGGCGGTGGCGCTCGCCCGGCCGGCGTGGGTCGGCCGGCGCGCCGTGGCCCCGGTCGATCGGCGGCTGGTCGCGGCGATCGCACTCATCGTCGCCGGGCTGGCGGTCAATGCCGCGGTGTCGGGGGTGCTGTCGGGCATCCGCGACCGCTACACCGGGCGGATCGCGTGGCTCGCCTCGGTCGCCGCGGTGGCGACGCTCGGCCACGCCGCCGCCGTCACGATGCCGGCGCGGCGGGCGATCCGGGAGACGACCGCGTGACCGGACCGCGGATCGCCGTGCTGCTGCCGTGCTACAACGAGGAGGCGGCGATCGGCCAGACGGTGCGCGACTTCCGCGCCGCGCTGCCGGGAGCGACCGTCTATGTCTACGACAACAACTCGGCCGACCGCACCCGCGAGGTCGCCGCTGCCGCCGGGGCCGTCGTCCGCGGCGAGCGCCGCCAGGGCAAGGGCGCGGTCGTCCGGCGGATGTTCGCCGACATCGACGCCGACGTCTACGTCATGGCCGACGGCGACGCGACCTACGAAGCCGCCGCCGCGCCGCGCCTCGTCGCGCTGCTGACCGCCGAGCAGCTCGACATGGTCGTCGGCACGCGGGTGACGGCGGCGGATGCCGACGCCGCCTATCGCCGCGGCCATGCGTTCGGCAACAAGCTGCTGACCGGGCTGCTGACGCGGATGTTCGGCCAGTCGTTCAGCGACATATTGACCGGCTACCGGGTGTTCTCGCGGCGCTTCGTCAAGAGCTTCCCGGTGCTGTCGGCCGGCTTCGAGATCGAGACCGAGATCAGCATTCACGCGCTCGAGCTCGCCATGCCGTGCGCCGAGCTGCCGACGGCCTATTACGAGCGGCCGACCGGCTCGGTGTCGAAACTCAGCACTTATGCCGATGGCTGGCGCATCCTGTGGACGATGGTCGCGCTCTACCGCAGCGAGCGGCCGGTGGTGTTCTTCGGCGTCATTGCCGGGGTGCTGCTGCTGCTCGCCGCGATCCTCGCCGTGCCGCTGGCGATCACCTACGTCCATACCGGTCTGGTGCCGCGCTTTCCAACCGCGATCCTGATCACGGGCTTGACCATCGTCGCCGTGCTGTCGGTGGTCTGCGGCCTGATCCTCGACACGGTGACCAAGGGCCGACGCGAGATCAAGCGGCTGATGTACCTGCAGTATCCGGCGCCAGGGGCTTAGGCCCTTTGCCCTTTGGCATCCCCCGAAAGCGGGGACCCGTCTCCTCGACCCTCGGGGCGATCGGTCCCCGCTTTCGCAGGGATGACAATCGGATTAGGAGGGGAGGATGACCGACCCCACCGCCCCCTATACCGTCCGCGGCGCGACCGGCGACTGGGAGATCGTCGTCGGGCTCGAGGTCCATGCCCAGGTGACGGCCAAGTCCAAGCTGTTCTCCGGGGCCGCCGCCAGCTTCGGGGCTGCGCCCAACACGCAGGTCAGCCTCGTCGACGCGGCCATGCCCGGGATGCTCCCCGTCCTCAACGGCGAGTGCGTCCGGCAGGCGGTGCGGACGGGGCTGGCGCTCGACGCCGAGGTCCACCGCGTCAGCCGCTTCGACCGCAAGAACTACTTCTACGCCGACCTGCCGCAGGGCTATCAGATCAGCCAGCTCTATCACCCGATCGTCGGCGAGGGGCACCTCGACATCGAACCCGACGGCGAACCGGCGAAGCGCGTCGGTATCGAGCGGCTCCACCTCGAGCAGGACGCCGGCAAGTCGGTCCACGACGGCCATGCGACGATGACCTATGTCGACCTCAACCGCTCGGGCTGCGCGCTGATGGAGATCGTGTCGAAGCCCGACCTCCGCTCGCCGGCGCAGGCCGGGGCCTATGTCCGGTCGCTGCGGTCGCTGCTGCGGTACGTCGGCAGCTGCGACGGCAACATGGAGGAAGGCTCGATGCGTGCCGACGTCAACGTCAGCGTGCGTAAGCCCGGCGACGCGTTCGGGACGCGGACCGAGACCAAGAACGTCAATTCGGTCCGTTTCATCATGGCCGCGGTCGAGGCCGAGGCGCGGCGGCAGGTCGACGTGATCGAGGCCGGCGGGACGATCGTCCAGGAGACGCGCCTGTTCGACCCCGACCGGATGACGACGCGGGCCATGCGGTCGAAGGAGGACGCGCACGACTATCGCTACTTCCCCGACCCCGATCTCCTTCCGGTGACGCTGACCGAGGCCTTCGTCGCCGAGTGCGCGGCGTCGCTGCCCGAGCTGCCGGGGGCGAAGCGGACGCGCTACGTCGACGGCTTCGGCCTGTCGCCGTACGACGCCGCGGTGCTGACCGCCGAGCGCGAGACGGCCGACTGGTTCGAGGCGCTGCTTGCCGACCTCGTCCGGCGGACGGGGAAGCCGGGGTTCGACCTCGCCAAGCCGGCGGCCAACTGGGTGACGTCGGAGCTGTTCGCCGCGCTGAAGCGCCTCGGCGTCGGCCTCGACGCGTCGCCGGTGACTCCCACCGCTGCCGCCGAGCTCCTTGCGCTGATCGACGACAAGACACTGTCGGGCTCGCTGGCCAAGCAGGTGTTCGAGATCATGCTCGACACTGGCGACGGCGCCGCGGCGATCGTCGACGCCCGGGGGCTCCGCCAGACGAGCGACACCGGCGCAATCGACGCGGCCGTCGCCGACGTCCTCGCCGCCAACCCCGACAAGCTCGCCGAGTACCGCAGCGGCAAGGACAAGCTGTTCGGCTTCTTCGTCGGCCAGACGATGCGGGCGATGGGCGGCAAGGCCAACCCGGCGGTGGTCAACGAGCGGATCAGGGCGGCGCTGGCCGGCTGAAGGGCTCTCGCGCCAGGAGGTCGCCGTGGTCGGGCGCAACCTGACCGACCGAAAGAACCTTAACGGCGTCAGCGAGAACGAATACGCCTCACCTGCTCAGCCAGTCGCGCCGCGCGATCCCCTGCGCCCAGAGCAGCACCGTCAGATCGCCGGCGCGGACCGCCGCATCGGCCGCCGCCGCCGCCGCGGGCTTGGCGTGGTAGGCGACGCCCAGCCCGGCGGCGGTCAGCATCGGAATGTCGTTGGCCCCGTCGCCGACCGCCAGCGTCGCGATGAGCGGGACGCCGGCGGCGCATAGTTCGCTGAGCTTGGTGGCGCTGTCGACCACCGGCCGCGCGACGGTGCCCCTCAGCCGGCCGTGCTCGACGAGCAGCGTGTTCGCCACGACGCGGTCGAAGCCGAGTTCCTTGCCCACCGGCCCGGCGAAGGCGGTGAAGCCGCCCGAGACGAGGATGGTCCGCGCGCCCGCGCCCCGCATTGTCGCGACGAGCGTCTTCGCCCCCGGCATCAGCCGTACCCGCTCCGCCCGGCAGCGGTCGAGGACGGCGATGTCCATCCCCGCCAGCAGCGCGACGCGCGCGTCGAGCGCGGC
>CAHJWP010000142.1 GCA_903642255.1 Sphingomonadaceae bacterium | reverse complement strand
GAGCCACGCCGAGGGCTTCGGCCTGTCGCTCGACATGCTCAAGCGGCCGGTCAACGTCGGCTTCTCGGGCGGCGAGAAAAAGCGCAACGAGATGGTCCAGATGGCGGTGCTGACCCCGCGCGTCGCGGTACTCGACGAGACCGATAGCGGCCTCGACATCGACGCGCTGCGGGTGGTTTCGGAGGGGATCAACCGGCTGCGTTCGCCGACGACGGCGACGCTGCTCATCACCCACTACCAGCGGCTGCTCGACTATGTCGTTCCCGATGCGGTCCATGTGCTCGTCGCCGGACGCATCGTCCGCAGCGGCGGGCCGGAGCTGGCGCACGACCTCGAACGCGACGGCTATGCGTTGGATCAGGCAGCATGACGGCGCTCCCCACCCGCCGCGACGAGGCGTGGCGCTACAGCGACCTCGCCGCGGTCGAGCGCGCGTGGCCGCTGCCGGAGCCCGAGCGGCTGGTCATCGCGGCGGGCGAGCACGTGACGCGGACGATCGTCCAGGATGGCGAGGCGACGGCGATCGACGCGCTCGACGTCGTCGTCAGGGCGGGCGGGTCACTGACCGTCCACGTCGTGGCGATGGGTGGCGACTTTGGCCGCGTCGCGCTCGACGTGACGCTCGGCGAGGGAGCGCGCTTTGAGCTTGGCGGCGTCATCCTCGGCCGCGGCACCGCGACACGCGAGATCGTCACCACCGTGACCCATGCCGCCCCGCACGCGACCAGCCGCCAGACGATCCGGTCCGTCCTCGACGACCGCGCCACCGGCAGCTTCCTCGGCAAGGTCGCCGTCGCGCGCGGGGCGCAGAAGTCCGACGCGGTCCAGTCGGTCAAGGCGCTGCTGCTGTCGCGCACGGCGACGGCCAATGCCAAGCCCGAGCTCGAAATCTTCGCCGACGACGTCAAGTGTGCCCATGGTGCGACGGTCGGCGAGCTGAACGCGCAGGCCCTCTTCTACATGGCGAGCCGCGGCATCGGTGAGGCCGAAGCGCGCACGCTGCTGACCGAGGCGTTCATCGCCGACGCGCTGGCCGGGGCACCGGAACTGGCCGAACGCGCCGTCGCTTGGCTGCGGGCATGACCGGGCTGCTCAGCTTCCCCTCCCCTTCAGGGGAGGGGCGAGAGACGCGCGCAGCGCGGCCCGGGGGTGGGGCCGTCACAACGGCCGAGGCGTCCTTCCCCACCCCCGGCCCCTCCCCTGAAGGGGAGGGGAGTAGAAGGCGGGATTTCCCCGGTCTCGCCGACAACTGGGCCTATCTCGACTCGGCGGCGACGGCACAGAAGCCGCGGCACGTCATCGACGCCATCGCCCGCGCCTATGGCCCCGAATACGCCACCGTCCACCGCGGGGTCTACGCCCGCTCGGCGACGATGACCGAGCGCTATGAGGCGGCGCGCGCGACCGTCGCCCGCTTCATCGGCGGGGCGGCGGACGAGATCGTCTTCGTCCGCGGCGCGACCGAGGCGATCAACCTCGTCGCCAACAGTTGGGGCAACGCGCTCAGGCCCGGCGACCGCATCCTCATCTCGGCGCTCGAGCACCACAGCAACATTGTGCCGTGGCAGCTGCTGCGCGACCGCACCGGCATCGAAATCGACGTCGCGCCGCTGACCGCCGACCAGCGCATCGACACCGACGCGCTGATTGCCCTGATCGGGCCGCGGACGAAGCTGGTCGCCGTCACTCATCTCTCGAACGTGCTCGGCGGCGTCACCGATGTCGCCCGCATCGCCGCCGCCGCCCATGCGGCCGGCGCGCTGCTCCTCGTCGACGGCTGTCAGGCGGCACCGCGGCTAGCGGTCGACGTCGCTGCGCTCGGGGCCGACTTCTACACCTTCTCCGGCCACAAGCTGTACGGCCCAACCGGCATCGGCGTGCTGTGGGCACGGCGCGAGATCCTCGCGGCGATGCCGCCGTGGCACGGCGGCGGCGCGATGATCGAAACGGTGACGTTCGAGCGGTCGACCTATGCCCCGCCACCGCAGCGGTTCGAGGCGGGGACGCCGCACATCGTCGGCGCGATCGGGCTGGCCGCGGCGATCGATTATGTCGAGGGCATCGGCCTCAACGTGATCGACGCGCACGAACGCGGGCTGGCGCGGGCGGCGCGCGAGGCGCTGCGGTCGGTCAATTCGCTGACCCTGTTCGGGCCGGAGGACTCGGCGGGCATCGTGTCTTTTGCGCTCGACGGGGTGCATCCGCACGACATCGGCACTATTCTGGACGAGGGCGGGGTGGCGATCCGCGCCGGCCATCATTGCTGCCAGCCGCTGATGGCGTTGCTCGGCGTGCCGGCGACGGCGCGGGCGAGCTTCGCGGTGTACAACGACCTGTCGGATGTCGAGCGGTTGGTCGACGGGGTCAAGCGGGTGACGAGGATCTTCGGATGAGTGAGCGTGGTTTCGAGATCGAGGAAGTGACCGCGGCCCCGGCCGTGCCGAAGGCACCACCCGTCGGCGGGGGTCGCGACTACCTCGACGGCTTCCTGACCCAGAACCCCGCGACCGTTCCCGCCGATGCGCCGGGCGGCGAGGTCTATGACGCGGTGATCGCCGCGCTGCAGGACATTTACGACCCGGAAATCCCGGTCAACATCTACGACCTCGGCCTGATCTACGGCGTCGACATCGCCGACGGCCATGTCACCGTGTCGATGACGCTGACCACGCCGCACTGCCCGGTCGCCGAGACGATGCCGGGCGAGGTCGAGATGCGCGTGATGAACGTCCCCGGCGTCGCCACCGCCGACGTCAACCTCGTCTGGGACCCGGCGTGGGATCCGGGCAAGATGACCGACGCCGCCAAGCTCGAATTGGGGATGCTGTGATGGACACGCTCGCCGGCGCTGTCCCGGTCGCCGAACCCCGTGCCCGCCGGCCGCGCCCCGCGCCGATCACTGTCACCGCCAGCGCCGCGGCGCGCATCGCCGACCTGATCGCCCGCGCCCCCGAAACCGCCGCCGGGGTCCGTCTGACAACGCCAAAGCGCGGCTGCTCGGGGCTCGCCTACTCGCTGACCTATGTCACCGCCGCCGCGCCCGGCGACGAGGCGGTGGCGACGCCGGGGGGCACGCTGTTCATCGACGGCGGCTCGCTGATGTACCTGATCGGCAGCGAGATGGACTGGGCGGAGGACGACTTCGCCGCCGGCTTCGTCTTCACCAACCCCAATGCCAAGGGCAGCTGCGGCTGCGGCGAGAGCTTCACCGTGTGATCCGGGCGGCGGTGGCGGCGGCGCTGCTGCTGAGTCTTAACGCCTGCGTCTCGACGGTCGTCGGCGCGGCGGCCGACGTCGTCACCGCCCCCGTCCGCATCGTCGGCGCCGGCATCAACACCGTCGCCCCCGGCCAGCGCGAGCGTGACCGGCGTCGGGGCAAGCGCGCCCGCAAGGAAGAGGAGAAGGCGCGCAAGGAGGCGAAGCGCGCCCGTCGGGAGGCCGCGCGCGCGCCATCGTGACCGGTGAACCCGGGCGGCGTGGCGGCGTTGTCGCGGTATGACCAGGAATGTCCCCGCCGGCCCCGGCCAGCAGCATGCCGAAATCCTGTTCGAGGCGGGCAGGAACGTTCGGTTGCGCGTCGCGGCCGATCTCAGCCCTGCCGGGCTGCTGGGCATTGCCGCGCTGGTGTCGGGCATCCTGCTTTCCACCGCCGTCCTCGTCACCGCCGCCGGGCACGCCGCGCGGCAGCGGCGCGCATGACCGACTGCGACGCGCTGGTGATCGGCGGCGGCCCGGCCGGACTGACGGCGGCGATCTACCTCGCGCGTTTCCATCTGCGCACGATCGTCATCGACGCCGGCCGCAGCCGCGCCGCGACCATTCCGCGGACGCGCAACCACGCCGGCTACCCGGGCGGCATCGCGGGCGCGGCCCTCGTTGCGGCGATGCGCGATCAGGCGGTCGAGTACGGCGCGACGGTCGTTCCGGCGCAGGTCGATGTCCTGACCCGCGACAGGGAAGAGTTCGTCGCCACGTCAGGCGACCGCCAGGTCAGCGCGCGCGCCGTCGTGCTCGCGACCGGCGTCGTCAATCGCCGGCCGGCGATGCCCGACGACCTGCACGATGCCGGACTGGCCACGGGCACCATTCGCTACTGCCCGGTATGCGACGGCTATGAGGTGACCGACGTCCGCGTCGCCGTCATCGGCAGTGGCAGTCACGGCGTCCGCGAGGCGCTGTTCCTGCGCAGCTTCACCGCCGACCTGACGCTGGTCGCGCCGGACGGCCGCCACGACATCGGCACCGACGACCGCACGCGTCTCGCCGAGGCCGGCGTGATGTTGGTCGACGGGCCGGCCGCCGGCTTCGCGCTGGTGGCCGACGGAATCGCGCTCGACACCGCGGCGGGGCGGCTGACCTTCGCCAGCATCTATCCGGCGCTCGGCTCGCACATCCGCTCGGGGCTGGCGGCGTCGCTCGGCGCGGCGACGGTCGACGCCGGCTGCATCACCGTCGACGACCACCAGCGGACCAGTGTGCCGGGCCTCTACGCGGCCGGCGATGTCGTGCTGGGCCTCGACCAGATCAGCCACGCCATGGGCGAGGGCGGCGTCGCGGCGACGACGCTGCGCAACGACCTTGCCGCCCAGCGGCCGATGTTGCGCTAGTCGTCCGGCCCTAAGCTCGCATCGAGGTCACGCGGGCGGATGAAATGGCGGAGCGTCGCGCACCCCGCGCCGGCGTCGCGCCACGTGTCGACGGCAAGGTCGAGGATGGCGAGCGTCGCCGTCGGGTATTTGATCTCCGCCTCGCCGCGCAGCGGATCGGCGTCGGGGGTGAGGAGCAGGAGCAGGTCCTCGAGCCCCGGGTTGTGGCCGATCAGCAGCGCCGACGCCGCATCGGGCGCGAAGCCCTGGACGATGTCGAGCAGGGTGACGGCGCTGGCGAGATAGATGCGCGGCTCGAACAGCGCACCGAGCGGGCGGCGCAGGCCGTCCTCGACGCCCTCGATCGTCTGGCGGACGCGGACCGCGGGGCTGGCGCGGACAAGGTCGAAGACGGGGCCCTCGGCTGTCTCTCCATCGCCCAGCCCTTCGTCGGCCAGCCATTGCCCGATCCGCGCGGCGGCCCGCCTGCCGCGGCCGTTCAGGGGCCGGTCGAAATCGCGCGCGACGGGATCGTCCCACGTCGACTTGGCGTGGCGCAGCAGGGTCAGGGTCTTCACGCGCGTCGCCCCTCATCGCGGAGAACGACGCCTAGCCGTGGTGGGTGCCCGTGACAATCGGCCTTATGCCGGCTGTGGCACGGCGATCCCGGCGCGGACGGCGGCGACGGCGGTGTCGAGGTCGACGCGCTCGACGCGGGTGCCGGGCGGGAACGCCCCCAGCAGGCGCGACGGCACGGCGGGGCCGATCAGGACGAAGGTGCCGCGGTCATCGGCGCGGCGGATCAGCCGGCCGAACGCCTGCCGGAGGCGGGCCGACGTGACGAGATCGTCGTACGCCGCGCCGCCAAACGCGGCGCGGCGGGCGGCGTGGACGACGGTCGGCCGCGGCCACGGGACGCCCTCCATGACGACGAGGCGCAAGGACTGGCCCGGCACGTCGACGCCGTCGCGCAGCGCGTCGGTGCCGAGGAGCGAAGCCCTTGGTTCGGCACGGAAAATATCGACCAGCGTGCCGGTGTCGATCGGGTCGACGTGCTGGGCGAGGAGCGGCAGGCCGGCCCGGGCGAGCGGGTCGGCGATGCGCGCGTGGACCGCCTTCAGCCGGGCGATGGCGGTGAACAGGCCGAGCGTCCCGCCGTCCGCCGCCTCGATCAGCCGCCGGTAAGCCGTTGCCAAAGCTGGCAGATCGCCGCGCCTGAGGTCGGTGACGATCAGCACGCGGGCGTTCGCCGCATAGTCGAACGGGCTGTCGACGGCGAAGCGCTGCGGCGGCAATGCGAGGTGGCCGACGCCCGTGCGCAGCTCGCCCACCTCCCACGTCAGCCCCTGCATCACCGCTGCATCACCCCCGCACCCACCGCGCAGCGTCGCCGACGTCACGACGATCCCATGGGCCGGCTCGAACACCGCCCTTGCCAGCGGCCGCGTCGGGTCGAGCCAGCGGCGGTGGACGCCCACGTCGTATTCGCGCCCCTCGATCCGGTCGACGGCGAACCAGTCGATGAAGTCGGGGTCGGCCGCGCCGCCGAGCCGCGCCAGCAGCCCGACCCACGCGGCCAGCAGCTGCCCGCGCAGCCTTAAGCCCGCCGCCGCGCCCTCGACCCGCGCCCGGCCCGGCCCGTCGAGCCAGTCGGGCGGATCGTCGAGCACCGCGACGAGCCGCGCCTCGAGCGCCGCCAGCGGCCGGGCGAGCCCCTC
>CAHJWP010000141.1 GCA_903642255.1 Sphingomonadaceae bacterium | reverse complement strand
GGCCGACGGTCGCGGTGCGACGTCGCGCGGGTTCCGGCCGCGCCACCGGCCGGGTGACCTGACCGTCTGCTGCTCGCTGGCTGGGGCGGCAGGATTCGAACCTGCGGATGCCGGTACCAAAAACCGGTGCCTTACCACTTGGCGACGCCCCAATGCGTAGCGACGCCGCGTTCTACGCCCTCGCCCGCCGATGGCAAGCGCACGTCACCGGCCGCGCCGCGCCCAGACGAGCACCGCGGTGTAGGCAACGGCCGTGACCGCCAGCCACGCCAGCGCGCCGCCGGTCAGCGCCGCGGCGAGGTTCGGCAGCGCGACGAGGCCGAGATAGACGACCAGCCCGCGCGGCCAGCCGATGCGGGCGTAGAGATAATGGTGGAGATGGTCGCGCCCGCCGGCGAACGGCGACTTGCCGCGGAGCGCGCGGCCGACCAGCAGCCGCAGCGTGTCGAACACCGGCACGGCGAACAGCAGGGCGACGTCGTCCGCCCCGACATCGGCGAAGCCATGGTTGTAGCCATAGATCGCCAGCAGGCCGAACAGCGCCGACACGGCATAACTGCCGCCGTCGCCGAGGAACAGGCGGCCGCGCAGGTTGTACCCGAACAGGACGGCGAGCGCCGCCGCGACCGCCGCCATGACGGGAACGACCGTCGGCGGCAGATGGACGAGGAGAAATGCCGACCAGACCAGCGCCTGACCGATGACGATGCCGTTCTTGCCGTCGGCCATGTTGACCGCGTTGAGCAGCCCGACGAGGCACAGCAGGGTGAACGGCACCGCCGCGGCCCCGAGCAGCAGCATCGTCGGAGCGCGGCCGAAGCGCATGAAGGCGACGGCGAAATCGGGCGTCGTGCCGACGATCAGCAGCAGGACGAGCGCCGCGATGCCCAGCCGCGCGCGGACGCTGAGGTCGAAGCGGTCGTCGGCCGCGCCGATCAGGTACATCGTCGTGACGGCAATGCCGAGCCGGGCGAGGTCGCGGTCGACCATCCTGCCGTGATCCGGTCCGAAGGCGATGGTCGCCGTGACCGTCGCCGCGGTCACCGCCGCCACCGCGAGCCCGCCGACGAGCGGCGTCACGCCGGCATGCAGCTTGCGGCCGCCGGGGTCGTCGGGGAAATCGAGCAGGCCGAGCGTCGTCCCGATCGGCCGCGCCCAGCGGCCGATGGCCGCCGCCGCCAGCGCGGCGAGCGCGGCACAGATCAGCGCGAACATCGCCCGGCGCTAGCGGGTGGCGAGGATGCCGACCGTCGCCACCGACGAGATCAGGGTGCCGAAGATCCCCGAGATGTCGCGGATCAGGTCGAGCGTGAACAGCGGATCGACGTCCTTGGGCACGATGATCGTGCTGCCCGGCGGGACGACGACCTTCGGGTTGATCGATTTGAGGTCGCGCAGCGGCTGCGCCGTGCCGTTGGGCAGGACGAGGAAGATGCGCCGTTTGTCGGCCGTCTTCGACGTGCCGCCGGTTTCGCCGATATAGTCGACCACCGTCTTGCCGACGCTGAACTGCAGGGCACCCGGATTGCTGACGTCGCCGAGCGCGAGGACGTAGCTCGGCCGCTTGGGGACGAACAGCGTGTCGCCCGATTCGAGCACGGTATCGAGGTCGGGGCGCAGCGTCAGGGCCCGCGGATCGGCCTCGACGACGACGCGGCCGGGGGCCTCGACGGTGCCGAGCGAGGCGATCAGCGTCGCGATCGCCGTCGTGTCGCCGCTGCCACCGCCGTTGCCGCTCTTGCGGGCGGCGGCGGCGATGAAGGCGTTGGTCAACTCGCGCGTCGTGCGGCGGATGCCTTCCTGCTGCGCTTCCTTGACGCTGCGCCGGGTGAAGACCGAGCCGTAGGGATAGGCGAGGCCGGTCACGCCGCCGGCGCGGGCGATCAGCTCCGACAGGTGCTCACCGCGCCGGATGGTGTAGAGGCCCGGCCGCGCCACCTCGCCGGTCAGCAGGACGCCGCCGTTCTCGAACTGCGGCTGCGCCCCGTTGAAGCGCAGGTCGTCGCCGGCCCCGACCCGCGTCGTCGCAAGGACGGCATCGCCGCCAGAGCGGCCATCGTTCGCCACCGCAATGCGCTGCAGCTCGCCGCCGTGACTGACGTCGAGCGTCAGGTCGCCGATGTTGGGGATGATGCCCTGCGCCACGGCGGCGACGTCACGCGCGCTGAGCGTATCGGCGACCGGGTAGGCCCCGGGCGCCCGCACCGCGCCGCCGACCGCGACGGCGTTCTCGATCAGCACGGGGAGCAGCTCGGGCTCCTCCTCGAAGACCAGCGGGCAGCGGCTGCTGCCCTCGGGCGAGGTGATCCGCGTGCCGTCGGGGAGGAACGCCGGCGTCGCGCGGTCGCTGGCCGACGGCGCGGCCTGCGCCAGTGCCGCCGCGGTTGCGCCCTGCGTCCCCTGGAACCCCGGCGTGCCGGCGAACGGGACGAGCGTGGTGCCCTGCCCGCCGAGCGTGTCGCCGCCGGTCCGCACCCCCTCGTCGCTGCGCACCGCGCGCAGGTTGCCGCCGACCGCGACGTCGCTCTGGCCGCCGCGCTCGACGATGAACGCGCCGCGCGTGACGACATCGAAGCGCGCCGACTTGGTATCGCTGACCAGCGCCTCGAGCCGCGCCAGCGACCGGCACTCGGGATAGGGATTGGGCTGGCCGAGCGCGATGCGGCGAACGGGAATCGTGTTGAGAAAGCTGATGTCGGCGCGGCTGAAGACGTACAGCCGGTCGTCGCTGCGCAGGCTCACCCCGGGCCGCGACCGCAGCGCGGTGATCAGGTTGACCGGCTGGAAGACGCGCGCCGCGGTCTCGGGGTCGCGCCGGATGAGGATCGCCATCGGCAGATAGGTGTCGAAGCGCAGGTCGGATACCGGCCCGAGCAGGTCGGCGACGGTCGGCGTCGCGACCAGCGGCCGCGGTCCGGGGTTCTCGACGTAACCGCGCAGCACGACCCGCCCCGTCGCGCCGCCGGCGCTGCCGCCGACCAGCTGGATCGCGTCGCCGGGCTCGACCCGGCTGCTCAGCGCGGCGGCGCGGATGAAGGTCTCCGCCCCGCCCGCCGTTATGCGGCTGATCGCCAGCGTATTGCCGCGCGGGCGCAGCGCCCCGCCGGCATAGTCGAGCACCGCGCCGACGCTGGTGCCGCGGCGGACCTCGTAGATGCCCGGCCGGGCGACCGCGCCGGCGACCGCGACGGTGTCGCCGATGACCGGCACGATGATGCGGTCGCCGTCCTGCAGGCGGACGGCGGGCGGCGCGCCGATGCCGATCAGCCCGTAGAGGTCGACGCTGACCCCGCCGCCGCCGCGGACGATGCGGACGTTGCGCAGCGAGCCCGAGCGGCGGACACCGCCGGCGAGCGCCAGCGCCGCACCGACGTCGGACAGCGACGTCAGGTTGTACTGGCCGGGCCGGTCGACCTCGCCGCCGACGAACACGGTGATCGCCCGGACCGAGCCGAGCGAGACGAACACCTCGGTGCCGAGCAGCGTCCGCTTGGTCGCCGCCTCGAGCTCGCGCCGGACCGCGCCGAGCGAGCGCCCGGCGGCATAGATCGGCGCGAGCGAATCGACGACGATGCGGCCCTCGCGGTCGACCTTGACCGTGCGGCTGGCGTTGGTCGCGCCCTGGAACTGGATGACGAGGTCGTCGCCGATACCGACGACGTAACTGTCGCCGACGCTGCCGGTAACGGTGCCCGGCGTGCCGCGCTGCGCCGACTGGAGCAGGTCATAGCCGAACTGACGCAGCGTCGGGTCCGACAGCCGGGCGCGATACTCGCGCTCGACCGGCGACGCGGCGTACAGCCGGTCGAGCTGCTGGCGCGACTGCTCGCGGCGCAGCGCCTGCTCTTCATCGGTGTCGATGCGGCCGGTGGGCGTGAGCGCGCTGCCCGAGTCGCCGCTGCCGGTCGCCCGGTCGCCGCCGCCGCGCGCCGCGTCGAGCGCGTTCGGCGCGGTCGTCGTCGATCCCGCGCCGAGCTGGCTCTGGAGTTGCTGGAGGACGCGCGGGTCGACGCTCTGCCCGGTCGCGGGCAGGCTGAGGAACACGGCGACCGCCGCCGTCACGGCTCGCCAGCGGCGCGTCACAGTCAATTCCTACCGCCTTCTCGTCGTTCGCGCCCGTCGTTCCCGGCGCGGTCTACGCACCGCCCGCACCGACGTCAAACCGCCGGCGACGGCAACCCGAGGGCACTTTCCGCGACGCTGTCGGCGCGGATCAGGGCATCGCGCGCCTGCGACCGCGCCAGTGGCACGGTATCGATCAGGACCGCATCGGGGTGGACGAAGCGCGCTCCGACGGTTCCCATGCCCTGCGTGCCGATCGACGGCACGACCCACAGGATGGCAGCGAGGCCGGCGACAAGGAAACAGTGAAGGGTACGCGTCATGGACTCACCTGGCGCCGCAGTCGCGCCGCAATCACGTCGGTCGAAGATCGAAACCGTTGCCGGTGCATAGGTCAACTTTGTGTACGTCTGGTTACGGTCGCGCGGGTAGCACCATCGAGCCGGCTCACGCGACCTTTAGCGACACCACGCCCGGAAGGCGCGACGGACCGAGCCCCCGGACATGGTCGCGGTAGTCAGCGGCGAGCTGCCGGCTCAGCGCGCCGACCTCGAACCGCCACGGGCCGATCTCGGCGAGCGGGGTCACCTCGGCCGCGCTGCCGGTGAGGAACGCCTGCTCGAAGGTCTCGAGCTCCTCGGGCCAGATCGCCCGCTCGACGACGTCGATGCCCCGGACCTGCGCCAGCGCGATGACCGTCCGCCGGGTGATCCCGTCGAGGAAGCAGTCGGGCGTCGGCGTGTGGAGGACGCCGTCCTTCAGGAAGAAGATGTTCGCCCCCGTCGCCTCGGCGACCTGGCCGCGCCAGTCGAGCATCAGCGCGTCGTCGTAGCCCGCGTCGGCGGCGGCGTGCTTCGACAGGGTGCAGATCATGTACAGCCCCGCCGCCTTCGACCGCGTCGGCGCGGTATAGGGGGCCGGCCGTCGCCATTGGGCGATATTGAGGCGCAGCCCCTTGGCGAGCGCCTCCTCGCCGAAATAGGCCCCCCATGCCCATGACGCGACGGCGAGGTGCGGCTTCGACTTCTGCGCCGCGACGCCCATCTGCTCCGACCCGCGCCACGCGATCGGCCGGACGTAGCAGTCGGCGAGGCCGTTGGCCGCGACGGTCGCGTTGCACGCCGCGTCGATCTGCGCGCGCGACCACGGCAGGTCGAAGCCGAGCAGCTTAGCCGAATCGATCAGCCGCTGGCTGTGCTGCTCGAGCGCGAAGATCGCCCCGCCGTAGCAGCGCATCCCCTCGAACACCGCGCTGGCATAATGCAGCGCGTGGGTCAGGACGTGGACCTTCGCGTCGCGCCACGGGACGAGCGCGCCGTCGAACCAGATCGCGCCGTCGCGGTCGTCGAACGTCGGGTCGAGCAGCGCCATCGTCGCGATCCCCATCACTATTGTTACAAGATATTGTTGGCGGGCGTAACATTCGATGGCATAAGCGTCAACATGGCTGACGTAAATCTGCTTCGCGCGGTATCGCCTGCGGCCCCGATCGCCGCCTCGCCCCAGTTCCTGCGCGAGGCCGAAATCCGCCGTGGCATCGAACTGCT
Source organism: Sphingomonadaceae bacterium (assembly GCA_903642255.1). Taxonomy (GTDB): domain Bacteria; phylum Pseudomonadota; class Alphaproteobacteria; order Sphingomonadales; family Sphingomonadaceae; genus Polymorphobacter_B. Next base: position 738 of record CAHJWP010000141.1, on the reverse strand, counting down.
CTACTTCGGCTACAGCAACATGGTCAAAGGTGCCGACGTCCATCTCGCGGCGCAGGGCCTCGGCCGGGCGCATCACCGCGCGCTGTACTTCATCGCGCGGCGGCCGGGGATGCCGATCGGCGACCTGCTCGACCTGCTCAACATCACCAAGCAGTCGCTGAGTCGTGTACTCGGCGACCTGCAGGCGCGCGAGCTGGTCGTCCAGACCGTCGGCACGCGCGACCGGCGGCAGCGGATGCTGAGCCTGACCGCGGCCGGCGCGGCGCTCGAGACCGAACTGTTCGAATGTCTGCGCGACGGTGTGACCCGCGCCTATGGCCACGCCGGGCAGAATGCGGTGACCGGCTTCTGGACGGTGCTGACCGGCCTCATTCCGCCGGAGGACCGGCCGATGATCGAAGCGTTGCAGCAGGCAGCGCCAGCGGAGCGGTCGGCGGCGTAACCGACTCTGACGGCGGCGACGAAAGGGGCGCGAGCCGGTGCGGCAGCCGCCGCGCCCATGTCTCCGCCTGCCCGAGCCGCGTATCGAGTTCCTTCATCGTCGCGCTCAGATCGTCGCTGTCGTCGGCGAGCCACGTCCGCGCGACGGCGAGGTACAGCACGGTCAGCGCCTGGACCCGCAGCGGCCCGGCGAGGCCGCCGGTCGCCACGCCCGCCGCCTCGGCCAGCCGGGCGACCGAACGCGGCACGCTGAGCGCCATGAAGGCGGCGAGACCGGGGTCGCGGCGGGCGGCCAGC
>CAHJWP010000140.1 GCA_903642255.1 Sphingomonadaceae bacterium | reverse complement strand
GCGATCGCCTCGACCAGCACCGGCGCGTGGGCGACGACCGAGACGTCGATGTCGTGGACCTCGCCGAGGAAGGCATGCGGATCGACGCCGTGCTCGTTCATCAGCCCGCGGAGCGTGGTGCCATGGGCGTGGAAGAAGTGCTTCTGGACGCGGTGCGCCTCGGCGGCATCGACCCCGAGCAGGCGGGCGACGAACTTCCCCATCCGCGCGTCGATCTGCGCGAACAGGTTGGTCTTCGCCGGGTACAGCGTGTTGTCGAGGTCGAAGATCCACGCGTCGATGTGGGCAAGGGGATGCGGCATTGGGGGGCTATAGCGGGGCTGGCGGCGCGGCGTCGAGCGCTGCCTTCGGGTAAGCGCCTCCTCCTACCTCCGTGCCGTCATGCTGGCGCACGCCAGCATCCAGGGGCGGGCAAGACACTGCCGGTCGCCACTGGCGTCGCCGTGGATGCTGGGGTGCGCCAGCATGACCCGTACTTGGTCGCATGGGCGTGAGTTCCTAATAGCGGCAGCGACATCGCACGTCGCACCGGCATGGCGCGCGCCGTCGGCCACGACGCTGGCGTCGTGGACGAAGCCGGCCTCGTCGTACAGATGGATCGCCGCCGCGCACCGCGCATTGGTCAGCAGGGTGAGCCGGCTCAGCGCGCCGGCCGCCGCGCCGGCCATACCGGCTTATCCACCGACTTGTTCTACTATTGTCCCACCCGCGCAATCGCGCGACAAGCGTTCCGATGCAGGCCCCCACCCCCCTCCCACCGTCCGGCGCGGTGCCGCTGGCACCGCCGCTCGCCCTCGTCCCGGCGGCGACGCTGCCGCACAATGTCGAGGCCGAGGCGGCGCTGCTCGGCGCGCTGATGATCGACAACCGGCTGGTCGAGGATGTTCAGCTGCGCTTGGGCTCGCAGCACTTCTTCGAGCCGCTCCACGGCCGGGTGTACGACGCGATCCTCATGCTGATCGACCGGCGGATGACGGCGACGCCGGTGACGCTCAAGCCGCTGTTCGACGCCGATCCCGAGATGATGGCGATCGGCGGCACGGCGTATCTCGCGACGCTGACCGAACAGTCCGCCGCGCTGATCGCCGCGCGCGACTTCGCCCAGCAGATCTACGACCTCGCGCTGCTCCGCGAGATGATCCGCGTCGGGCGCGAGATGGCGACCAATGCCTTCGACACCATGGCCGGGGTCGAGCCATTGAAGCAGATCGAGGCGGCCGAGCTCGCGCTGTACAAGGTCGCCGAACAGGGCGAGGTGGCGGGGTCGGTCAAGACCTTCGGCGAAGCAACAAAAATGGCTATTCAAATGGCCGAAAAAGCATACAAGTCCGGCGGGCATCTTTCCGGATACACAACAGGGCTAACCGGGCTAAACGAGAAAATTGGTGGACTGCACAAGAGCGACTTGATTATCTTGGCGGGTCGACCTGCAATGGGCAAAACGGCATTAGCCACAAACATCGCTTTTTCAGCAGCATATCGCTATTTGCTTGATAGAGCTGATGATCTAAACGAGAATGAAACTAGTGGCGCCGGAGTGGCGTTTTTTAGTTTAGAAATGTCGGCAGATCAACTTGCGACAAGAATCCTGGCTGAACAGTCTGGAGTTGACTCTGAGCGTATTCGGACAGGGAAAATTAGCCAGTCAGAGTTTAATGATCTCGCAAGAGCAGCTGGTAAACTGAATGCGCTTCCTCTATATATCGATGATACGCCCGCGTTATCTATAGCAGCACTGCGAACACGTGCTCGTCGACTAAAGCGACAAAAAAATGTTGGCATTATTGTTGTCGATTATCTTCAGCTTCTTCAAGGATCGTCTAGATCTTCTAATGAAAATAGAGTCCAGGAGATATCGGAAATATCGAGAGGTCTAAAGACTTTGGCTAAGGAATTATCAGTTCCTGTTCTCGCGCTATCACAGCTAAGCCGTGCAGTTGAGAGTAGAGAGGATAAAAGGCCGCAACTTTCTGACTTGCGGGAATCAGGTTCAATAGAACAAGATGCCGACATAGTGCTATTCGTTTACAGAGAAGAGTATTATCATTCGTTGCATGAGCCTACTGTTCCAACGGAAGCTAGTGGCAACGAGACAACGATAAAATATGATTTGTGGTTAAAGAAGAAGTTGGAGATCCAAGGCCAAGCTGAAGTAATTGTAGGCAAACAACGCCACGGATCGACGGGGCAGGTTCGACTACTATTTAATAGTGTTATCACGAAATTTTCGGACCCGGCTGATGAAAGCCGACTACCTGAACGACGATAATACGACGACCAAGTTCAGCGACCGGGCGAACGACGCCTACCTGCCGGAGCGCTACAGTTAGCGCCCGAGCAGGCGGCGGGCGAGCAGGTTCGCCATGTCGCGGCGGCCGTCGGCGATGACCGCGACCACCACGGTCGTGTCGACGACGTAGTAGATCAGCCGGTACGGCGGCAGGACAAGCTGGCGACATTCGGTCGTGCCGAGCACCTCCAGCTCCTTCGGCACCGACCCGCGCAGCGGATAATGCTCGAGCGTGGCGACGCGATCGAGTAATCGGGCAAGCAGCTCGTCCGCCTGTTCGGACGACCGGTGCTCGCTGACCCAGGCGTGGAGCGAGCGGAGATCGTCTTCGGCACCCGGATCGACGACGACCGCGAATGCCGGCGTCATCGGCGCTTGGCTTTCAACTCCTCGATCACCTCGCGGATCGGCCGGGCGCGGCCCGCGGCAATATCCTGCCGGCTCAACGCCAGTATCTTCAGCAGGGCCAGCGTCTCCTGCGTCGCCTCGTACGATGCGACGTCCTGCACCACCGCGGTCGCCTCGCCGTTCTGGGTGATGATCATCGGCTCGCGCGTCTCGGCGAGGTTACGCAGGATCTCGGCGGCATTCGCCTTGAAATAGCTGATCGGCTTGATGCTCGTCGAATAGCGCATGTCGATCTCCGCTCTATAACGGTTCGAATATGGTCCGATCGACGATCGGGCACAACCGCGGTTTGCCAGTGCACCGACGCTCCCATATGCGGCACGTGATGCCGAACCTCCACCTGACCGTCGATACCGCGGCGCTCGTCGCCAACTGGCGGGCGGTGTCGATGGCCGGCGCGGCGACGGGAGCGGCGGTCAAGGCGGACGGCTACGGGCTGGGGGCGCGGGAGACTGTCGCGGCCCTGGCGGCGGCCGGCTGCCGCGAGTTCTTCGTCGCGTCGTGGGACGAGGCGGCGGCGCTCGGCACGATGCCGGCGCGGACGCGGCTGGCGGTGCTCCACGGGGTGCAGGACGGCGAGATGGCGGCGGCGCTCGCCTCGCCGGCGGTGCCGGTGCTCAACACCCCGCGCCAGGTCGCGGCATGGCGCGCGGCGACCGACCGGCCGTGCGACGTCATGGTCGATACCGGCATCAACCGATTGGGACTGACCCCGGCAGAGGCGGGGTCGGGACTGCTCGACGGGCTCGCGCTCGACGTGCTGCACAGCCACCTCGCCTGCGCCGAGACGCCGGGCCACGCGATGAACGCCGCGCAGCTCGCCGTCTTCCGCGCCGTCGTCGCGCACGTCCGGCCGGCGCGCGCGAGCCTCGCTGCCTCGGCGGGCATCGCGCTGGGTGCCGACTATGCGTTCGACCTGACACGGCCGGGGATCGCGCTCTACGGCGGGCGCGGCGGGCGGCCGGTCGCGCGGCTCGAAGCCCGCGTCGTTCAGGTGAGGACCCTCGCCGCCGGCGACTCCGTCGGCTACGGCGCGACATGGCGTGCCGCGCGTGAGAGCCGGATCGCGGTGGTCAACCTCGGCTATGCCGACGGCTTCGCCTGTGCGCTGGGACCGGGCGGGAACGTCGTCGCCGGCGGCGTCGCCTGTCCGCTCGTCGGGCGGGTGTCGATGGACCTGATCGCCGCCGACGTCACCGCAACGCACGTCGCCGAAGGCGACTGGGTGCAGGTCGGCTTCGACCTCGCCGCGGCGGCTGCGACGACGGGGCGGTCGGAATATGAGTTGCTGACCGGCCTCGGCCACCGCTATGCGCGGGCGTACGAATGACCGTGGCCCATGATCTAGTCGGCGTCCTTCGCGCGATCGGCCGCTTCGTCCTCGGCGGACTGGCGTCGATCGGGCGGGTCGTGCTGTTCGCGGCGAAGGCGATCGGCCATGCCGTCGTGCCGCCCTACTACCCCGCGCGCCTCGCCGAGCAGCTGATCGTCATCGGCTGGTTCTCGCTGCCCGTCGTCGGGCTGACTGCGCTGTTCACCGGCGCGGCGCTCGCCCAGCAGATCTTCATCGGCGGCAGCCGGTTCAACGCCGCCGCGACGGTGCCGGCCGTCACCGTCATCGGCATCGTCCGCGAACTAGGCCCCGTCCTCGGCGGGCTGATGGTCGCCGGGCGCGTGTCGTCGGCCATGGCCGCAGAGCTCGGCACGATGCGCGTCACCGAGCAGATCGACGCGCTGACCACGCTGCGCACCGATCCGTTCCGCTACCTGATCGGCCCGCGGGTGCTGGCGGCGACGCTGGTCATGCCGCTGCTCGTGCTGGTGTCGAACGTCATCGGCGTGCTCGGCGGCTATGCGCTGGCGACGACGCGGCTCGGGTTCAACGCCGGCAACTATCTCGACCGGACGATCGCCTTCCTGCATACCGACGACGTCGTCTCGTCGCTGGTCAAGGCGGCGGTGTTCGGCTTCATCGTCGCGCTGATGGGCTGCTACCACGGCTTCCACTCGAACGGCGGCGCGGCGGGCGTCGGCCGGGCGACGACGAATGCGGTGGTCAGCGCCTTCATCCTGATCCTGATGTCGAACCTCGTCATCACCGTCATCGTGTTCGGGGGGAAATAAGGTGCCCGCGATTCGCGTCCGCGGAGTCCACAAGCGCTTCGGGCCGAAGGTCGTGCTCGACGGCGTCGACCTCGACATCGGCGACGGCGGATCGCTCGTCGTCATCGGCGGCTCCGGCACCGGCAAGTCGGTGCTGATCAAGTGCATCCTCGGCCTGCTCGCGGTCGATCGCGGCAGCATCACGGTCGACGGCGTCGAGGTCGCCGGGCTGCGCGGGAGCGCGCTCGCGGCGCACCAGGCGAAGTTCGGCATGCTGTTCCAGGGCGGCGCGCTGTTCGATTCGCTGCCCGTGTGGCGCAACGTCAGCTTCGCCCTGCCGCGGCGCGACGGCAGCGCGAGACTGCGGGCCGCGGCGATCGACAATCTCGCCCGCGTCGGGCTCGGCCCCGACGTCGCCGACCTGCGGCCGTCGGAGCTGTCGGGGGGTATGCAGAAGCGCGTCGCGCTCGCCCGCGCCATCGCGGTGCGGCCGGCGATCGTCCTGTTCGACGAGCCGACCACCGGGCTCGACCCGATCATGGCCGACGTCATCAACGACCTGATCGTCGAGCTGGTCCGTGACCTGAAGATCACCGCGCTGACCATCACCCACGACATGGCGAGCGCGCGCAAGATCGCCGACGCCATCGCGATGTTGTACGCCGGCCGCATCGTGTGGCAGGGTCCGCGGGCGATGATCGACACTTCGGGGAATGCTTACGTCGACCAGTTCGTCAACGGGCGGGCCGACGGTCCGATCAAGATGCTGAAAACCGCGTGAGCGGGGCCGCCGCGCTCGTCGCGTTGCTCGACCGCATCGGTGCCGGCGACCAAGCGGCGCTCAAGAATCTTTATGCCGCGACCTCGGCGAAGCTTTTCGGCGTCATCCTCCGTATCTTGGTCGAACGGGGCGAGGCGGAAGACGTGCTGCAGGAAGTTTACATCACCGTGTGGCGGAAGGCAGCCGAGTTCGACCCGTCGCGCGCCAGCCCGATCACGTGGATGGTGACCATCGCCCGCAACCGCGCGATCGACCGCCTGCGCGCCCGCGGCAGCCGGCCGACGACGACCCTCGACTTCGCCGCCGACGTCGTCGAGCCGTCGCCGGCGGCCGACGCGCTGATCGATACGGCCAACGATGCGAAGCGCGTCACCGCGGCGCTGGCGACGCTCGACCCGAAACATGCCGCGGTGATCCGCAGCGCCTATTACGACGGCCTGACCTATGAGGCCCTCGCCGAGCGCGAGGGGATTCCGGTCGGCACGCTGAAGAGCTGGGTGCGGCGCGGGCTGATGCGGATGCGCGGCGAGCTCGCGGCATGAGCGATCCGCTGTACCCCGACCTGACCGACGACGACGCCGTGGCGATGGACTTCGCCCTCGGCGCGCTCGACGGGCCCGGCCTGCGCGCCGCCGAGCTGCGCCTGCGCCGCGATCCCGTCTTCGCCGCCGACGTTGCCCGCTGGCAGGCCGACCTCGGTCCGCTCGCCGACGCGGTCGCGCCGGTCGCGCCGCCCGTCGCGGTATGGACGGCGGTCGAACGCGAGCTGTTCCGGACGGCTATCGCCACACCGGCGGCGCGGCCGATGGCCCGGGCTGGCGCGGCGCTGCGGCTGTGGCGGGGACTGGCGCTCGGCACCAGCGTGCTCGCCGCGGTCGCGCTCGGCCTGTTGGCGACGCGGCC
>CAHJWP010000139.1 GCA_903642255.1 Sphingomonadaceae bacterium | reverse complement strand
CTCGTCGTGAGCCCGCTGGCGCTCGGCACGATGACCTTTGGCCCCGGCGGGTGGAATGCGGACGACGCGACGGCGCGGGCTATCTTCGATGCCTATCGCAATGCCGGCGGCAATTTCGTCGACACCGCGGATATCTACTCGGGCGGTGGGAGCGAGACGCTGGTCGGCCGGTTCATCGCCGACAGCAAGGCGCGCGACGACATCGTGCTCGCCACCAAGTTTGCGTTCAACGGATCGGCCAGCCCGCTGACCGCGACACAAGCCGGCCGCGGTAATCCGAATGCGGGCGGTGCCGGCGCCAAGAACATCCACCGCGCGCTCGACGCGTCGCTCAAGCGCCTGGGGACGGATTACATCGACCTCTACTGGATGCATATCTGGGACGGCGTGACGCCGATCGAGGAGATCGTGCAGACGCTGGGCGACCTCGTTCGTGCCGGCAAGATCCGCTATTACGGCTTGTCGGACATGCCCGCATGGCTGGCGATGAAGGCCGCAACGATCGCGAGCGAGCGGCGTGTACCGGGGCCGGTTGCGATGCAGCTCGAATACTCCCTCGTGGCGCGTGACGTGGAGAGCGAGCATTTTCCGGCGGCGCACGAAGGCGGGATGGGGATCATGCCGTGGAGTCCGCTGGCGGGCGGTTTCCTGTCGGGCAAGTACAAGCGGAACGATACCAGCGATACCGGCCGCCTGAGCGGGGCGAACCCGTTTGGCAACAGCAAGTTCGTGGATCGCAACTGGGACATCCTCGACGTCGTGAAGGCCGTCGCGTCGGAGCTTGACCGACCGGTCGCGCAGGTGGCGCTTGCCTGGACGCTGGCACGCACGGGCGTGGCCTCGACGCTCGTCGGCGCACGCACTGTGTCGCAGCTCGAAAGCAACATCGCCGCCACCGACATCGCTCTGAGCTTGGACCAGATGAAGCGTCTCGATGACGCGAGTGCGCCTGCCCCAGGCTTCAGTTCCGGCCTCGCAGCCCCATTCATCCGTCGGATGGTCTTTGGCGGTCATGACGTTGTGGGCTGGGGCGAGTAGTAGCGGCCGGGTGGTGGCGCGTTGAGCGAGGCGGATGGTCAATCAACACGCCCGCTGCCACCTCGACCTCCCTGGCGAATTTCTTTCGGAATCTGTGTGCGCGACTTCATAGGCGAGTGAGCACGCACCTGCCTCTCGCTCTGCTGCACACCGCGAGACTCTCTCTCGACTGCGGAGCGGGGCTCCAACACTCGATTCGCTGAATTGCCTCCGGGTCAACACCCCCGCAGGAGAGCCGTCTGCCGCCGATCTCCTTATTCCGACTGCTACCTATATGCTTCCAACTTGTCGAAAGCGGCGGCACCAGTCCCCGGAGGGGAAATCAACTCATCGATTCCGCGACCGAAAATGGTGCTGCCGGGGAGGATTGAACTCCCGACCTCAGCCTTACCAAGGATGCGCTCTACCACTGAGCTACGGCAGCACGGTCGCGGAGCCGGGCGTATCGGGGGGCTGGCTTCGCTTGTCAAGGAACGCGCGCGCGCCTAGCTGCCGCGCATGGCCGACGCGACCCAAGCCGATGCCCGCGCCGCCCGGCTGGCAGCGGCGCTGCGCGCCAACCTCGTCCGGCGCAAGGCGCGGAGCCGGGCGGTGCCGTCCGACGGAAGCACGCCTCATCCCGACGGCGACGGGAACTCGTTTCCGGACCACCCGGGAGCCGGGCTCCCGCCATCGCCGGACTGACGCGATCAGCCCGCCGGCGCGGCGATCGCCTTCTCGATCGCGGCGGTCACCTCGGGCGCGTCGGGCTTGGTGCTCGACCCGAACGACGCGACGATATGGCCGGAGCGGTCGACGAGATATTTGTGGAAGTTCCACTTCGGGGCCTCGCCCGCGCCCAGCGTCGCCGCCGCCCACGCGAAGAACGGCGTCGCGTTCGGGCCCTTGACGACGCTCTTCTCCGACAGCGGGAAGTTGATGCCGAACTTCGATTCGCAGAACTGCTTGATCTCGGCGTTGGTCTTGTACTCCTGCCCCATGAAGTCGCCCGACGGCACGCCGATCACGGTGAAGCCCTTGTCGTGGTATGTCGTCTGGGCCTTCTCGAGCGCCTCGTACTGGGGCGTGAAGCCGCAGAAGCTGGCGGTATTGACCACCAGCAGGACCTTACCGCGGTACTGGCTGAACGGCATCGGCTTGCCGTCGATCGTCGTCATCGTGATGTCATAGGCGGTGACGACGCCCGGCGGGGCGACGGGCGTCCCGGCGAAGGCACCGGTTACCCAGCCGGCCGCGGCAAGGAGCGGTGCAGTAACGATGGCGGCGAGCGCAAGCTTCTTCATCGGTCATTCTCCAGCGGTCGGGTAGCGTTACCCAACCATATCCGCGCGTCGTCGTCGAGCAGCGGCCCGATCTCTGCGGCAACGCGGGCATGGTACGCATCGACCCACGCCACCTCGGTCGGTGTCAGCAGCGCGACATCGATCAGCGTGCGGTCGAGCGGGGCGAGGGTCAGCGCCGTGAAGCCGAGCATCGGCCGCTCCGCCCCGGCAATGTCGCGCGGCTCGACGACGACGAGGTTCTCGATGCGGATGCCGTACGCGCCCGGCTTGTAGTAGCCGGGCTCGTTCGACAGGATCATGCCGGCGCGCAACGGCTCGTCGCCCATCGCGCCATAGCCGCCCGCCGCCGTCGCGATCCGTGCCGGTCCCTCGTGGACCGCGAGGTAGCTGCCGACGCCGTGGCCGGTCCCGTGGGCATAGTCGAGGCCGACCGCCCACAGGAACTGCCGGGCCAGCGCGTCGATCTGGTTGCCGCGGGTGCCTTCGGGGAAGACGGCGCTGCCGAGCGCGATATGGCCCTTGAGGACGCGGGTGAAGCGGTCGCGCATCTCGGCCGACGGCGTGCCGACGGCGAGCGTCCGCGTCACGTCGGTCGTGCCGTCGCGGTACTGGCCGCCCGAGTCGACGAGGTAGAGCGAGTCGCGGTCGAGCGGCCGGTTGCTGGCGACGTCGACGCGGTAGTGCGGCAGTGCGCCGTTAGGCCCGGCGGCCGAGATCGTGTCGAAGCTGAGATCCTCGAGCTGGTTGGTCGCGTCGCGGAACTGCCTGAGCTTCGCCGCTACGCCGAGTTCGTCGAGCGCTCCCTTCGGCGCTTCTCCGGCGAACCAGTGGAGGAAGCGCGTCAGCGCCGCGCCGTCGCGGATGTGCGCCGCCTTCGATCCGGCGATCTCGGTCGGGTTCTTGACCGCCTTGGGCACGACGCACGGGTCGCGCGCCTCGATCAGGGTGGCCCCGGCAAGATGCCCGAACACGGCCGCCACCGCCGAAGTCGGGTCGACGACGACGGTCTTGCCGGCGAGCGCTTCGAGCGCCGCCGGGAAGGCGCTGCGATCGCGGACGCGCACCGCGTCGCCGAGATGCGCGCGAACCTCGGAGCCTAGCTTGGCAGCATCGACGAACAGGTCGGCGGACGCATCGGCATGGACCAGCGCGAAGGCGAGCGGGACCGGCGTATGGTCGACGTCCCTGCCGCGGACGTTGAACAGCCAGGCAATCGAATCGAGGGCGGTAATGACCGCGGCGTCGGCGGGCTGGTCGCGCAGCCATGCGGCGATGCGGTCGCGCTTGGCCAGCGAGGTCTCGCCGGCGAACTCGTCGGCGTGAACTTCGAGCCGGGCAGTCGACGGGGCGGGGCGGTCGGCCCACACGGCGTCGACCGGGTTGGCCGGCAGCGCAATGAGGCTCGCGCCCCGGGCGTCGAGCGCCGCCGCCGTCGCCGTCACCCAGCCGCGCGTGTGGAGCCAAGGGTCGTAGCCGATGCGGTCCCCGGCCGCGGCGTGCGCCGCCAGCCAGGCGGTCGTCGACGTCCCCGGCACCGCGACATAGTCGTACAGTGCCCCGTCGACCTGCGCCCGGACCTGGAGCGTGTATCGCCCGTCGGTGAACATCGCCGCTTTGTCGGCCAGCACGACCGCCGAGCCCGCCGAGCCACCGAACCCGGTCAGCCACGCCAGCCGCTGGGCATAACCGCCGACATACTCGCTCATGTGCTCGTCGGTTAGCGGGACGACAAAGCCGGTGACGGCATTGGCGGCGAGCTGGTCGCGGAGCGCGGCGAGGCGGGCGGCATGGGTCGACATGGAGCGGGCGTCCGGTAGTTGCGCCCGCATCCTAGGCGCTCGGTGCCCGGCGGGAAAGCGCCGGTCGGTGCTGCGCCGGCACGACGACCGCCACGAAGATCATGCCGACGCATCCTGTTGCTCTGCGTCGACTGCGCTCAAGTCGACACGGCTGACGCCTCTGCGCGCGGTCTACGGTGTCAACGTTAGCGCGAAGGTCGCTACACCGTCACCGATGCGTGCAAAATCCCGCTGGCCATTGGCGACCGCGCGATCAGCGCGCGGTGTTGACGGCGACCTCGTCACGCTGTGCGTGCTCGCCAAGGACATAGTTGACCGGCTGCCCCTGGAAGACGCCGGTGACCGCGCCGCGCGGCGTGACGACGAGGTGGAAGCGGTCGTGGGTCGCCGGATTATAGCCGTCGAGCAGCATCGTCGCGCCGCTGTGGCTGATCTCGACGCGGTACCCGCTCTTGGCGTCGCGGAACGAGTCGGTGACCAGCGGGTTGGCCGCGAGCGGCGCGGCGGTGAACAGCACGGCGGCGAGGGTGGCGAGGTGACGCATGGTCGATCTCCTGCACGGCGACCCCGTGTCGCCGTTGTGCAGTGCAACATAGAACACCCGGGCGATCAGGGAATCGCAGCCTGTGCAATAGCTGTTGCAGCCGGCGCAAAGCAGTCAGTCGGGCGTCGCCGCCATCTGCGCGAACAGCCAGTCGCGGAACTGCTGCAGCCCGCCGTTGGCCAGCGCGCCGCGGCGGCAGACGAACCAGTAGCTGTACGGCGTCGGCACCGCCTCGCCGAACGGCCGCACCAGCCCGCTACCGCCGGGGAAGAAGCGCACCATATCCTCGAGCACGAGGGCGATGCCGAGCGCGCTTTCGGCGGCGGCGACGAGCATCGGGCCGCTGTCGAAATACTCGATCCGGGCGGGGCGGCGACCGGCGAGGCCCTGCGCTGCGAGCCAGTCGTCGAGCGCCCGCGGCAGGCCGCTGTGGAGCAGGAATGTCTGGTCGAGCGCATCGACCGGAGACGTGCCCGGCGGGACGAGCGCCGGCACGGCGACAGCAAAGGCGTGCTGCCGCTTCAGGACTTCGGCATCGAAATCCCCGGCGACGTTGCCGCCGAAGACGATCGCCGCGTCGAGACTGCCGCCGAGCCGCGATAGCGGCGCGCCGCCGGAATCGAAGGCAAGGTCGATCCTGCGATGCGCCTGACGGAAGGCGGCGATCCGCGGCAGCAGCCACGCGCTGGCGAATGACGGGGGCACGCCGATCGTCAGCCGCCGCGCGTCGCTGCGCAGCTCCGCCAGCACGTTGGCGAGCGCATCGACCATCGGTGCGGCGTTCTCGAGCAGGCGCTCGCCGTGGCGCGTCAGACGAAGTTCGTGCGGCTGCCGATCGAACAGCGCCGCACCGACATAGGCTTCTAGCGCCTGAATCCGGCGGCTGATCGCCGACACCGACAGGTTGAGCTCGCCCGACGACGCGGTCAGCGTGCCGTTGCCAGCGACCGCGACGAACGCCTCGAGCGCGCCCATGGGCGGCAGCCGCCTCATGCCGGCGCGCGGGGTCGTGCAACAGCCATCTTACCCTCCATGCCCGTCGTACCATGATCATGCTGCAGTGCAACATCGGCGGGCAGCCTGCGGGGATAGGCCGCTCCCCGGCGACCCGCTAGGGAGGGCGGATGACCCAGCCTCCCGTCGCCGCGCGTATCCCGCATTCCGCCATCCGTCATGGCATCGTGCGCGACGATCCCTACGACTGGCTGCGCGATCCCGGCTACCCGACGGTCGACGACGCGGCGGTGCTCGGCTATCTCGCCGCCGAAAACACCTGGTTCGACGCGTGGCTCGCGCCGCACGCGCCGCTGGTCGAGACGCTGTTCGCCGAGATGAAGGGCCGGGTGAAGGACGACGACGCCGGCGTGCCGGTGCGCGACGGCGACTTCGATTACTGGTGGCGGTTCGAGCCCGGCGGACAGTACCGCGTCTGGCTGCGGCGGCCGGCATTCGGCGGCGAAGACGCGGTCATCCTGTCCGAACCGGTCGAGGCGGCGGGGAAGGAATACTTCCGCCTCGCAGGGATCAGCGTCTCGCCCGACGGCAAGCTCGCGGCATGGACCGCCGATGACGACGGGTCGGAACGCTTCAAGCTGTTCGTCCGCGACCTCGCGAGCGGGGCCGACACGCCGGTCGCGACGACGGCGATCGGCGTCGCGGTATGGGCGGCCGATTCGGCGAGCCTCGCGTGGACCGAGGTCAACGATCAATGGCGGCCGTTCCGCGTCCGGCTGCACCGGCTCGGCAGCGCGTCAGTCGGCTCCGCCGACGGGGGTGAGCCCGACGCCGTCCTCTACGAGGAAGCCGACGCCAGCTTCTTCGTCGGGCTCGACCG
>CAHJWP010000138.1 GCA_903642255.1 Sphingomonadaceae bacterium | reverse complement strand
CCGCTACGGCGCCGACCATGTCGTCTACGCCCGCAACATCACCGACATCGACGACAAGATCATCGCCGCCGCCGCCGTCGAAGGGGTCGACCCCGAGGTCGTCACCCGGCGCTTCACCGACTTCTACCACGCCGACATGGGGGCGCTCGGCGTCGCGCGGCCGGACATCGAACCGCGGGCGACCGACCACGTCGCGGCCGCGGCCGACGCGCAGGGCCGGGTCACCGGCATGATCCCGATGATCGCCGACCTCATCGCCCGCGGCGCGGCGTATGCGGCGGAGGGACATGTCCTGTTCGACGTGTCGGCCGACCCGACCTACGGCGCGCTGTCGAAGCGGCCAATGGATGCGATGATCGCCGGCGCGCGGGTCGAGGTCGCGCCGTACAAGCGCAACCCCGCCGACTTCGTCCTGTGGAAGCCGTCGACGCCCGACCAGCCAGGCTGGGAGTCCCCTTGGGGCCGCGGCCGGCCGGGGTGGCACATCGAGTGCTCGGCAATGATCGCGGCGCACCTCGGCACGACGATCGATATCCACGGCGGCGGGCTCGACCTGATCTTCCCCCATCACGAGAACGAGCTGGCCCAGTCGTCCTGCGCCCATGGCGGGGCCCCGCTGGCCAACGTCTGGATGCACAACGGCTTCCTCAGCATGGGCGACACCAAGATGTCGAAGTCGTTGGGGAACGTCGTTACGGTGAGGCAGCTCATCGATCGGAAGATTAGTCGCGAGGCAATTCGCTACGCTCTGCTGACGGCGCATTATTCCAAACCGCTAGAATGGAGTGATCGTCTAGTAGAAGAGGCGACTCTTCAAGTCCAAAAGATCTACGGCGTGCTGAGGCCGTTTCGCGGCATGGTTCTTGATCGCACGCCCGATCAAGTTTTTGTTGATGCTTTAAGCGACGATCTGAATGTGCCCGACGCTCTGTCCTATCTATGGTCGCCAACAACAACGATCGAGCAACTTCGAAAACAGGCCAGCAGCCTGTACGCCGCTGGCGAATTTGTGGACGGCAGACACAGAGAACGCCTTGCGATTAAGATGGCTGGTCGTTTTGCGGGGAACCTTGACCTACTCGGTTTCGGCAAGAGAGGCCGAGCGTGGGACCCGCAGCCTGCACGACTTAGGTGGCGCGCTGAGGCAGCGATTATAGCCCGCGCCGCCGCCCGCGCCCGCCGAGACTTCGCCGAGTCCGACCGGATCCGCGACGAGCTTGCCGCGCAGGGCATCGTTCTCGAGGACGGGCCGGGGGGGACGACGTGGCGGCGGGCGTGAGCGGGGTGGATCGGGGCCGTGCCCGAGCCCTCGCCCGTTGCTTCGCGGGCTTTGCCCTGCTCGCCCTTGCCGCGCCCGCCGCCGCCGAACCCATCGCGCTGACCTTCGACGACCTGCCCGTGTTCGGCACCCTGCGGCCGGTCGCCGAGCAGGCGGCGATCACCCGGAAGCTGCTCGCCGGGCTGGTCCGCCACCACCTGCCGGCGATCGGCTTCGTCAACGAGATCAACCTCGAAGGCCCCGACCGGCCGGCGCGCGTCGCGCTGCTGCAGGCGTGGCTCGATGCCGGCATGGACCTCGGCAACCACGGCTACAGCCATCTGTCGCTGACCCGGACGCCGGTCGCCGACTATATCGCCGACACCGCCGCCGGCGACGCCGTGACGCGGGGCCTGCTCGCCGCGCGCGGGCGGACCGAGCACTGGTTCCGCTACCCCTATCTCGAAACCGGCCCGACGCTCGAGGTTCGGCGGACGTTCGAGGCGTGGCTGGCCAGCGCCCATTACACCGTTGCGCCGGTCACCTGCGAGAACAGCGACTATCTGTTCGCCGACCCCTACGACGCCGCGCTGGCCCATGGCGACCGGGCGCGGGCGAAGGCGATCCGGCGCGAATACCTCGCCTATTCGGCGCAGGTCGTGCCGTGGTACCGCTCGGCCGGGCTGGCGCTGCTCGGCCGCCGCCCGGCGCTGGTCTGGCTGCTCCACGCGAGCAAATTGAACGCCGACAGTATCGGCGCGCTGGCGAGGATCGTCCGGCACGAGCGGCTGACGCCGGTGACGCTCGACGTGGCGATGGCCGACCCGGCCTATGCGATGCTCGACGATTACGCCGGGCCCGACGGCAACGAGTGGCTCGAACGCTGGTCGGTGATGCTCCACCGCGAGCTGCCGTGGAGCAAGATGCCGAAGGTTTCCAGCGACATCGCCGTCGAAAGCGCGGCGCTCGACGACGAACCGGGCGAGCACGGCACGCCGTAGCTCATCACCGCACCGCGTCGTCGTAGAAGCGGGCGAGGTCGGCCTTCATGCTGTGGAGCGCCTCGGTGTTGAGGTAGACCATGTGCCCCGACGGGTAATAGGCGAAGCGCAGGTTGGGGCGCAGCGTCCGGTCGATCTGCAGGTGGCCGAGGTCGTATTCGGTGCCGAAAAACGGGGTCGCCATGTCGTAGATGCCGTTCAGCGAATAGACCAGCAGATGCGGGTTCTCGCGCATCGCCGCCGACAGGTCGAGCGCGGTATCGGCGTTGTTGGTCGCCCCGCCGCCGCGCGAGCCGGGCGCACGGTGCTGGAAATCCCACTTGAGCGCCGGCGAATAATAGGTCGGGCGATAGGTCATCGCCGTCGAGAAGCCGAGGTCGTGGGCGAGATAATGGTGAAAGCTCGACACGAACGCGCCGGTGATGCCGGTGTCCGACGGGTCGTATTCCGGCGATTCGGCACCGGCGTCGACGTCGATGCCGGTGAAGCGCGCGTCGTAGCGGCCGAGTGTGCGCCGCTGGTCGCGGAGCAGCTCCTTGCGGAACCGGCCGAGGTCGACCCGCAGGTCGGAATCGAGGATGAAGCGCACCGACAGTCCGGTGAACCCCGCCATCTGGGTGGCGATTGCCGTCCGCTCGGCGTCGGGCAGGTCCTGCCCCTGCGCCAGTGCCTGCGCGTAGGGACCGCGCGCGAAGGCACGCGCCTGCGCCAGAAACGCCGGCAGGTCGGCCGGCGCGGGAATGCGGTGGTGATAGGCGGCGGTGGCGGCGTAGCTCGGCAGATAGTTGATCAGGTCCTGATCGAGCCCGACGGCGCGCCGGCCGTAGTTCATGATCGACGACAGCAGGACGACGCCGTTCAATTGCACCCCGTCCTGCGCCAGGCGGTACGACAGGCCGCCCGACCGCGTCGTGCCGTACGATTCGCCGAAGATGAACTTCGGCGCGTTCCACCGGTCGTTGATCGTCAGCCAGCGCTCGATGCCGCGGGCGAAGGCGTCGATGTCGGCGTCGGTCCCCCACAGCGCCTGCAGCTTGGTGTCGCCGAGCGGCCGCGAGAAGCCGGCACCGATCGCGTCGACGAAGACGAGATCGGACTTGTCGAGCAGGCTGTCGGGGTTGTTGACCAGGTTGAACGGCGGCCCCGCGGTCGCCGCCGGGCTGTCGGTGCGGACCCGGACGGGGGCGAGCGACCCCATGTGGAGCCACATCGACGAGCTGCCCGGACCGCCGTTGTAAAGGAAGGTGACCGGCCGGCCGGGATCGCCGGTGGTATAGGCGACGTAGAACATGCTCGCCGTCGGCTTGCCGTCGTCGTCGCGGATGGTGACCGTTCCCGCCGTCGCGGTGTACGGCACGGTGCGGCCGCCGATCGTCGCCGAATGGCGGCTGGGCACGCGCAGCTCGCGGATCGGCGCGGAGGCGATGTCGCTGTCGCCGAGCTTGTTCTCGCGGGCGCGCTCCGCCCGCGGATCGCCCGCGGGCTGGGTGTTGGTCGCGTCGCTGCGGCCGGGCTCGTCCTTCTCGCCGGTGGCGACGGTCGTCGCGCCGCGGCGCGCGCTGGTCTCGGCCCCGGCGGTCGCGTCGCTGCGCACCGGCCGGTCCTGCGCGATGCCGGGAGCGGCGAGGATCAGGGCGAGCGCCGCCAAGGCGTCACGTAACTTCGCATTTTTCACTGCTTCGCGCAGGAGAGCGAACGGCAAAACGTCGCGAACGCGGTCGTCGCGCAGGCGGGTCGGGCGGCGGGGGAGGGTCATCGTCATCGTCGCGAGGCTAAGCGATCTGCCACCCCATAGGACAGCGGATTTTTCATCCGCCGGACGTTTCGCCTCACGCCGCGCTGGCGGCGGCCGGCGGCGGGTAAAGGCGCAGGCGGCGGACCATCCGCGGGTCGCCGTCGATCACCTCGAACCGCCAGCCCGACGGGTGGTCGACCATCTCGCCGACGGCGGGAACGCGACCGGCGAGCATGAAGACCATGCCGCCGAGGGTATCGACCTCGCTGCCGATGGCGTCGGTGGCGAACACCTGGCCGGTGGTCGCCTCGAGTTCGGCGAGTTCGAGGCGGGCGTCGGCCTCGTACAGGTCGTCGCCGATCGCCTGGAGCAGCTTCGCCCCGTCCTCGTCGTGCTCGTCCTCGATGTCGCCGACGATCTGCTCGACGAGGTCTTCGATGGTGACGAGCCCGTCGGTGCCGCCGAACTCGTCGACGACGATCGCCATGTGGGTCCGGCCCGACCGCATCCGGGCCAGCAGGTCGAGGACGCGCATCGACGACGGCACGAACAGCACGGTGCGGAGCAGCGAGCGGATATCGAAATCGAGGAACGGCTTCGACGACACGGCATCGTCGAACGTCGTCGCGATCCGCGTGTAGACGTCCTTGATGTGGATCATGCCGACGACGTTATCGAGGCTGTTCTCGAAGACCGGCAGGCGGCTGTGCCCCGCCTCGCGGAACAGCTCGACCAAATCGGCGAAGCGATCGTCGACGTCGAAGGCGACCATGTCGGCGCGCGGCACCGCGGCGTCGTCGACCAGCCGCTCGCCGAAGTGGAGCAGGTTCTTCAGCATCGTCCGCTCGACCACCGACAGGTCGTCGCGGTCGGCCGGTTCGCCGACCACCTCGTCGATCGCCTCCTCAAGGCTTTCGCGTAAGGACGGCTCGGCCCCGAGGACCGTCGCGCGCAGACTCCGCCACAGCCGCGTGGCGAAGCCGGGACTAGGGTGGGGGTCGGCCATGGTCCTTAATCGGGCCCGCCGTACGGATCGGCAACCCCGAGCGTCGCCAGCGCGGCGGTTTCGAGGCCCTCCATGTGCGCCGCGCCGGCGTCGTCGCCGTGGTCGAGGCCGAGCAGGTGGAACATGCCGTGGGCGATCAGGTGGCGCGCGTGGTCGGCGACGCCCGTGCCCTTGGCCGCGGCCTCGGTGCAGCACGTCTCCCACGCCAGCACGATATCGCCGAGCAGCACCTCGCCGTCGTCGCCGTTGCTCAGGCCGTCGAGCAGGTCGGGCTGGACCATCGGGAACGACAGGACGTTGGTCGGCTTATCCTGCTGGCGGTACTGGGCGTTGAGGGTGCGGACTTCCGCGTCGTCGGTCAGCCGGACGGCGACCTCGACGGCATAGCCGGCATGGTCGAGATGCGCGTGCGCCGACTGCGCCAGCGCGGCGGCGGCGGCGGCGGACGCGAGGGCCGGCCAGTCGGTCGCCCGGTCCCAGTCGCCGGCGACGACCTCGGTGTCGACAGTCAGCACTCAGCCATGCCGTTCACGCATCTTGCGGCGGCCCCTCGTACGCCTCGACGATCGCGCCGACGATCGGGTGGCGGACGACCTCGCGGCTGCTGAAGCGCAGCGTCGCGATGCCCGGAATGCCGTCGAGCTTGCGGACCGCGTCAGCCAGCCCCGACGACGCCGGGTTGGGCAGGTCGACCTGATTGGGGTCGCCGCAGACGACCATCCGGCTGCCCTGCCCGAAGCGGGTCAGGAACATCTTCATCTGGAGCGGCGTCGTGTTCTGCGCCTCGTCGAGGATGACGAAGGCGTTGGCCAGCGTCCGGCCGCGCATGAAGGCGAGCGGGGCGATCTCGATCTCGCCCGAACTCAGCCGCCGCTCGACCTGCTCGGTCGGCAGCATGTCGTAGAGCGCATCGTACAGCGGACGGAGGTAGGGATCGACCTTGTCCTTCATGTCGCCGGGCAGGAAGCCGAGCCGCTCGCCCGCCTCGACCGCCGGGCGCGACAGGATCAGCCGGTCGACCGACCCGGCGACGAGCTGGCTGACCGCCTGCGCGACGGCGAGATAGGTTTTGCCGGTCCCCGCCGGGCCGAGGGCGAAGATCACGTCGTCGCGCCCCAGCGCCTCGATGTAGCGGACCTGCGTCGGCGAACGCGGGACGATCGTCTTGCGCCGGGTGCGGATGACAACCGCCGGGTTCGGCGTCCCGTCGTCGCGGATCAGGCCGTCGAGCGACGGGTCGGACGAAATGGCGACCGCGCCCTCGACGTCGCCGACGTCGACGCCCTGACCCTGCGTCAGGCGGTTGTAGAGGCTGCTGAGAACATCCCTCGCCCGCGCGGCACTGTCGGCCTCGCCCTCGATCGACACTTTGTTGCCGCGCGCCGCGATATAGACGCCGAGCCGGTTCTCGAGGACGATCAGGTTCTGGTCGTACTGGCCGAACAGCGGCCCGAGCAGCTGCGGCCGGTCGAACTCGAGTTCGAGCCGGACCCGGTCGCTGCCGCCTGTCACCGGCGGGCCGGGCAGGCGGCCGGCCGGACGCGGGCCGCCGGGG
>CAHJWP010000137.1 GCA_903642255.1 Sphingomonadaceae bacterium | reverse complement strand
GGCGGCGAGCGGGCGCGGGCGCTGCTGGCGCGGGCGCTGGCGGTCGAAGCCCCGGTGCTGATCGCCGACGAGCCGCTCGCCGCGCTCGACCCCGGCCATGCGCTGGCAGTGATCGACGTGCTGCGGGCCGAGGCGGCGCGCGGAGTGGCGGTCGTCGCGGTCATGCACGAGCTGACGCTCGCCGCGCGCTTCGCCGACCGGCTGGTTCTGCTCGACGGCGGGCGGGTCGTCGCCGACGGGCCGCCGGCGGCGGTGCTCGACGCGGGCACCCTGGCGCGGGTCTATGGCGTCACCGCGTGGCATGGCGAGGTCGAGGGCGAGGCGCTGGTCGTGCCGCTGCGGCGGACGGCGGCGTTGCGGGCCGCGCCGAACGATGCGATCGGGAGCGATGCTGCTCCCCGGACCTGACGGCACGGCGCTGGTCGTGTGCACGACGTGCCGCGGGCCGGGCGGGGATGGCGACGGGGGCCGCCTCGCCACGGAACTCGCCCGCCTCGCCGGTGAACCGGCTTACGCCGGCATCGCCGTCGCGCCGCTGGCGTGCCTGTGGAGCTGCGGCGCGGGCGTGTCGGTCCAGCTGCGCGCGCCGGCGAAGATCGGCTATGTCATGGGCGGGTTCGCCGCCGCCGACGCGCGCGACCTGCTCGCCTTCGCGCTCGCTTATGCCGCGAGCGTCGACGGCGAGGTGCCGTTCGACGACTGGCCGGCCGGCGTCCTCGGCCACTTCATCGCCCGGACCCCGCCGCCGGGGATGACGATCGGCTAATCGAGCTCGAACACCACCGTGACGCTCGCCGCCAGCGTCATCTCGCCGGGCGCGATCGGCGTCGTGTCGGCGACCTTGGCGCGCGCCATCATCATCAGCGGCCGCGGCTCGGGCCGCTCGCTGCCTTCGACGATCGAGCGGATGCGCCGGACGTGGAGCCCGGCGGCGGCAGCGTAGAGGTCAGCCCGCGCCCGGGCGGTGGCGACCGCGGCGGTGCGCGCGGCGTCGAGCGGGCCGGCGCTGTCGTCGACGCGGAAGTTCGGCCCATTGATCTGGTTCGCTCCCGCCGCGACCAGCGCGTCGACCAGCCGCCCGGCGTCGGCCAGGTTCCGCACCGTGAACCCGACGGTGTTCGTCACCTGATAGCCGGTCAGCACCGGGGCCTCGCCGTTGGTGTAGCGATACTGCGGCTGTAGGCTCAGGCCGCTCGTCTGGATGTCGCGCTCGGCGATGCCGGCCCGGCGGATCGCGGCGATCACGCCGGTCATCCGCGTCGCGTTGGCGGCGAGCGCCGCGGCGGCGGTCGGGGCCTGGGTGACGACGCCGCCCGACAGGTCGGCGACGTCGGGGGCGCGGTCGACATGGCCCTCGGCGGTGACCGTCAGCGTTGTCGGGTGCGGGGCGTCGTCGGCGGCGCCAAGCGCGGGGGCGGCGAGCAGCAGGGCGGCGGCGAGCAGGAGCGTGCGCATCAGGGACCTCGGTCGTTGGCGTCGCGCAATGATCGGCGGCCGATGCTGTCGACAGGCTGAACGCCTCAGCGCCGGCTGCCGACCAGCCGGAACAGCGTCAGCAGCACGACCGCGCCGAGGATCGACGCGATCCAGCCCGGATTGCTGCCGTCGCGGTACCAGTGGAACAGGTGACTTCCGGCCCAGCCGGCGAACAGCGACCCGGCGATACCGATGGCGATCGTCACGAGGCAGCCGCCGGCGTCGCGCTCGCCGGTCAGCAGCTTGGCGATCGCCCCGACGACGAGGCCGATGATCAGCCAGCCGATGATGCCGTGTCCCGCCATGGTCCGCTCCCGTCGCCCTATTGGCCGCAGCGGTAGTCCGGGCGGGACGGCTTCGCAACGGCCGCGTTTGCGGCTATGGCGGTTGACGCTTGCCGCCAGTGCATTACAAGGGTAATACAGCGGTACGGGCGGGGATTATGACGGGCATGAACATGCACATGCGAATCGACGAGACGACGGCCCCGGCCGCGACGCGCCGCCGCTGGCTGGTGCCGGCGATCGTCGCGGGCGTCGTGCTGCTGGCGATCGCGGCATGGCTGGGGTTCGGCCGCAAGAAGCCCGATGCCGCCCCGGCCGCGGCGACGGTGCCGACGGTGACCGTCGTCGTCCCCGGCACGACGAGCGTCGCTGCCAACATCACCGCCACCGGCAGCATCGCCGCGCGGCGCGACGCGGCGGTCGGCGTCAACGGCGAGGGCGGGCTGGTCACCGCGGTGCTGGTCGACGCCGGCCAGTCGGTCGGCAAGGGGCAGGTGCTGGCGCGGATCGATGCGTCGGTCCAGGTGCAGCAGGTCGCGCAGATGGACGCGGCGATCCGCTCGGCCAAGGCCGACGCCGCGCTTGCCCAGTCGAACCTCGACCGCGCGGCGAAGCTGGTCGACAAGGGCTTCATCTCCAAGGCCGACATCGACACCAAGACGGCGACGCGCGACGGGATGAACGCCAAGGTCCGGCTGGCCGAGGCGCAGCAGGCCGAGATGCGCGCGCGGATGGCGCGCCTCGACGTCCGCGCGCCCGCCGCCGGCCTCGTCCTGATGCGCAACGTCGAGACGGGGCAGATCGTCGGCGCGGGAGCGAACAACCTGTTCCGCATCGCCGAGGGTGGAACGCTCGAGATGCGCGCGCTGGTCGCCGAGCAGGACATGGCCGCGCTGAAGGTCGGGATGCCGGCGACGGTGCGCCCGGTCGGCTCGACGACCGACTATCCGGGGCGCATCTGGCTGCTCGATCCCGTCATCGACCTCAACAGCCGGCAGGGCGTCGCGCGCATCGCGCTGGCTTACGCGCCGGGGCTGCGCGTCGGGGCGTTCGCCAACGCGACGATCGCCGCCGGCGCGGCGACGCGGCCCGTACTGCCGCAGTCGGCGGTGATGGTCGACGACGCCGGCAGCTTCGTCTATGTCGTCGGGGCGGACGGCAAGGTCGTCCGGCGCAACGTCAAGGTCGGGTCGGTGTCGGAGAAGGGCATGAGCATCGCGTCCGGCCTGACCGGCACCGAGAAGGTGGTGCTCAGCTCCGGCGCGTTCCTGTCGCCCGGCGAGACGATCCACCCGGTCGTCGCGACGGCGGGAGCGTAGGACGATGCGCAACATCTCGAGCTGGGCGATCCGCAACCCGACCTTCCCGATCGTCCTATTCCTCGTCCTGTCGTTCCTCGGCATCGTCAGCTTCAACAGCATGGCGATCAACCGGCAGCCCGACATCAGCTTCCCGGTCGTCCAGGTCACGGTCAGCCAGCCGGGCGCCGCGCCGAGCGAGATGGAAAAGCAGATCACCCAGAAGGTCGAGGGCGCGGTCGCCTCGGTCCGCGGGGCCGAGCACATCACGTCGTACGACGTCGAGGGCACCGCCGGGACGACCATCGAGTTCGTCATCGGCACGCCGACCGACCAGGCGGTCAACGACGTCCGCGACGCGGTGTCGAAGATCCGCTCCGACCTGCCCGAGGGCATCCTCGAGCCCGTCGTGAGCCGCGAGGACTTCGACGGTGCGCTCGGCAGCTATGCGGTGACGACGACCGACATGAGCCTCGAGCAGCTGACATGGTTCGTCGACAACATCGTCACCAAGCGGCTGCTGTCGATCCCCGGCGTCGCCGGAGTGACCTCGCTCGGCGGGGTCAAGCGCGAGATCAACGTCGATCTCGATCAGACCAAGCTGCAGGCGTACGGCGTCACCGCGGCACAGATCAACGCGGCGATCCGGGCGCTCAACATCGACGCGACCGGCGGCCGGACCCAGATCGCCGGGGCCGAACAGGCGGTCCGCGTCCTCGGCGGGGCGCAGACTGCGGCGTCGCTCGCCGACACCCGCATCCCGATCTCGGCCAACCGCACCGTCCGCCTCGGCGACATCGCGACGGTACGCGACGCCGCCGCCGAACAGCGCCGCATCGTCAAGTACAACGGCCGCGAGGTCGCCTCGTTCGACGTCCAGAAGTCGAAGGGCGGTTCGGAAGTCCAGACCATGGACAAGGTGACCGCCGAGCTGGCGAAGATTTCCGCCGAGAACCCGAAGGTCCACATCGAGCTGACCAACGACAACGTCAAGTACACGCGCGACATGTACAAGTCGTCGATCCGTTCGCTGTTCGAGGGCGCGTTCCTCGCCGTCGTCGTCGTCATGTTCTTCCTGCGCGACTGGCGCGCGACGCTGATCTCGGCGCTGGCGATCCCGTTGTCGTGCATCCCGGCGTTCTTCTTCATGGATGCGCTCGGCTTCACGCTGAACAGCATCAGCCTGCTCGCGCTCAGCCTCGTGTCGGGCATCCTCGTCGACGACGCGATCGTCGAGATCGAGAACATCGTCCGGCACATGCGGATGGGCAAGACGCCGTGGCGCGCGGCGATGGACGCCGCCGACGAGATCGGGCTGGCGGTCGTCGCGACGACCTTCGCGATCGTCGCGGTGTTCCTGCCCGTCGCACTGATGCCGGGCATTTCGGGCCGGTATTTCAAGCAGTTCGGCCTGACCGTGGTCATCGCCGTCCTGATGAGCCTGCTCGTCGCGCGGCTCATCACGCCGCTGTGTGCCGCCTATTTCCTCAAGCCGCACGGGGTCAAGCCGCACGCCAGCGGGCCGCTGATGACGCGCTACATCGCGTTCCTGCGCTGGTCGATCCGCCACCGCGGGTGGACCGTGGCGGGGGGCCTCGCCGCCTTCGTGCTGACCATCTTCCTCGGCATGCAGCTCCACGTCGCGTTCCAGCCGCCGGTCGACAGCGGCCAGTCGTCGGTCCACCTCGAGATGGCCCCCGGCGTTCGCCTCGCCGACATCGAGCGCGTCTCGGCGCAGGCGCGGGCGATGCTGATCCGGCGTCCGGAGGTCGAGTCGACGCTCGAGACGATCGGCGGCGACGACGAGATCCGCTTCGCCGACATTCTGCTCAAGCTCAAGCCGCGCGACCAGCGGACCCTGTCGACCGTCGATTTCGAGCACGACGCCGCGCCGATGCTGCGCCGGCTGCCCGACGCGCGGATCAACTTCCAGTCGCAGACCGGCGGCTTCAGCGGCGGGCACGACGTCAACATGATGCTCGTCGGCGACGATCCCGTGACGCTGCACGCGGCCGCCGCGTCGCTGATCAAGGGCATGCAGCGCCTGCCCGCGCTGCGCGAGGCGCATATCGACGCCGACCTGCAGCGGCCGGAGATCGTCATCAAGCCGCACTTCGACATCGCCGCGCAGATGGGCGTGTCGGTCCAGGCGCTCAGCCAGACGATCCGCCTCGCGACGATCGGCGACGTGCCGCAGAACCTTGCCAAGTTCTCGCTCAGCGACCGGCAGATCCCGATCCGCGTCCAGCTGCCCGACAACCAGCGCAGCGACCTCGAGACGATCAGCAACCTGCCGGTGCCGACCAGCCTCGCGCAGCTGACCGGCCCGTCGGTGCCGCTGAAGGTGCTCGCCGACATCGGCTTCGGCGAGGGGCCGGCGAAGATCCGCCGCTACAACCAGGGCCGCCGCATCGTCCTCGTCGCCGACCTCGCGCCGGGCGCGCAGAGCGGCGACGTGCAGAAGGCGATCCACGCGCTGCCCGAATACAAGAACCTGCCGCAGGGCGTCCGCCAGGTCGCGGTCGGCGACGAGGAGTGGATCGGCCAGCTGTTCGTCAACTTCATCTACGCGCTGATCGCCGGCGTGCTGCTGGTGTTCGCCGTCCTCATCCTGCTGTATCGCCGCGTGCTGCCGCCGTTCGTCAACATGGCGTCGCTGGTGCTGGCGCCGCTCGGCGCGGTCGTCGCGCTGCTCGTCACCGGCACGGCCTTCTCGATGCCGGTGTGCATCGGCATCCTGATGCTGTTCGGCATCGTCGCCAAGAACTCGATCCTGCTGATCGACTTCGCCATCGAGGAGATGCGCGCCGGCATCGACCGGGTCGAGGCGATCCTCGACGCCGGCCGCAAGCGGGCGCAGCCGATCGTGATGACCAGCGTCGCGATGGTCGCCGGCATGATGCCGGTCGCCGTGTCGATCGGCGGCGACGGGTCGTGGCGGCAGCCGATGGGCATCGCGGTGATCGGCGGCATCACGCTGTCGACGATCCTGACGCTGATCATCGTGCCGGCCGCCTTCACACTGGCCGACGACATGGAGAAGTGGCTCGGCCGCAGGATCGGCGGCGCGTTCAACGCGGCCGAGGGCAGCACGGCGGCACCGCTGCCGGCGGAATGAGTTGAGGGCGAATGGCCTTCACGCCGTTCGTCCTTCCGTCGACCCCGTTCCACCGGATGCGCCTGGCCGCGACGCTGCTGCTCGTCGCCATGGCCGGCGTGTTCGCCGCGGCGCTGGTCGCGCAGGGGCGGTATCCGGACGTCGTCGCGCTCGGCTATCTCCGCGCCTTCGCCGAGGCGTCGCTGGTCGGCGGATTGGCCGACTGGTTCGCGGTGACCGCGCTGTTCCGTCACCCGCTCGGCTTGCCGATCCCGCACACGGCGATCATCCCCACCAACAAGGACCGCATCGGCGACGCGCTCGCCGCCTTCCTCAAGGACAATTTCCTCACTCCCGCGGTGATGGCGCGGCGGATGGAGGGGTTCCACGTCGCCGCCGCGCTGGCCCGCTGGCTCGCGACACCGCGCGGCGACGGTGCCGGCGCGACCG
>CAHJWP010000136.1 GCA_903642255.1 Sphingomonadaceae bacterium | reverse complement strand
CGCGCCCTGCTGCTCGGCGGCGTGACGGTTGGCCGCGGCGCGGTCGTCGCCGCCGGCGCAGTCGTGATCCGCAGCAGTCCCGCCGACACGCTGATCGCCGGCGTCCCGGCGACGGCCCGCCGGAGCCTCGGGGGCGAATGAAGCGGCTGCTGATCCTGTGCAACGCACTCGACGACGCCATGCGAGCCGAGCGCGGCATCGCGACCGACAGCCCGGCCGGCTCGCGCAAGATCTTCATGGCGGCGCGGGCGCTCGCCGGAGCCGGCGTGGCGGCGACGGTCATCAGCCTCGGGCGCGGCCGGTATACCGGCTCGACGCGTTACTTCGGCGTGGTGGCGCGGCGGTCGTGGCGGGTGCCGATCTGCTACCTGCCGTTCGTCGACCGGCCGGTCGTGTCGCAGCTGTTGACGCTCGGCGCCGCGGCACTCGTCGTCGCCCGCCGGTCCCGCCGGCCCGGACGTACCTGCCTGCTGATCTACAACCGGTCGATCGCCTATGTTCCGGCCGTCGCCGTGGCGCGCCTGTGCGGCATGCGCGTCGTCCTCGATCTGGAGGACGGCTACACCGGCACCGGCACCACGCTCCGCGAGCGTCTGGTCCGCCTCGGCTGCCGCCTGTTCGACACGCTGTGCGGCAGTCGGGCGCTGCTGGCGTGCACCGCGCTGGCCGCCGCGACACGGCTGCGGCCGACGATGGTCTATTACGGGATCGCCGACGAGGCGACACCAGTTGTGCGCGCGCCTCGCGACGACATCGTCGCGCTGCTCAGCGGGACGATCGCACCCGAGACCGGCGGTGAACTCGTCGCCGACGCCGTCGTCGCCCTGCGCCGCGACGCACCGCCGTGGGTCCGCTATTTGACGATCGAGGTCACCGGCAATGGACCGTCGCTCGCCCGGCTGACCGTGCTCGCCGCGGACTCGGCATCGCCCCGCGTCCGCGTCTGGGGGCGGATTACCGACGCCGAATACGCCGCGATCCGCGCCCGGGTCGATGTCGGGCTCGCGCTCAAGCTCAACCATGGCCCGCTGGCGCAGACCACCTTTCCGTCGAAGGTGATCGAGATGGCGGCGGCCGGCCAGCTGGTCGTGACGACCGACATCAGCGACGTCCGCCTGGTGTTCGGCGACGACGGCGCGCTGTTCGTCACGCGCGACGCGGCCGACGCGGTCATCGAACAGTTGCGATGGATCGTCGAGCACCGCGAAGCGGCGGCGGCGCGCGCGGTGCAGGGGTCGGCCGCGGTCGCCCGGATCTGCGCGCCGGCGGCAGCCGGCGAGCGGCTCGCCGCCTTCCTGTTCGGCGACGCGGCGTGACGCGCCTCGTCTGCTGGCAGCCGTTGCTGACCGATCACCAGCGCCATACGCTCGATGCCCTCGGCACAATGCTGGGCGCGATGCCCGACTATATCGTCGCGACCCTCGGCGACGCGGCGCGCGACCGGCAGGGCTGGGCCCGCGTCGACAGTTCGCTGATCGTGCTGCCGCGCACCGGCTGGCTGCGCTGGGCGTGGACGCGGCTGGCGCGCGACGCCGACGCGGTTCACATCTTCGGCAGCCCGTTCGGCGATCGCCGCCTGATCGTCGTGCTGCTCCTCGCCCTGCGCCGCTGCCCGCGCGTCTGGCTGGTGTCGGAGCCGTGGTCGGACAGCGTCGAGAGCTATTTCTCAAAGCGGCCGACCGCCGGCGACCGTGCGAAGGCGTGGCTGCGGCCGGCCCTCTACCGCCTGTATGGTCGCCTGATCCGCCGCCGCGTCGCTGGCGTCTTTGCCATCGCGCCGCTCGCCGCCCGTCAGTATCGTGCGATCGGCGTTCCGGCCACGCGCATCGTGCCGTTCGGCTATTTCGTCCCCGGCCCCGCGGCGATCCCGCCGCCGCCTGCCGCCGGCGTGCTGCGCATCGTCTTCGTCGGCGCACTCATCCCGCGCAAGGGTGTCGCCGACCTTGCCACCGCCGCGGCGCTGCTTGCGGCGCGCGGCGCGCCGGTGGCGATCGACGTCTACGGCCCTGGCGATTTCGTCGAGGCACCAGCGCTCCGCCATCGGGGCCGCATCGCATTCGGCGACGTCTCGCGCGTCGTCGCGAATTACGACGTCCTCGTCGTCCCCAGCCGCCACGACGGTTGGGCGGTGGTGGTCAACGAGGCGATCATTGCCGGCGTTCCGGTCGTCGCCAGCGACCGCACGGGTGCGGGCGCGATGATCGACCGCTGGGGCTGCGGTGCCCGGTTTGCCGCCGGCGACCCGGTCGCGCTCGCCGACACGCTCGCCGCGCTCGCTGGCGATCCGGCGCGTGTCGCGGCGATGCGGGCCGCGACGCACGCGCTGGCGGCCGAGCTGACTCCGGAACGCGCCGCGCGCTACATGGCCGCCGCCATCGCCGGAGAGCCCGAGGCCAATCCGTGGTACGATTAGAGCCGGCGCCGTCCGGGGTCCTGTTTTCGCACGACATCTTTTCGGCCCAGGCCACCGGCGGCATTTCGCGGTGCATGATCGAGACGATGGCGGCACTCACCGCCGCCGGGGCGCCGTGGTCGCTGTGGGCGGGCCGGCACCACAACCGGCTACTCGACAGGGCGGTGCGCGACGGCATCCTCGGCCCGCACGTCGTCGCCGCGCGGCTGATGCCCACATCGCAGCGGGTGCCGCGCGCGATCGTCAACGAGATCGGCTTTGCGCGCGACGCACCGGCGCACGACGCGCGGGTGATCCACCGCACCTATTATCCCCTGCTCGACCTTGCGGGCCACGGTCGCCGGCAGGTCCACACGCTTCACGACATGTGGGACGAGCGGGCCCCAAACCGCTCGGCGTCGACCCGGCTGCGCAGTGTCCTGAAGCTGCGGGCCGTCGCGTCCGCCGATGCGATCGTGTGCGTCTCCGACTATACCCGGCAGGAAGCGATCGCCCTCGTTCCGGCGCTTGCCGGCCGGCTGACGGTGATTCCCCATGGGGTGCGCCGCCTGTCGGCCGCGCCGGCGTTCGCCGCCGACCGGCCCTTCTTCCTGTTCGTCGGCCAGCGCGGATCGTACAAGAACTTCGCCGTCGCCGTCGGCGGACTCGCCGGATCGAATGCCGGCGACCATGACCTCGTCTGTTTCGGCGGCGGCGCGTTCACCGCTGGCGAGCAGGCGATGCTGGCGGCCAGCGGCATGGCGGCGCGGGTGCGGCAGTGTTCCGGATCGGACGACGCGCTGGCCGGCGCGTACGAGCTGGCGACGGCGCTGCTCTACCCGTCGCTTTACGAAGGATTCGGCCTACCGCTGCTCGAAGCGATGATCCACGGCTGCGTCGTCATCGCCGCGCCGCTCACTGCGCTGCCCGAGACGGGTGGCGACGCCGTGCTCTATGCCGATGCGCACGAGCCGCTGGCATGGGCCGCCGCCATCGACCGGGTCGTCACCGATACCACGCTGGTCGTCGACCTCCGGCAGCGGGGCTACGCCCGAGCCCGAACCTTCACTTGGGCGCGCAGTGCCGCGGCGCACGCGGCGCTCTATGCCACGCTGGCCTAAATAGCAGCGAGTTCGCGGCGCCACCGGTCGATGACGGTCTCGCGGGTATAGTGCGCCTCGACCGCGGTCCGCCCCGCGTCGCCGCGCACGCGCGCCGCGCCCGGTGCCGTCGCTAGCCGCGTGACCAGCGCGGCGAGGTCGTCGGCCGGTCCCACCACCCAGCCGGCCCCGGTCTCGACCACCACCTGCGCGAGTTCCGAGCGCGGATCGGCCGCCGCGGCGATCGGCACGCCGGCGGCCATGACGTTGTACATCCGGCTGGGCACCGACAGGCCGAGCATGTCGCCGACGAACGGGATGACCGTCAGGTCGCTGCACGTCAGCATCGCCGCGAGGCGGTCGCGCGGCTGGCGCGGCAGGACGACGACGTTCGTCAGGCCGCGGGCGGCGAGCACGGCGGCGATCGTCGCCAGCTTGCCGCCCTGCCCGACGAGCAGGAAGCGGATACGGTCGTCGCCGACAACCGCCGCCGCAGTGTCGAGGACGAGGTCGAGATCGTGCGTCCGGCCGACGTTGCCCGACACCTGGACGACGAGCCGGTCGACCAGGCCAAGTTCGGCGCGCAGCGGATTGTCGTCGCGGGTCGCCGGCGTAACGAGGTCGACGTCGCCCCAGTTGGGAATGATCGCGAGGCGACCGGCGCGGTCGCCCAGCTTGGCGGCGAGCAGGTCCCGCATGTCGCGGCCGAGGACGACGACCCGGTCACAGCCGCGCAGCGCCCCGGTGAAGATGCGGTCGAGAATGCGGTACAGCAGGCTGGTCCGCGCGACGAGCTTCGTCGCGGCGAGGATATTGGGGTAGACGTCGTGGACGAGGAGCACCGTCTTCGCGCCCCGCAGCTTCGCCGCCGCCAGAATCGCGAACGGCAGCGTCGGCGGGTTGGTGACGACCAGCGCGAGGTCGCCGCGCCGCAGGTGCCGCGCGGCAAAGACGAACGCGGCGAGCGCGAAGACGATCAGGTTGAGCCCGCGCCGCAGCAGCCGGTCCTTGCCCGCCCCGACGCCGGGCAGCCGGCGGATGGCGACACCGTGGTGCCGCTCGCGCCGCGCAACCGGCGTGCCAAGCCTGTCGTACCCCGGCCGGCCGGCGATGACCGTGACGTCGTAATCGTCGGCGAGGCCTTCGGCGATCTGCGTCAGGAAATAGCCGGTCGAGGTTTCTTCGGGATAATAGAGCTCGGACGCGACCCACAGCCGCCGGCGTGTCACGCGGCCGGACCCCGCACGGTGCGCGAGCGCAGCGCGACGAGATCGGCTGGCGGCGCGGGCAGGTCGGCGAAGAACTGCTCGGGCCGCAGCGCCGGCCGGACGACGGCGAGCGCGGTGAGTGCGATCAGCTTGAGGTCGAGCGCCAGCGACTGGTGGCGGACATACCAGCGCTCGAGCGCTGCCTTGTACGGCACGATTGTCGTC
The DNA here is from genome assembly GCA_903642255.1 of Sphingomonadaceae bacterium. Taxonomy (GTDB): domain Bacteria; phylum Pseudomonadota; class Alphaproteobacteria; order Sphingomonadales; family Sphingomonadaceae; genus Polymorphobacter_B. Next base: position 1,688 of record CAHJWP010000136.1, on the reverse strand, counting down.
CGGTAGACCGCGAGCCGGTCGGGCAGGTTCGCCAGCAGGCCTTCCTCGTCGCGGAAGACGATGGAGCCGATGCCTGACAAACCGGGGCGCAGGTGGGCTACCGCCGTCTGATGGTCAGCGGCGAACAGCGCGGCGATCGCCGGCGTGAACGGGCGGGGGCCGATAATGCTCATGTCGCCGACGACGATGTTGATCAGCTGCGGCAGCTCGTTGATCTTGGTCGCGCGGAGGAAGCGGCCGAGCGGCAGGATGCGAGGGTCGTCGCGGGTCGAAATATCGCCGCCGGCCATGTTCGGGCTGTTCTTCAGCATCGTCGCGAACTTGAGGATGCCGAACGGTCGGCCGTCGCGGCCGAGCCGCTGCTGGCGGTAGAAGACCTCGCCCTCGCCGGTGAAGCGCAGGACCAGCATCACCGGGATCAGCAGCGGACTCAGCACGAGGAGCGCAAGGCTGCTCAGCACGATGTCGAACAGGCGCTTGACCATCGCCTACATCCGGTTGTCGAGGGTGCGGCCGGTCTCGATGTGATCGAGGTCGGGGCAGGCACGCTGGATCGCCGCGACAAGGTCGGCCTTGGTCCATGTGCCCGCGGCGCGCAGCTGCGCGATGCTCGCGATGAAGTCGGCCGCCCGCGCGGCTACCACGGCGTCGGGGGCGGCGCGGCGGATCACGCCGATATCGGCGAAGCGGCTCCAGTCGATGTCGTCGTCGGGCGCGTGGAACTCCTCGAACGGCTTCTCGCCCGATGTGTCGCTGGCGAAGAAATAGCATGGCCAGCGGCGGGCGGCGATCAGTTCGGCGGCGCGGCCGCGCGCCTCGTCCTCGCTGTCGACGACGACCGGCGCGAAGCCGTTCGCCTCAAGGAGCCGGACGGCGATGTCGGCGAACGACAGCAGGTCGGCGTTCGCATCGAGCCGGGGGAAAAAGATTTCGCGATTGCCGCCCAGCGCGATCGATGCGAGGCACAAGCGGCCGGCCTCATCACCGGTGACGAAATAGCGGCGGATGTCGGCGGGAGCCGAGATGGGCTGGCCGAGCAGCATCCGCTGCTGAAAGCCGTGCAGGAGGCTGCCGTCGGAAAAGGCGACATTGGCGAAGCGCGCGGTCGACACCGTGACCCCGGCGTGACCGAAAATGACGTCTTCCATGATGCGCTTGGTCGCGCCCATCAGGTTCGCCGGGTTCTGCGCCTTGTCGGTCGACACGGCGAAATACTTGCGTGCCGCTCCGGCGGCGGTCAGCGTCTCGAGCGTGTCGAGCACGTTGACCTTGATCATCCGCATCAGCGAGAACTCGTCTTTCTCCGACCGGACGTGCTTCATTGCCGCGAAGTTCAGAACATAGTCGTACGCCGGCTGCGCCGCGAGGAAGGCGCGCGCTTCGATCGAGGCGATGTCGAGCGGCAGGAAACGCACGTCGCCGGCCGCATAGCCGTCGGTACTGCGCACCTTGCGAACAAGCTCAACCAGCGTGTTCTCCGAAATGTCGATGATGTGCAGCGCCGCCGGCCGTCGCCGAAAGATTTTCGCCGTGACTTCGCGGCCGATCGATCCCGCCCCGCCGACGACGAGGACGCGGCACCCGGCGAGCGCAGCGTCGATCGCTTCGCTGTGGCGGGCGATGTCGGTCGCGAACAGATCGTGCGTGCGGCCGAGGACCCGGCGAACATCGAGTGACACAGTATCTCC
>CAHJWP010000135.1 GCA_903642255.1 Sphingomonadaceae bacterium | reverse complement strand
TGGTGGATAGCGGAATGGCCGCTTTCGGGCGGCAGATCGAGGTGAGCGGCCCTTCACACACCACGTACGGTCATCCTCCACGCGCGCACATCTTAGAACCGCACCGTTCCCGAAAGCCGCAACTGCCGGGGTTCGATCGGTTTGAGGTGACGGTCGTTGACGCCGGCGAGCGGTTCGCCGGCAAGGCGCGACGCATAGTAATACTCGATTTCATAATCGTGTGACTCGAGAGCGTTGATCAGGTCGGCCGCAAGCTCGATGCCGCCGAAATCATAGCTGAGCCGCGCGTTGACCACGGTCAGAGGGCGAGCGCGAACACTGTTGTCCTCGATTATGGGGTAGGGGCCAAAGTGGCGGACGCGGATCGCGGCCGAAGCCCGGTGGTACTTGGCGACAAGGCCGGCGGAAATCACGCTTTCGAGTGCGTTTGGGATATGGTCCGCGCCCGGCGGCAGGTCGGTTTCGCGCGCATAGGACCGGGTGTATTGACCATCGACCGTCAGCCAGTCGCGGGGCTTGTAGAACGCGCTCAGCTCATAGCCGTGCCGCTTCGACGGCCCAACCGGACTGGTCTCCCCCTGATCGCCATCATACTGCAGCTCGGAATTCAGGTTGAGCCACCAATAGGTTGCGGTCAGCGTCAGCCCGTCGATCGGCCGCGTTCGGACGCCGACCTCGTATCCCCGCGCCTTGACCAGCGCATCGACTTTGCTCGCCGGGTCGCCGGTGCTCGGATTGACCGTAATCGCGGTGCCGCGTCCATCGTTGGAATGGAAACCCTCGCCGTAATTGGCATACAGCTCGACCTGCTTGATCAGCGTCCACGCCACCGCCGCCTTCGGGCTGACGATACCCGCCGTGCTGTGACCCGAATTGGCGGCGATATCGGACCGCACGTCGAAAGCATAGCCATTGGCCCGCAGGCCAAGGATGACCCGAACATTGGGCAGGGGATGGATTGTCGCCTCGGTGAAGACGCCGGCGGATTCCTCATCCACCCAATCCTGCCGCACGGTCGAGCGAATTTGGCCGAACTCAGTATGATAGAGGCCGACCGGCGCAATGAAGTCGCTGCGCGTGTCGGCCCCGAGGAGCAGCTCAACCGGAACGCCAAGTGTGAAGGCGAACCGCTTATCGACCCGGCCGCCGACGACAAAGCGGCTGTCGCGCTGCTCGAACTCGTCGCCATGCACCGGATCGTCAAGGAAATAGGTGAAGTTCGAGATCAGCTTGAACTTGTAGTAATAGGCGTACGCGAGGGCGGTGATCGGCGTCGCCCCGTCCTGCGCCCAGTTCACCAACGCACCGATCCGCGTCGTCTTGCCGCCGAGATACGGGTCGAGATAACCGAGCCGGTCGATCAGCCCGGAGTCGATCGCGCGCTCCGGCACCTGCTCGGCCGAACGAAAGTCGACGTGATAGGCGTCAAAGCTGGCGCGGAGCGTCCCGCCGCCGACTGGGCCGGTCCATTTGGTGAGCAGGTTGAAGGCTTTGAGGTTGCCGGGAATGTCATAGGGGCCGTTGTCGTAACGGAACTCGCCGCCGAGAAAGAGCTCGCCGACGCCAAGTTTCATCGACCCCCCGCCGATCAGGCGAACATAATCGCCGTCGATGCTGCCGGTACCGGTGGCGAACGGCGTCGCGGTGTCGATCGTCTTGAACTTTGCCGACCCGGCGGTCAGGAAATCGCCGATGTCGGCACGATACGGCCCCTTGGCGTAGTCGATCGATTCGACGAACTCGGGGATGATGAAGTTGATGTCGGTGAAGCCCTGCCCATGGGCGTGGGTCCGCATGTTGACCGGTACCCCGTCGATGAACTGAGCGAAGTCGGTACCGTGATCGAGATTGAAGCCGCGCAGGAAATACTGGTTGGCCTTGCCGCCGCCCGAGTGCTGGGTGGCGATGAAGCCGGGCACGACCTCGAGTAGCTCGCCGATTCGCTGGATTGGCCGGTCAGCGAGGTCGACCTTGCCGATCTGCCCTTCTGATGACGACGCGGCGATGCCGATCAGGTTTGCCGCGCGCCCTGTAACAACGATTTCAGCGGCCGGGTTGCTCGGCGTAGCGGCATCCACTCCGGTTGCATCGGCCGGCACGCTAGCGGCGGCATGCGCGATCACCGGCACGAGCATCACGAGTGCCAAAATGCTAACCGGGATACCACCTTGCCGCATCACGTTCCCTATTATGATGCTTCCGACGAAGCTGATTACGTCTGTATGAACTACGCTCCGATTGTTCCTATGGATGCCCGCGCGAGTGTATGTCTCTCCCAATCGCGATGAACCGCGTACATGTTGGTTAGGAGGAGTTGCCGGACATGCAGCGTGTGACGATCTCGCTCGACGACGACCTTGCGGCGCGCTTCGATGCCATCGTTCGTGATCGTGCTTATACCAGTCGGTCCGAGGCGGTACGTGACCTGGTGCGTCAGCTGGTCGACAAGGAGCGGCTTACCGAAGGTCGGGGCGGAACGTGCGTCGCCAGCCTCAGCTACGTTTACGACCACCGCACCCGCTCACTCGCGCAGCGGCTACTCGATATTCAGCACGATCACCACACTCTTGTCGTCGCGACGACGCACGTCATTCTGGATCATCAATCGTCGCTCGAAACCGTGATGCTGCGTGGGCCGACAGCCGCGGTCGACCTGCTCGCGGATCAAATCATCGCCGAGCGGGGGGTCCGATTTGGCGCAGTCAACGTAATCAGCGTCGAACCCAACGACGAACACGCCGAACCTGCACCGCATCATCACGGAGGGCATGCTCACGTCTCGCCGCAACGGGGTTAAGCGCTAGATAGGACAGTGCGGCCGATCACACGATTCGATCGCGAGCTTAAGATCGAAGGATGAAATCAATATCGCCGTCACGGCACATTAGGTCGCTACAGCACGAGGTCGTTCTGTAACAAGATGATCGACGCGCGCACTGAACCTTTCGTGATGCCTTCCTATCTGATCGGCAACCGCTCTGCCTTGACAGGCTTCGGCCGATCAGTAGCTTCAACGACTTCCGCCGCCGGGTTGCATCGGTCTAATTAGGATCGGAAGGCAGGTTGGTGAGGTTCCGGACGCGGCTCGGGATGATACTGGTCGCGTCGTCTCTGACCGCGGCCGCGGCGCAGGCGGAGCTCGGTGGTGCCCCGAGCATCGCGGCCGACGCGGACCGGATGAGGGCAAAGGTGGTGTCGGTCGCCGCCGGCGGCTATACGCGCCACGACCTTACTCTAACGAACGCTGGCATAGTCCACGAATTCGCCAACGAACGGGGCCAGGTCTTCGCAGTCACGTGGCATGGCCCGGGCAAGCCCGATCTGCGCCAGCTGCTGGAACCCTACTTCACGGCCCTTGCGCCAAGCGGCGGCGCCACCGGTCGCGCGATGCACGCGCTGCGGCGGCCGGCACAAGTAAGTCGGACCGACCTGCAGATCCAGACCGGCGGTCACATGGGATGGTTCCACGGGGTCGCCTTCGTTCCGTCGCTGACGCCGCCCGGCGGCGCTCGCCGCCGGCGCCGACGGCTACACCGCCTTCAACGAACCCTATGTGACGATTACCCTCTGCGCGCCGGGTGCAACGACCAATTGCCAGACAATCGATCACATCATCCTCGACACCGGGTCGGTCGGGTTGCGGATCATCCAGCCGGTGATCAGCGCGAGCCTGCTGACCGCCCCGTCGACCGAGACGGATGCAGCGAACAACCCGGTCGCGGAGTACTACCAGTACGTCAACTCCTATGCCTTCGGCTCGGTCCGCAAGGCGGATTTCACGATCGCCGGCGAGTCGGTCGCCGCGATGCCGTTCCAGGCGATCGCCGATACCGGCGTCTTCGCCGCCGTACCGGCGAGCTGTTCGTCGGGCGGCGGCGCGGCGGTGCTGACGGTGCAGGACTTCGGGGCCAACGGCATTCTCGGGATTGGCACCACCGCGACCGACTGCGGCGTGCAGTGCACGACTGCCGGGGGCTCCTCGGCGGCGACTTATTACGATTGCCCGTCGGCCGGTTGCGCGGCGATGATCGGCCGGGCGTCGAGTGCCGCCGCGCCGTTCGAGCAGCTCCCCAATCCGGTGGCGGCGTTCGCCGTCGACAACAACGGCACGATCATCACGCTGCCTGCCGTCCCGCAGCGCGGCGTTGCCTCGCTCGTCGGCACCGTTACGTTCGGCATCGGCACCCAGGCCGACAACGCGCTGGGCGCGGCCGCCGTCCTGCCGGTGACGACCTCGTCGAGCCGCCTCGGACCGGGTGTCCTGACGGCGACGTACAATGGCCAGGCCCTGACGCAGAGCTTTTTCGACAGCGGCAGCAACGACTATTTCTTCATCGATACCAGCCTCGCGCCGTGCACGGCTAACGACCTGATCTCGTTCTACTGCCCCGCGGTGCCGGTCACGCTGTCGTCTGTCCTGACCGCAACCAACGGCATGGTGGCCGACATCAGCTTCACCCTCTACAGCCCGCTGGATGTCGCCGGATCGGCGACGACCGCACCCGGGCTCGGCATCAACCCGACACTGGTCGCCACCGCTGCCGTTCGCCGACAGCTTCGACTTCGGGCTGCCGTTCTTCTTCGGACGAACCGTCTACACCGCCATCGAAGGACGGCCAGCCGGGACGGTGGCGGGGCCCTACGTCGCCTTCTGATCGAGCAGTTCGACCGCGTCGACGATGCGCTGGCCCGACGCTGAGCGCCGCAGCTGGACGACGATGTCGATCACCGAGCGGGCATAGGCGATGATCTCGCTGCGCCCCAGATTGACCCGCGCCTGCAGCGCCAGCAGCGCGACCTGCTCAATCGCCCCGGCGCAGCTGTTGGCGTGGATCGTCGAGATCGATCCGGGGTGTCCGGTGTTGACGGCGCGCAGGAAGCTGAACGCCTCGCTGCCGCGCATCTCGCCGAGCAGCAGGCGGTCGGGCCGCATCCGGAGTGCCGCCTGAAGCAGATCCTCGGGCGTGACCTCGGCCTCCCCCGTCGTCCCGCGAACGGCGACCAGCCCCAGCGCATTAGGCCGGTCAAGCGAGACCTCGGGCGTGTCCTCGATGGTGATGACGCGTTCGTGGGGGGCGATCTGCTTGAGCATGGCGTTGAGGAAGGTCGTCTTGCCGCTCGACGTGCCCCCCGAGATGAGGATCGTCTTTCGTGCCGCCACCGCCGTCCGGAAGAACGCCAGCAAATCTCCCGCGGCGAGCAGGTCGCGCAGGGACCGGCCGGCGTCGTGATCGCCGGCACCGCGAACGCTGGCGAACGCCCCGGCGGCGGCATAGTCGGCAAGGTCGAGATCGACCGGCACGTGCTTGCGGATGGCGATGGCGAGATGGGTGCGGGTGGCCGGCGGCGCGATGATCTGGATGCGCTCGCCGCCCGGCAGCAGACCCGACAGCAGCGGGTGGGCGCGGCTGACCCCCTGGTGGTTGGCGCGCGCGACCTGTGCCGCAAGCCGCGACAGCGCGATCGAGTTGAGGTCGGGCACCTCAATCCGCTCCATCCGCGCGCTGCTGTTGGTTTCGAGCCAGATTTCGTGCGGCCGGTTGATGAGGACTTCGGTGACGTCGGGGCGCCCCAGCCACGTCTCGAGCGGCTTGAGGAACGAACGGAGATAGACGCCGTCGCCGGCGAGGTCGGCGACACTCACTTCTTCGCGCCCGGCCCGGCGGCGAAGTCGAGATCCCGCGCGACGAACACCCGCACCGGCGTCCCCTGCGGCACCTTGATCGTCGGCGGAATGTCGATGTCGCGCTGAAGCGCGACGCCGGCCAGCTGCGTCGCCTGCGCCGGCGACTGGACGTTGACCGACCCTGTCGACTGCGCGGTCGTCACGAGATAGTCGAGCCCCGAGGTGATGACCGACAGCAAAGTCGCCGCGCCGAAGCGGCGCAGAAAGTGGCCGTTGACCTTGCCGCCGAGGCCCGCCGTGCCGAGCGGATCGGTCGCCGCCGACCCCAGCTCGACCGAGACGCCGTCGCTGCGGATCAGCCGCGTCCAGATGACGAAGGCGCGGCTTTGGCCGAGCGCGACGCCGCTGGAATATTGTCCGACGAGGCGGCTGCCGCGCGGGATCAGGACCTTCGTCGCATCGAAGCCGCGGACGTCGCGGCTGACCACCGCACGAACGAGACCCGGCAGGTCGGAGTTGATCGCGGTCTCGAGGACGCCGGTAATGATCGTCCCCTGCGGAATGACGAGGTCGGTCGACGACATGCGGTCGATGCCGACGGTGTCGGGCCGGGCGTGCGTCACCCGCTCGAGAAACGACTCGTTCGCCGACAGCTTCGGGGCGGCGGCGTCGATCTTGGCCGCAGCGGCGGCGTCAGCCGGCTTGTCTCCCGCGGTTAGGTCGACGAGCAACGCCGGCGTGGCGGGGCGCGGCGGCGGCGGCGTAATTGGTGCCGGCTGAACGCGGACCGGCGGTGCGCTCGGGATGTAGATCGGCAGACCGGCGACAGGCGGTGCCGGCGCGGCGAGTGTAGGTGGCGGCGGCAGGTCGGCACTTGTCGACGGTAGCCGGGCCGAGGCGGCGAAGTCGCCCGTCGCCTCGGGGGACCGGGCCGGGTTATAGAGCGCGGCAAAGGTGCCGATGCCGAGGAGCGCCACCGCGCCGACACCCGCCGGCACGACC
>CAHJWP010000134.1 GCA_903642255.1 Sphingomonadaceae bacterium | reverse complement strand
GCGCGAAGGACGTTGTGATCACCGTGCGGGGTGGATCGAAGCGTGAAAAGCATGAGTCGGGTTCCTTGCTGCAAGGCGGCAAGGGTCGGGGCGGAGGGCCGTAGGCGCTATGCCCTGAAAGGGGGATATCAGCGCTTCAGGACATCGTCAAAACTCAGCGTTCCATCGAACAAGGTCCGGATCGCGAGCAATGTCCGCTTCTGCACCCCGTAACGCTCGCGCGCCTGCTTGATATGGCGGATCACCGTCTCCTCGCTGACACCGAGGATGCGGCTGATTTCCCAGTCGCTCTTGCCGCGCGCCGCCCACAGGACGCAATCACGCTGGCGGTCGGTCAAGGCCGGGGCGATCGCGCCGGCGCTCGCGGGCGTGCGGGTCAGCCACAGCCGACGGGCACCTTCGAACGCGAATGCACCCGCGAGTTGCGCCAGCGGCAAAATCGCGTCCGGCAGGGGAAGTCCAGCTTCGAGCGCGAAGGAGCACGAGCCACGCGCCTCGCCAGGAACATTGGCCGGCACCGTAAAGCCGTCGCCGATACCTTGTTCGCGTCCCATGCCAAGAACACGGCGATCGGCCGTGGTCAGGGGGATCATCGCCGGGATTTGTGACCAGCGGAAGCCGACGCTGGTCACATGGCTGGCGCGATGAACCGGATCAGAGACGCCGAGGGCGTTGCCATCGTAATAGTCAGCCCAACGATCGGGATAATTGTGCAGCCGGATCGGCGTCCCGACGGTCCGCGAGATGTCGACATGATGGGTCAGCGCGAAATACTGAAAGCCAAGATCATGGCTGATCTGCTCCATGGCCGCGGCAAGGTCATCAATGTTGATCACCGCCTCGAGGAGCCGGACGAGCGGGCCGATGGCATCGATGCCCATGGGGCACGTTCCCGGCGGCGGGCAGCGTCTCAAGCCGCCGCAATCCCGCTGCCGTCCTTCCTCAGATCCTCCAGCCGCGCAGGCGGATTCTCACGTCCGCGCGCGGCCGCCGCCAACCGCTCAATCGAGAGTAGAACAGCCCGGCGCCCGATTCAGTCAAGTCTATTTCGGAATTATATTCAGCTATCACAGCTGCTTAGGCCGAATAGGTGTTTGAACCTATCTGGACTAGCACAGGTCGCGGACGACGGTTTCTCGACGGCCGCGCCCTACCGTGCGATCACGCCGCGGCGCTCCGCGCGAGCACCGCGAGATGCTCGCTGCAGATGATTTCCACGACCTGGCCGAGCACGGCGACGCGCGCGCCGAGCCACGCCAGCTCGTCGTCGCTGATGCGGTAGTGCTTCGAGTAGCGTGCCTTAACGTAAGCCTCCTTGAGCTTTTCAAACCGCGCGCGGTCAGCGCGGCTTTCCCGCGGCCAGACGTCGATCAATCGCGGATCGATCCGCTCGGCCTGGGTGCGCAGGAAACCGAGATTATGCACGTGCGGCGTATAGAAGGTGCAGACAAGCAGGACGCAGTGGTAGAAGCGCTCGGTTGCTTGATGCGTCAGAAATGCCGCGTCTTTGAACCTTTCTTTTTTCAAGCTGAATTGCGCTGTCTCGAGCATCCCCTGCGCGCTCGGCAGCCACTCGTCAAAATACTCACGCGCCATCGCCAGCGCCTGCTCAGGGGTCTTGGGCTGTGGCTCGGGCAAATCGGTCGCGTCGCTCTGATAGAGCGCGATGCCGTCGCGAGCGATGTCGATGAAGAAGTAGCGCCCCTCGGATAGGCCGGCATTCACTTCGCCAAGCGTGTGGACGATGAAGTTTACGGGCGTGCGCAAGGTCCGGGTGATCGCCAGCTCGCGGTCGAGCCGGTCCTCGGCCGACGACCAGAACTGGGCGCGGTCGGTCAGCTTTTCGTGGTTGACGATGACCAGCAGGTCGAAGTCGGACTGGTAACCCTTGGCGGTGTGCGGCTCGTCGACCCAGCCACCGCGCGCATAACTGCCATAGAGGATAATCTTGAGGATGCGCGCCGCCTTCTTCCAGTCCGACGTCGCGATGGCGGTGGCGTCGCCGAACTCGGCGAACAGGATTGCGACGACACGCTCGAGCTCGCGCTGCTTGGCCGGCGGTAAATGGTCGAGGCTGGTATTCATGGGTCGCGCGATCCTAGCGAACGAGCCGGGTGAAGCACAGATGCGGTGCGCAACGGCGCAGAACGGTCAGAACGGCCACCACCGCAGCCGCCGCAATCGCTGCCACCACGGTGGCCGAATGCCGCGGCGGGCGCGATCGAACGCGACGACCGCCCGCGCAAGGCGACGCTCGACTGCGGCGACGGCCAGTCCCGTACGCCGCGCGATCTCGTCGTCGGACATCAGATCGATGCAGGCAGCAAGAAAGACTTGCCGGTCGAGGGAACGTAGCGCGCCAAGGACGGCTTCAAGCTCTCGCTGCGCGTCGCGGTCCGCTGCATGTCCAGTTAGGTGGCAGCCGCTAACCTCGCCGCCGTGATCGACACAACGCTTACGCTTGTCACTCATGGCCGAACCTTTCGCGACGGGCAGCCAGGAGACTCTCTCTCGACCCTCAACCCGCCACGACGTGCGCCCCACCCTCTGACTCTCGGTACTCCGACCACTCATTCGGCTGCGCATGGCCGAGGGCAGCGGGACGTCGATCTGCCAGCCACGCGCCGGTATGCTTGCTGACTTCGGGGCGTAGGACTAGCGTTGAGGGGTTGTGGGTGATTTCGTCGCGCACTCGGCCACGGCATACGCAAAACGGCTCGCGCTAATCCAGTCGGCTATCCCCTTTTCAAGGAATATCGTCCGCGCAATCGTGACGGCATTCTGGACGGGCGAGGTGCGGTCTGCCGTTCAGGGTTTCGCTGAACGACGGAGCGAAGCCCCGCCAGTGTTGCGTCAGGATTGCGTATGGGTCGTGGCAGGATCGTTCAGACGGCCGGTTTCGGCAGTGCGCGGCCAGACTATCACCAACTCGTCGTCTTCCTGAAAGTCGTCGAACGTCGCAGCTTCTCAGGCGCGGCCAAGGCGCTGAACCGAACCCAACCGGCGATCAGCCAAGCCATCATGCGCCTCGAAGAGATCTGCGGCGCAAATCTGTTCCAGCGACGGCGTGGCGCATCGCTTACCCTAAGCCCGGTGGGCGAAGCGATTGTCGTCTCGGCGCGTACGGTGGTCGATGCGATCGATCAGCAACTGGCGGATGCGATCACCGCCGCGCGAGGGGGTCGGGGCAAATTGACACTCGGCTTCGCGGGCAGCCTGTCGGCAAACCCGCTCTGTTTGGGCATCGCCGAATTCGTTCGCCATTGCCCCGACGCGGAACTGACGCTCGTCGAACGCGAGGCGGGCGAGCTCGACCGTCAGTTGCTCGATGGCGACATCGACCTGGCTATTGCCCCTCGAATGCCAAATTTCTCGGACTCGTCATTGTGCCGGGAGGCGCTCTGGGAGGAGCCGTTGTGGTGCGTCCTGCCAGCCACGCACGACCTCGCGCACCGATCGGCTATTACGTGGGCAGAAGTCTCAACAACGACGATCATTCTAGGCGATCGTCACGGCGATCCGGTCGCCCTTTTCCGTTATGCCGAGGGCGCTGGCGTCGGTCTCGATGTTCGCCTTCACCGCATTTCACGCGCGGCGCTACTCGATGTCATCGGGTGCGGTATCGGCGCGACTATCGTTGCACAATCTGAGATTGCCGCGCGATCCGACGTTGTGTTCCGGCCGATCGACGAAGCGGATGCAACGATATCCTTTGACGCCACATGGCTGACCCACGACGCCAATCCCCTGCGACATCGCCTGCTCAACACGGTTCGCCGGCATAGCAAGAGTGCGCAGAACCCCGTCAGTGCCGCCGAGCGACCGGCGTCAGATCGAGATCCCGGCTGACGAGCACACGGACGCGGGCACCGGGACGGATGGTAATGGTCGGCTGCACGTCGAGCTGGTGCTCGACGAGCTTGTCGCCGGCGCGCTGGACCGACTGACCGGCGCTGTCGCGAATGGCAAACGCGATGTCGTTGTTGTTACCTCCGCCGGTCGCGACGCTCGACCCGACCCCGAACAGTGTCGAGATTAGTCCCGCCTCGAACAGCTTGCCCAGATGGTGATTTACCCGGTCGGCAAAGCCGCTCTGGCCGGCGGCGTCGGTGCCGATCAGCCGGTCGAGATCGAGCGAACGGCCGTCGGGCAGGATCAGCCGCGTCCATACCACGAGAGCCCGCGACTGGCCGTAGGTGACGTGCGCATCATAGGTGCCAAGGAGCCGCGTGCCCTGGGGAATGAGTAGTGTGTAACCGGTCGTCGAGTCGAAGACATCCTCGGTCACCTGCGCGACGACTTCACCCGGCAAATCGGACGACAGGCCCGTGATCAGCGCCGCAGCGATCGTCGATCCCGCCAGCACGACATAGTGGCCGGCGGGCGGCTGCAATCGACCGCTGTTTACGGTCGGCGTCCGTGCCCCAGTCGCGACGAAAGCCGCCTTGCGATCCTGCGGATCGGCCGACGCCGGGCCGGCTGCCGCGTCGACCGCACTCGGCGACAGCGGTGGCGGCGACGCCATCGGTTCGGCGGGCGGCCCCGATGCCGCGAACAACTTACTCGACCGGGCGCTTTCGCGTTGCTGCCGTTGCCGCTGGAGAGCAGCTGCTGCTTCGGTATTGGGCGTCGCGTGCGCCCCATTGGCCGGCGGGGCAGAGGATGCCGTGGCTGATGAGCCCTCCGCCCGTCCGGTCGATGGCGTCGTAATCGGCGGCGGCCCCAGCGCCGCCGCTTTCTGTTCGGCGAGGGCGGCATAGTCCTTCGGCGCAGTCGCGAGCAGGTCGGTTTGCTGGCGATGATCGACCGCGACGGTTTCCTGGGGCGCGGCGTGATGGCTTTTCGTCAGTCCAATGCCGAGCACGACGGCCAAGGCGACGGCGCTGCCGCCGGCGAACAGGGTGATCGCCCGCCGCGACAGCCGGCGCGGTCGCGGCGGGGCGGCGCGCGTCGCGATCGGGGCGGGAGCCTCACGCGGACGATGCGGCGCTGAACCCGGGTCGCTCTCGTCCACACTCACGACCGCCGCTCCCCGATCCGCTCGATGCGAACAATCTGCTGCTTGCGCGTGCCGAGACGGAGTTCGGCGGCGGCAAACAGCCGGTCGACGATGATATACCGCCCCGCGACGCAGTAATTGACGAGCTCGGCCTGATGCTTGTCGCCGAGCAGGAACAGCGGCGGCAGCTCGGACTGAGCGATGCTGGCGGGAAACAGCAGATAGGTCTTGGCGCCGTCGTCGAATACCTGAACCGGTCGCCACGGCGGGTTGGCACCGGTCAGCCGGTAGGCGAAGTCGAGCTTGGCCGGGTCGATCCCGGCCTGAACCTGGCTCGCGGCCTGCACCTGCGCCGCTTCGATCGACGCCTTGACCGCGATCAGCTCGTCCTGCGGGTACGACCAGCCGACGCTTGCCATGTAGGTCGCCGGCGTCGAACGGATCTCGACGTGGTAGGTGCGCTTTGTCGTGTTGATGACGAGATTAGTCTTCAGCCCCGCCTCGGTCGGCTTGACGAGGATGTGGGTGCGATGCGTTGGCCCAGTGCCGCTCGACGCCTCGCCGATGACCCAGCGAACGGTGTCGCCGGCCGCGACCGCGCCGGTTTCGGAGAGGGTTTCTCCGTCCTGGAGCATGATGTCGGTGACCTGCCCGACGGCGGTGTAGACCTGGTACAGTCCGCCCGGTGCGAAGGCGAACAGCTGTGCTGCACCCTGCCAGTCGGCACCGCGCGGTTCGACCCGCGCGGCCTGGGTCGCGATGGCGACCGGCACTGCGGCATGCTCGGGTGGCGCGGCTATCGCCGAGGTGGACAGCAGCACGGCGGTTGCAAGAAAGAACGAGCGCATGATCATTCTCCGAGGTCCTGGGACCAGCTGATGGCGTGGACATAGAGCCCGAGCGGGTTGCGACTGAGGGTGGCGGCGTCGTCGGGGGTGCGGACGACAACGGTCAGGATCGCCGACCAATGGGTCGTCGCCGACAGCTGGCCGTGGTCGTATTTTCGTTCGGTCCACGCGACGCGGAAGCTGTCGGCGGACGCACGGACGACGCTCTTGATGTCAACCGAGACCTGGGCGTCGGCGACGCCCGCGAACGGGTCAGCGCCGCGGGCATAATCGTTGAGCGCGGCCGCCCCCTGTTCGGTGGTGAAGTCGTACGCCGCCTTGAGGTTCTGGCGCAGCACGACCGGATCGGCGGGACGGCTGCGGACATTTTCGATGAACCGCGCGAGATGCCACGCGATCTGCGGGTCGGTCGGCCGATAGTCGGCGAGCGCGGGGGCGACGCTGCGCGCGTCGCCGACCCGGTCGACCTCGACGACGTACGGCACGATGTGGCTGCCGAAACGCAGCCGCAGGTTATCGACGACCGCGAGCGACAGCAGTGCGGTCGTACCGAACGCCATCAGCCGCCAGCTATAGGCTTGGCTTCGGGCCGAGCCGATCCGGTCGTCCCATGCCTGGCCGGCGCGCTGATACGGGGTCTCGGGTTCGGGCTCGCGGCCAAACCGCGACGAGTTGCGGCGAAACGGGTTCATGAACGATCCTCCAGCGAGATGTGGGCGGACCCGCCGCCGTGGTCGGCCGAGCGCAGCGCGTGCGCCGCGAGCCGCGCGCCCTGCGCCATCGTCTGACGGCGACGGAGCGCGCGCGCCCACGCCGGAGCACCAGAGCTG
>CAHJWP010000133.1 GCA_903642255.1 Sphingomonadaceae bacterium | reverse complement strand
GAGGAACAGCATCGCGGTCTTGAACAGGTTGTCGTTGAACGCGCCGAGGAACTGCGTGGCGAACAGCGGTGCGAAACGGCGCTCGAAGGCGAACGTCCGCGTCCGGCGATCGGGGGAGGGCGGGTCAACCGTCGCATGCATGGCGCGACCCTAGCGGGCGCGGCGGCGACAGGCTACCACGTCGACGATCGATCACGGACCCTGTGATCGGATCACTCGTTCAACGCGATCATCCTTCGAAAGGTCTGTCATGTCCCAGCAGTTGCTCGATCTCGTCAACCGCTTCGGCGGCGAACAGGCGGTCGAGGCGATGGCCGCGCGCGTCGGCCTGTCGCCCGAACAGACCCAGTCGGCGATGGCCGCGCTGATGCCCGCCGTCGCCGGCGGCATGGCCAATCAGGTCGCGACGCAGGGCCCCGCGTCGCTCGACGCCGCCGCCGCGCCGGCGACATCGGTCGTCGCCGGTGAAGGTGCGGCGAGCGACGCCGCGGTCGCGCACGGCGGCGGCCTGCTCGGGTCGCTGTTCGGCGGCCATGAAGTGACCAGCGCCGTCACCGATCATGCCGCCGCCGCGACCGGGCTCGACGTGTCGAAGCTCGAGGCACTACTGCCGATGGTCGCGACGCTCGCCGCCGGCGCGCTGAGCCACGCGGGCGGAACGCCGGGTGCCGCACCGGCCGAAGGGGGTATGGGCGGAATGCTCGGCGGCTTGCTTGGTCAGGTGACGGGCGGCGCGGGCGCACCGGGTGGCGGCGGTGGTGCGGCAAGCGTCCTCACATCGATGCTCGGCAGCGGCGGCGCTGGGAACGCGCTCACCAGCATCCTCGGCATGATGCGTCGCTGATCCATGGCCGGCCCCTCGCGTAACCTCGACTGGGGCTTCCCACGCTGGCGCGATTATGGCGCAGGGAGCGCGGCGGTCACGGTCCGTATCTGCGACCGCGATGGGTGCACCGAACCGGGCGACCGGCCCGCGCCCAAAGCTCCGAACCGGCCGGAGCGCTGGTACTTCTGCGAGACGCATGCCGCCGAATACAATCGTAACTGGAATTACTTCGAAGGGCTGAGCGCCGAGGAGGCTCATGCCCGCGAAGCCGGCGAGGCGGCGGAGACCGGCTTCACCAAGGGGCGCCACTGGGGCTGGGGTGGCGCGGGGGACGGCAGCCGCAGCCGTGCCGAGCTCGATGCGCTCGCGGCGCTCGAGCTCGACAGCGACGCTGATCCGACGGCGGTCAAGGCCGCCTACCGCCGCCTCGCCAAGCTCAACCACCCCGATGCAGCGCCGAACGATCCGGCGGCAGCAGCGCGCTTCCAGATAATCCAGGCGGCTCACGACGTACTAGCGGCGGCCGAGGAGCAGCGCGAACACCTAAAGCAGAGTTAACCATTTATTATCTTGTTCTAAGAATTCGTTACGATTAGAGCGACCACATGGCCAATCCGGCCCGTGTGGAGTAGTGTATGCGTATCAAGATTCTGGGTCTCGCCGTGTTGGCGGCAGCGGCCAGCCCAGCCGCCGCGGTGCAGCCCATCACGATCACGTCGACCGGCATCTATAATCCCGGCAACCTCACCGCGACCGTCGGTGGCGACACCAAGAGCGAATTCGCCGTCCCGCTGACCTTCACCGCGACCTCGGTCAAGGCGGCGACGATCGACGCGATCGGCTTTTGCGTCGACCTGTCGCACGTCATCTATGTCGCGATCGGCTCGCAGCTGCAGCAGACGCTCAACTACCACATCGCGCCGCTGACCAGCGACGGCGCCGGCAATGCGCTGAGCAGCGGCCAGGTTCGCGAAATCACCGGCCTCGCCACGCTCGGCTTCGGCATTGCCAAGGGGACTGCCGCCGACAAGCCGGCGCAGCTCGCCGCGATCCAGCAGGCGATCTGGACGGTCGAGTATCCGACCTCGACCTTCGTCGCGACCGGCCCCTACGCCGCCGCCCAGGCGAGCTATGCCGCCCAGTACGTCGCCGAGGCCCCGAAGCTGTCGGGCTTCGCCCGCACGATCGTCGCGAACGACGGCAACAGCCAGGCGCAGATCACCAACATCGGCGGTGTGCCCGAGCCGACGGTCTGGGTCGAGATGCTCGCCGGCTTCGGCGTCGTCGGCCTGCTCAGCCGCCGCCGCGCCGGTTCAATGGCGACCGTCGCCGCCTGACCGCCTTCAAGCCGTCATTGCCTCGCCCTATCGTCGCCCCGTACGGGTGACATCAGGGTGAGGCGATGCGGATTGGACTGACGATGCTGGTGGCGCTGGCACTGGCCGGGCAGGCGGTGGCGGACCCGATCATCATCGGCCATCGCGGGGCGGCCGGCGAACGCCCCGAACATACGCTCGAATCGTACCGCGTCGCCATCGCCGGCGGGGCCGACTTCATCGAACCCGACCTCGTGCCGACGCGCGACGGCGTCCTCGTCGCCCGGCATGAGAACGAAATCGGCGGCACGACCGATGTCGCCGCCCACCCCGAATTCGCCGCGCGCAAGGCGACCAAGACGATCGACGGTGTCGCCGTCACCGGCTGGTTCACCGAGGACTTCACGCTCGCCGAGCTGAAGACGCTGCGCGCCCGCGAGCGCCTGCCCGACCTGCGCCGCGCGAATACCGCGTGGGACGGCAAGTTCGATATCCCGACCTTTGCCGAGATTCTCGATCTCGCGCGCAGCGCGAGCAAGGCGACCGGGCGGACGATCGGGGTTTATCCGGAAACCAAGCACCCGAGCTACTTCCGCGCCATCGGATTGCCGCTCGAGGAGCGCCTCGTCGCGCAGTTGACAGCGGCGGGCTATACCCGGAAGACGGACGCCGCGATCATTCAGTCGTTCGAGGTCGCCAATCTCAAGGCATTGCGGACGATGACCGATCTTCGCCTCATCCAGCTGGTCGACGACGGACACCCCGCCGACGACCCCGGCACGACCTATGACGCCATGATGACGCCGGCCGGGCTGGCGTCGATCGCGCGCTACGCCGACGGGATCGGCCCGGCCAAGGCGCGGATCATCCCGCGCGACGCCGCCGGCCGATCGTTGGCCCCAACGACCTTGACCGCCGATGCCCATGCCGCCGGTCTTCTCGTCCACCCGTGGACGTTCCGCTCGGAGAACAGCTTCCTGCCCGCCGAACTGCGGCGCGGCAACGACCCGGCCGCACACGGCGATGCGGCGGCCGAATACCGCGCCTTCTTCGCCGCCGGCGTCGACGGGATGTTCAGCGATTTTGCCGACGAGGCCTTCGCTGCACGGGCAACGATCGCCCGATGAGCACGAACGCCATGCGTCGCCTTGCCGCTGCCCTGACCACGGTTCTGCTCGCCGCCGCCGCCGCCGCCCCGCTGGCCGCCGCTCCATGGGCGAGCGTCGGCGACGACCAGCTGCGGTCCGACCTGACGCTCTTGAACGACGCCGGCATCGCCCAGACGATGGTGACGCAGTGGCCGGTGCCGTGGCGCGGCGTGCTCGACGCGCTCGCCGATTCGCCGACGCTCGACGCCCAGCCGAAGTATATCCAGCAGGCGATCCGCCGGGTTCGCGCCCGGGCGCTGCGCGAGACCGCCGAGGGCGGCCGGGCTGAGACCCTGCTCGACGCGACCAACCGCCCGGCACTGGTCCGCGGCTTCAACGCCGAGGGCTATGGCAAGGGGACGATCCAGGAGACCGCCGAGATCACCGCCGGCCGCTCCGACCTGCACGTCCAGCTCGGCGCGATCGCCGGGCAGACGGGCCAGCACGGCGTCATGTTCGATGCCGACGGCAGCTACCTCGCCCAGCGCTTCGGCAACGTCCAGCTGTACGGTGGCGAGGTCAGCCACTGGTGGGGGCCCGGCTGGGTGTCGGCGCTGACCTATTCGAACAACGCGCGGCCGTTCCCGCAGCTCGGCATATCGACCGCCGGGCCGCTGCGGTTCAAGACGCCGCTGCTGAGCTGGCTCGGCCCGTTCCGCGCCGAGGCCGTCGTCGGCCTCCTCGACGATACGCGCATCGCCCACCGTACCGCGTTCGATGCGGTGCGGGTGACGCTCAACCCGGCCCGCGGACTCGAGATCGGCGGGTCGCGGACCCAGATCCTGTGCGGCAGCGGCCATCCGTGCAGCGTCACCGACGTCTTCGACCTGCGCAACAACGAGGCCAGTCCGAGCAAGACGGCGAGCGAGGGCGAGTTCGACGTCCGCTACGGCTGGCGCCTCGGCGGCGTGCCCGTCGAGGTCTACACCCAGATCATGAACGAGGACTCCAATCCGATCACCCACAGCTTCTCGAGCTATCTCGTCGGCGGCAGCGTCTACGTGCCGGTGGCGCTCAACACGATGCGCATCACGGCCGAGTATACCAGCAGTATCTCGACCGTGAACCTGTTCAGCTTCTCCGACGTCGGCTACGGCATCAGCTATACCGACAGTAAATATCCCGACGGGCTGCGCTATCGTGGCCGCGATTTCGGCTTCAGCCTCGACAGCGACTCGCGGCTGTACACGCTGCAGGCCAACGTCACCGATTCGTACGACCGCAACTACACGCTCAGCCTCCACCGCGCGCTGGTGTCGCGGCCACAGACGGGGACGGCGAACGTGCTGACGCCGACGCCGGTCAACATCAACTATGCCGAGGCGCGGGTCGCGACGCCGTTCTACATCGGCGTGCTCAGCCTGTCGGGCCGGGTCCAGGACGACCAGCTGCGCCCGGCGCACGGCTTCACCGCGGCGGCCGAGGTGACGTTCCGGGTCAAGGTGAAGTAGGCCTCCCCTCCCCTTCAGGGGAAGGGCGGCAACCTGTCGGCGCTCTGCCAATCCTACGGCCGAGAACCGGTCCGGTTCCCTCTCCGCACGGTCGGCGGCGAGTGTCCCCATCCGGAACCTCTCACGACGGCGAACGAAAATCGCCGCCCGCAGTTCGACGGAAGCTCACACGTCCTACAAACCCTATCCTACAACGACGAACCGTTCCGGTACACGATCGAAACGCCCGCGCCGGTAACCGCCGTTCACTTTTCCGCGGCGACCGTCCCTCCCTGCGCCGCCAGTTCGCCGATCCGCGCCAGCATCGACGCCAGTCCCTGCGTCCGGTTCGACGACAGATGTTTCGCGAGGCCCAGCCCGTCGAGCCGGCGCTTGACCGCCGCGACGTCGATCTCCGCCGGCGTCCGGTCCTGGACGCCGAGCAGCACCAGCGCGACGAGGCCCTTGACGATCGCTGCGTCCGAGTCGGCGGCGAAGTGGAGCGTATCGCCGTCCGCAGGACTGGCGCGGGTCGGGAACAGCCACACCTGGCTGGCGCAGCCCCGCACCCGCGTCGCCTCGGTTTTCAGGGCGTTGTCCATCGGCGGCAGGGCACGGCCGAGGTCGATCAGCAGCCGGTAGCGGTCGTCCCAGTCGTCGAGGGCGTCGAACTCCGCCTCGACGTCGTCGAAGGTGGTGGGCAGCATCAGTCGCGCAGCAGGTCGTTGATCGCGGTCTTGGCGCGGGTCTGCGCGTCGACCCGTTTGACGATCACCGCGCAGTACAGCCCCGCTACCGCGCCCGCGTCCACGCGCGGACCACCCTGCAGCGTCCCCGGGACGACGACGGCGTAGGGCGGGACACGCCCGACGCAGATTTCGCCGGTCGCCCGGTCGACGATCTTGGTCGACGCGCCGAGGTAGACGCCCATCGACAGCACCGCGCCCTCGCCGACCACGACCCCCTCGGCGACCTCCGACCGCGCGCCGATGAACGCGCCGTCCTCGATCACGACTGGCCCCGCCTGGAGCGGTTCGAGCACCCCGCCGATCCCCGCCCCGCCCGAGATATGGACGCCGCGGCCGATCTGGGCGCACGACCCGACCGTCGCCCACGCGTCGATCATGCTCCCTTCGCCGACATAGGCGCCGATGTTGACGAAGCTCGGCATCAGCACGACGTTCGGGGCGATATAGGCCCCACGGCGGACGATGCTGCCGGGCACGGCGCGGAAGCCGGCGGCGGCGAAGCGGGCGGCATCCCAGCCGGCGGTCTTCAACGGCACCTTGTCCCATGCGCCGTCCATCAGCGCGTTGTCGTTGAGCCGGAACGACAGCAGCACCGCCTGCTTGAGCCACTGGTTGACCCGCCAGCCGCCCGCCCCGTCGGGCTCGGCGACGCGCAAGGACCCGTCGTCGAGCCCGGCGAGCGCCGCCTCGACCGCATCGCGCACCGGTCCGCGCGTCGCGGGCGACACCGCGGCGCGGTCGTCCCATGCCGCGGCGATGGTGGCTTCCAAGGTCATGCAGCCTCCAGTTCGGCGACGACGTCCGTCAACCACTCGCCGACATCGGTGATCGTGTAATCGATCGTGTCGCGGGCGCTTCCGCTGCCTGCAGCGGCTCCGACAGGTGCCGGCCCCTGCTCGCTGCCGTTGTCGACCCATACCGTCGTCATGCCGATCGCCTTGGCGGGGCCAAGGTTGCGCGCCATGTCCTCGACGAACAGCGCGCGCGTCGGATCGATGTAATAGGCCTCGCACAGCCCCTGGTAGGCGCGCGGGTCGGGCTTGGGCAGGTATGCCATCGCGTGGACGTCATGGATCGCCTCGAATGCGCCGGTCAGGCCGAGGCGGTCCAGCACCTTCTCGGCGTACGGCGTGTCGGCGTTGGTGAAGATCAGCTTGCGCCCCGGCAGCCGCGCGATCGCCTCGACCAGCACCGGCGCGTGGGCGACGACCGAGACGTCGATGTCGTGGACCTCGCCGAGGAAGGCATG
>CAHJWP010000132.1 GCA_903642255.1 Sphingomonadaceae bacterium | reverse complement strand
CCGAAGCCTTGGGCATTCATCGCCGGCAGCACCGCGGCAACGCCGTAGAGTACGCCTTTGATGTTGACGTCGACCATCCGGTCCCACTCGTCGACCTTGAGCGCGGCCAGGGGGGAGAGCGGCATGACGCCGGCATTGTTGACGATCACGTCGATCCGGCCGAACTCGTCCAGCACTCGCTTGGCGAAAGCCTCGACGTCCGCGCGGCGAGTGACATCGAGCGCGCTCACGCGAGCCACGCCGCCCGCTTGGGCTATCTCGCTCGCGAGTTGTTCCAGGCGTTCCGTACGGCGGGCGCCGAGGACGACGGTCGCGCCGGCCGCGGCCAGCATGCGAGCGGTCGCCTCGCCGATGCCGCTGCTGGCGCCGGTGATGAGGACGATCTTGTTTTGGGTCTTGGGCATGAGTGACTCCCGGAAATGCCCCTGCATTATGCCGGCCTGCCCCGCCAACCGGTAGCACAGCCGTCCCGAGTTCTTGCACGATCCTATCGATCTCAGGCGATCTCGCTTGCTTGGTGCCCCCCACTCGGCATTATAGCGACGTGACCAGTACCGAAGATCTCGGAGCCCTGATCGCCCGCCACGTCTCTGGCATCGGCATCCACAGGACCGCGCTCCCAAACGTGTCTCTGGCGCTGGCGCTGGCGCCGACCATGCCGATGCCGACCCTTTACAAGCCCTCGGTCTGCATCGTCGCGTCGGGCAGCAAGCGGGTCGAGCTGGGAAAGACCGGCTATGTGTACGATGCTGCAACGTTTTTGGCCGTATCCGTTGATCTGCCAGTGACCGGGGCGGTCGTCGACGCTTCAAGCGATCGGCCGTTCCTGTGCCTGCGCCTCGACATCGATGTGGGGGTGCTGCGCGAGCTCGTGTTCGAGGGGTATGGCGCGCCGCCAGCGGGCGGCACGCCGGTCGGCCTCATGCGCGGTCGCACGACGCCCGAACTGGTCGACGCCGCCGTTCGACTGCTGCGCTTGCTCGATGCTCCCGCCGATGCGGCTCCCCTGGCACCGCTCGCCGAGCGCGAGATCCTGTATCGCCTTCTGACCGGCCCGACCGCCGGCATGATGCGCCACATCGCTTCGGTCGACAGCCATCTCAGCCAGATCTCCCGAGCCATCGCCTGGCTGCGCGATCACTACCGGGACGTCTTCACCGTCGAGGAGCTCGCCCGCAAAATCGGCATGAGTCCGTCCGCGTTCCACCTGCACTTCAAGGCGGTGACCACGATGAGCCCGCTGCAGTTCCGCAACGCGCTTCGCTTGCAGTCGGCGCGGCGCATGATGGTCGCCGAAGGTCGAGACGCGGCGTCGGCGGGCTTCGAGGTCGGCTTCCAGAGTCCGTCGCAGTTCAGCCGCGACTACGCCCGCTTCTTCGGCGCCTCGCCGCTTCGTGACGCCCGCCGCCTGCGCGAAAATCCTGAGCTTTGGGTCGCCTCGCAGCCGTAGCTGAGACGAATAGGGACCGCTCTTCCTGCACCGTCCCAAACGATTGATGCCGCCGGTCCGGCCGCAGACGGGTGAAGACCCGGCTCGTACTGCCGCGTTAATGGCCGGTGTGGCAGCCCGATTCCCATACATCCCTTGACTCTGCTCGGCGTGGCGGTGATCGGCGTCGGACAGATGGGCACTGCCTTCGCTTCAATCCCGCCAGGGTCGGCAGGCACGACGTGACCGCTGCGGGCTGATCGAGCGGATTTAGGCGTTACCCGACGTCGAAATTCCTACGCGCACCGAGGTGACAGCCCTAAGCGGCGACGCGACTAGCGGGCTCGAAGAGGCGAGCTTTCGCAACCGCGATACAGGCGAAATCTGGACGCGGCCCCTGCGCCATATGCTCCTGTTCATCGGCGCCGACCCGAACACGCGCTGGCTTGAAGGCTGCACTGTGGCGTGCCGGGATTGTTCGCGATCGGCGACGTCCGCGCCGGATCGACCAAGCGAGTTGGCGCAGCCGTCAGTGAAGGCGCACAGGTTGCGGCGATCCACGGTATCCTGACCGACGCGTGAGGAGAGGACCCGCATGACCGATACCTGCCGCCACGCCAGCACAATCCACACGGTGACACCGGGCGCACGCGGCTGTCTACGAGAACACTCGGCCGAGGTTGGTGCGGGCGGTCGGGCTCGAACCGACACTCCTTTCGGAACGGGATTTTGAGTCCCGCGCGTCTACCAGTTTCACCACGCCCGCACGGCATCGCTCCTACCGCGGCCCGCGGCGCGGGGGAACCCCTAGCGCGGGCCCCAGCCGGGGATGTCGTCGATCGTCAGCCAGCCATGGACGTAGTTCGCATAGTAGAGCCCGAACAGCACTGCCGAGATCGCCGTCGTCCACGCCGCCTTGGTGCGCAGCCGCGGCCGGACCGGCGCGCTGTCGGCCTGACCGGGGACGTTCGCCTCGCCGGCTTCGGCGCTGGTCCGCACGCCGAAGGGCAGGACGGCGAACAGAGTCAGCATCCAGAACAGGATGTAGATGACGACGGCGGAGAAGGGTTTCATGCGCAGCGCTCTCTTGGATGTGTCATCCCCGCGAAAGCGGAGACCCATGACCTCAAACGTTCGAGTTCATGGGTCCCCGCCTGCGCGGGGATGACAGGGGAGAGAGAAGGGCGCGACACGGCGCGACGCTAAACCCGCACCACCTGCACGTCGGTCACCGGCTTCTTGCCCGTCCAGTCGCGCGCCACGCGGCGCACCGCGACGCGGATGGTTTCGGCGAACTTCTCCTCGTTGCGCGCGTCGCCGCTCCGGGCCGCCTGCGCCGCGGCATCGGCACATTCGGCGAGGAAGTCCTTGTGGTCCTCCTCGACGGGCACGCCCTGGGTCGCGATGACCGGCCGTGCCGCCAGCTTGCCGCCGCCGTTGAGCACGATCGTCGCCGAGAGGTAGCCGTTGTGCATGATGCGCCGCCGCTGGACCATCGTCCCGCCGTCGGCCGGCAGGATGACGTCGCCGTCGAGGACCAGCCGCCCGACCTTTTCGTGGCTGAGCAGCTTCGGGCCGTTGGGTGCGAGGCGGATCGCCGTGCCGTTCATCGGCACCATCGCGCGCGGCACGCCGACGTCAAGGGCGAGCTTGGCGTGCGCCTCGAGGTGGCGGCGTTCGCCGTGGACCGGGATCGCGATCTCGGGGCGAATCCAGCCATACATCTCGGTCAGTTCCGGTCGGCCCGGGTGGCCGGAGACGTGAACGTGCGCCTGACGCTCGGTGATGACCTCGACGCCGCGGGTCGCCAGAGCGTTCTGGACGACGCCGATCGACAGCTCGTTGCCGGGAATCTCCTTCGACGAATAGATCACGCAGTCGCCGCGCTCGAGCTTGAGGTGCTGGTGGCTGCCGCTGGCGATGCGGCTGAGCGCCGCCGCCGGCTCGCCCTGCGCGCCGGTGCAGATGATCAGCAGCTTGCTCGGATCGAGCCGCGCCGCAGCGTCGAACGACAGCACCGGCGGGAAGTCCTTGAGATAGCCGGTCGACCGCGCGACGCCGAGGATGCGGTCCATCGACCGGCCGACGACGCACACCTGCCGCCCGGTCTCGATCGCCACCTGCCCCAGCGTGTGCAGCCGCGCCGCGTTCGACGCGAAGGTGGTCACCAGCACGCGCCCCGTCGTTCGGCCGCGGATCACTTCGAGCAGCCCGTCGCGGACGCCGGCCTCGCTGCCGCTGGCCTGCGCGTTGAACACGTTGGTCGAATCGCCGACCATCGCCAGCACGCCGGCATCGCCGATGTCGCGCATCTGCTGCGGCGTCGACGGCGTACCCATCTGCGGCTGATCGTCGAGCTTCCAATCGCCGGTGTGGAAGATGCGGCCGAACGGCGTGTCGATGACCAACCCGTTCCCCTCCGGAATCGAGTGCGCCATCGCGGCATAGCGGAACTTGAAATCGCCGAGCGTCAGCGACCCGCCCATCGGGATGACGTGGAGCTTGACCTCCTTCGTCAGCCCCTCCTCCTCGAGCTTGCCGCGGATCAGCCCGGCGGTGAACGGCGTCGCGTACAACGGCACGCCGAGGTCGGCGGCGAGATAGGGAATTGCGCCGATATGATCCTCGTGGCCGTGCGTCAGGACGATGCCGAGGAGGTCCTCGCGCCGTTCCTCGATGAAGCTGAGGTCGGGCAGGATCAGGTCGACGCCGGGATACGACGGGTCGGCGAAGGTCATGCCGAGGTCGACCATCACCCACTTGCCACGGCAGCCGTAGAGGTTGACGTTCATGCCGATCTCGCCCGACCCGCCGAGGGGCAGGAAGATCAGCTCGTCGCCGGGGGTGAGGAAGTTCTTGCGCCGGGAAGCGCTGGTATCTTGATTGGGCATTATGCTCCGTTCGTGTTGAGGGCGTGGATGCGGTGCAACCCGCGAATGGTGAGATCGCCATCGACCCAATCGATGGCCGGAGTATGGCGGTTGAAGAGCGTGGCGAGGCCCCCGGTGCCGATGACCGTTACGGGGTCGCCGATCTCCGATGTAATGCGCGCGACCAAACCTTCAATGAGGCCGACATAGCCCCAGAAGACGCCCGACTGCATCGCATGGACGGTGTTGGTGCCGATCGCGCTGCCGTTGCCCGGCGGCGGCTCGACCGCGACGCGCGGCAACTTGGCGGCGTGGCTGTACAGCGCGTCCATCGACAGGTTGATGCCCGGGGCGATCGCCCCGCCGCGATACTGGCCGGTGCCGTCGGCAGCTTCGGTGATGACGTCGAAGGTCGTCGCCGTCCCAAAGTCGACGACGATGAGATTGCCCGGTGTGCTGGCGTGCGCCGCGACGGCGTTGACGATGCGGTCGGCCCCGACCTCGCGCGGGTTGTCGACGGCGAGGACGATGCCGTAGCGCACGCCCTCGGCCCCCACGACGATCGGCTCGACGCTGAAATATTTCCGGCACAGGCGCTGGAGGTTGAACAGCGTCGCCGGCACGACGGTGGCGACGATCGCCGCGTCGATATGCGCCCGCTCGACGCCTTCGAGCGCCATCAGCTGGTTGAGCCACACGGCATATTCGTCGGCCGTCCGATTGCCGTCGGTCGAGATGCGCCACCTCTGGCGGATGTCGGTGCCCTCGACCAGCGCGAAGACGATGTTGGTGTTGCCGACGTCGATCGCTAGCAGCATCGCCGCCCCCCCGCGTCAAGGACGACGCGACTCATAGCGCGAAAACCTCGCCGGCGTGAATCGCCCGGACGCTGGCATCGGCGAGCGTCAGCAGTAGCGCGCCGTCCGGGGCGAGGCCGGTGAAGACGCCGGAGAAGGTATCGACACCGAGCCGGGCCTCGAGTCGCTGGCCCAGCCCGGCGGCGTGGCCGAGCCACGCGGCGCGGACCGGCGCGAAGCCATGGTCGCGCCAGTCGGCCCGCGCGTCGGCGAAAGTGACCGCGAGGCGCTCGGCGACATCGCCAGCCGCGGGTGCGGCGATGCCGGCGGCGGGCAGCGACGTCGCCGGCCGCTCGACGCCCTCCGGGTGACCGGCGAGGTTGACGCCGAAGCCGATAATGGTCGCTCCCGTTCCGCCCTCCAGCAGGATCCCGGCGACCTTGACGCCGTCGAGCAGGACGTCGTTGGGCCACTTCAGCGTCAAACGTTCCGGCGCGACCCAGCGATCAAGCGCGCGGGCCAATGCGACGGCGGCGACGAACGACAGCTGCGGGGCCGGCCCCTCGCCCGCCTGCGGCCGGGTGACGACGCTGGCGAACAGGTTGCCGAGCACCGACACCCACGCCCGCCCGCGCCGCCCGCGCCCGCCGGTCTGGATGTCGGCGCGCACCCACGTCCCGTCGGCCAGCTCGGGTCGCGCGGCAAGCCAGTCGTTGGTCGAGCCGACGGTCGGCAGGTGGATCACCGACTTCCCCTCCCCTTCAGGGGAGGGGCGAGAGACGCGCGGAGCGCGGCCCGTGGGTGGAGCCAAGCGAGAGGCGGCAAGCATCCTTCCCCACCCCCGACCCCTCCCCTAAAGGGGAGGGGAGACTTCATAACAGCGCCGTCGCTGCCCGGCCCGCCGCGGCGACCAGCGGCGTGATCGCGAGCATCCCGAGCGGCGAGCAGAACAGCGCAGCGACCGTCAGCAGCGCCGTATTGACCCGGCTGTCGGCGGGAGCGAACGCCGGGGCAGGCTCGTCGAAATAGACCGACTTGATGACGCGCAGGTAATAATAGGCCCCGACGACCGACGCGACGACGCCGATCGTCGCCAGCACGTAGAGCCGCGCATCCATCGCCGCCTGGAACACCGCGAACTTCGGCCAGAAACCGAGCAGCGGCGGAATGCCGGCGAGGCTGAACATGAACACCGCCCACGCCGCCGCCAGCCCGGGACGCGTTCGCGACAGGCCGCTGAGCGACGTCAGCGTCTCGACCGGTGCGCCGTCGGGACCGCGCATCTGGAGGACGCACAGGAAGCTGCCGAGCGTCATCGCGAGGTAGACGGTCATGTAGAACAGCACGCCGGCGACCCCCTCGCGCGTGCCGGCGGCAAGGCCGATCAGCGCAAAGCCGACGTTGTTGATCGACGAATAGGCCAGCAGGCGCTTGATGTTGGTCTGGCCGATCGCCCCGACCGCGCCGAGCAGCATCGAGGCGATCGACACGAACGTAACGATCTGCCGCCAGTCGAGCGTCATGCCGCCGAATGCGTCGATGCTCACGCGGACCAGCAGCCCCATCGCCGCCGCCTTGGGGGCCGACGAGAAGAACGCCGCGACCGGCGTCGGCGCGCCTTCGTAGACGTCGGGCGT
>CAHJWP010000131.1 GCA_903642255.1 Sphingomonadaceae bacterium | reverse complement strand
CGGAAGCCACGGCTGAATCAGACTTCAACCCGCTTGGGAATCCCGCAACGATTCACGCCGTGCGGAAATTGCTCTAGATCCTCCACAGTGAAATTCGCGGTCCGCCCCGCGCCTGGCTTGTTCAGCGCATCGTCTTCCAAAGACAGCACGAATGCCGACACAGCCATCGCGTCTGACGCTTTGAAAGCGTTGGAGAAGACATCACGGCGGATCGCGGAATCCGGCAACCTGGCAAGATACCGAATTGCCGATCGCCATGATGCAACGAAGGGGTCGTTCAGCGGGGATCTGTCGTTCCTTCCAAGTTGTTCGCCATTGCCGAACACGAATGCGAGAAGCGGAACCGGATTATCGAGAGGCAGTTCGTTGACGGATTGGTCCAGACGGTTGGCAAGGGCCGCCAATAGGTTCCTTTCCGCAAACGACGATACCATGAGCGCAAGGGCTACCGGATCGCCCGCCGACTGCGTAAACTGCACGAAATCCGATTCCGAGATGACATCGCCTGCGATCTGCAGGGCGAAATAGCGATCGAAATATCGCTTCGTGCAAACACGTTTTACGCGAAGCCAGTCGGGGCGGAAGTCGTCGCCATAGTGCATGCCACCCAACGCCCATTCGATCGGCGTGAAAAGTTCCTTCAACATACGTCCGCACGCCGGCCGACGCGCTTCGGAAACGAGCTCGAGGAGTGCGGTGACTTCCGCTCCGTCACCACCTTGTCGGTTGTCCCCGTTGAAGCGCCCGGACTGCGTGAGGAGTGTTTTCTTCGTGCTCAACGCCCTGTGGAGCGCTGGCTCAAACACCCGCAGCGCTTCCAGAGCGACGAAGTCGATAATGTTCACTTCGTGGGCGTGCTCGCCCTTGTGCATTTCGATATGGATCGCGATCGAGGTCAGCAGTCGCCAGCTATCACGCAGATTGCGGATCATCGGTTCGATCCCGCCCCGCAACACGTTGCCCCAGCGCGTCTGTTCGAACCCGTTTTCGGGCGTGGCGAGCGGATCGATCATCGCGCTGAGTTGCTGCAGGAATATCTGCAAGAGCCGGTCGGCCGGGACGGGCGGAAGGTCGAAATTTGCCCGGACGATCTTCTCGAGATAGTCGCGCCCGTCGCCGGCCGAAACCGGCCTCAGAGCCTCTTCCACGATGCTCGGCTGAAACAACAAAACGAAATTGATGTTTGGCAAGCTGGCATTCGCCTTGATCTGTCGGATCACCAGACGGATTTGCTCCGGCTCGAGCCGGTCGATGTCATCGACGAAAACGACCAGAGGGCGAGAGAGCGCCGCCAGGCGCTCCTGGACGACCCCGCGAACATCGTCGAGCGCGTCCGTCGTTCGATCGCGTCCAAACCAGTTCAAGCCCCAGCCAATGCCGAGTGCTGCCGCAGCCAAAATGAGGATTGCCACCGACATAGTGGCCGCGGTGACGCCGGGCACCGTAACGCCGACTATCGCGGCTACGACGGCCGCCCCTCCGAGCAAGGAGGCGACACCCGTCGCATTGTGGCCGAGCTTGTCGAGCTTGCCGGCGCCGCCCATATCCTCGGGCGCGCGAAGAAGAGCGGCGCGCTCGATCACGAGATGCGGGATTTCGTCGATCGGATCGAGGCTATCTATGCTTGGTCGCAGTTCCTCATCGATCCGCGTGCCGACCTCCCCGGCGCCGTGGCAATGCGAAAGCTGTTCGAGGTCAGCCGGTACAAGTTCGGCGGCGAGGAATGGGAAAAGCGCCGCGACACGCGCCGCTATTCGACCGGATTGATCTCTCCCCTGAACTATGGCCCGAGCCTGCAAACGATGGGCTGGCTCGAACGCGCCGAAGAGGGCGCGGGCGTTTTCGCGACGCCATGGGATCTCGATCCGGTCCTCGACGCTTTTGAAGCGCGCATGGCAGGTGAACTCGATCATCCGGCCTTCACTCAGCTCGGTTCCGTCACGGTCAAACGTGAAGACGTCGAGCGCTGGGGGAAGCTTTGGTCGATCAAGAAGCCCCTGGCGATCGAGCGCAAAGCTCTTTTCGAGCGTCTCGGCGGCGTGATGACTGTTGCGGCAAGGCAAAGGGGCATTGCGCTCACCCAGGCGGGCTACAATGATCTGGAAGACGAAGAGTGGGACCTCGACGACGTTCGAGCGCGAATGACCGATCGATTGGACGAATGGCAAGACCCGACGTCCTGCCCGAGCGCCGCAGCCGAGTGGCGAGCGGTCCAGGTCAGGCAGGTCTTCCGCCTGACACTCGAAGCCCTGTTCCATTGGTTTGTCGAGCAGCTGGGCGACGGCCCGATGCACACGGGTTCCGTCGCAGATGCTTTCCTGGAAGAACTTGGGCGAAAGAAGCGCGCTGAGACAGCGGAGGGATGGCTTCTAAAGGCGGCAAAGCCAGACTCCGGGAACGACGCTCGGCAGTGCGCCAGAGGCAACCCCTGACCGGCTCGAAACCGCTTTCTCCCTGCTTGAGGAATGCCGAAAACTTTAGGCGAATTCGCAAAGCAGCAGCGACGGCTCTCCCCGCCCCTACATGCGCATTCGCAACGGCTACTGCTTCTCGAGGAGGCCGCGCGGGGACGGTTTATATGGTGCGAGCGTCGGACGGGAGCAGGAGCGGGCATTATCAGCCAGCGAAATCAAGAACAGTCGCTTTTGGCGCGGCGAGGATCGCAGCCGAACGTCAAATATCAGGCGCGTCGCCGATCGTCCGTTTTGTCAGCCCCATCGGCGGCTTCCGTCAAGACCGGACGTTCACCAGAGCGAAATTGAATGGCCTACGCTGGTCGACTACCGCCGGAAGCGAATGCCGTGCATGGGACCGTCCTGCCGTTCAGACCGTCGGATAAAAGACCGACGTTGTCAGAAGCGGACGTAGCGCGCTATGGCTGAAACGCCAAGGGCGCGTCGGCGACGGTGTACAGGTGTGCACACCGTCATAGAGGCTGGTCGCCGGCAGGCGGGGGCGCTCCCAGGCTTGAGCACTCATTTTGACGGCTTCCTGCAAGGCTAGGATTGGCCAGGGAGTCCGTATGGGTGAGGCGAAGCGAAAGAGAGAAGCTGTTCTAAATGGGCCTTGTCCCTGCGCCTCGGCACGCGCCGCGCGTGACTGCTGCTTCGTCGGACAAAACTGGCATCGACCGGCGACCGCGTTGGGCCTGGCGGAGCTCCCTCCGGCGTCGGTGATTGACCGCTGCTACATGAAGGAGCTGAATTCCTGCGTCGGCCCGATCTCGGGCGAGCACCTGATATCGGTATCCGTCATAGAGATTTTGCAGGGTGACGGGGGCTTTTCCATCTCGGGCGTGCCGTGGCTGGAAGCCGGCGAAGAGAAGATCATGGCGCCGAAAAGCCTTCGCGCAAACTGCCTTTGCACCAAGCACAACAGCGCCCTCAGCCCGATCGACGACGCGGCCCGATACTTCTTCCTGTCGCTGAAGACCTATCTGGAATCCGATACCGCCGCGCCGCGTCATGCACTGGTATCGGGGCATGACTTGGAGCGGTGGCTGCTGAAGACGGCCAAGGCGCTTGCCGTGTCGGGAAACCTCGCCAGAGGCCGGGAAAAACTGTCCGGCACGTTCGCACAGGATGATGCGTTGATCGGGATGCTCGATGATCCCGCGGCCTGGCCCGCCAGCGCGGGAGTATATTGCCTCATGAACACGGGCGATCTGATGGTGAACCACGCGCGGTTCCAGCTCGTGCCGTGGATGAATGAGCAGGATGAAATCGTGGCGCTGCAGGTCAGCATCCTCGGCTTCATATTCGTGCTGCTGTTGGAGCCGCTTGATATCGTGACATACCCGATGCTGGCGGACGCGAAATATCGGCCTGCGCGCATCACGATCGCCCATCCGAAATCCAATAGCTGGCTGACATTGAGCTGGCAGGACGGCCAAGTGCATGAGGCGCTCAACGTGCAGTTCGTGCAGAACGTACCGCAAGAAAATTCAGCGGCTTAAATAGCGTATTTTCCGGACGATGTATTACCCCATCTGACCGGACGCCCTCGCGGGCCATTTTAAGTGCGATAATCGTTTTATTGACAAATTCTCGTTAGAAATTATGTTAAAGCCTAATGAGAGGTGTCC
Source organism: Sphingomonadaceae bacterium (assembly GCA_903642255.1). GTDB lineage: Bacteria > Pseudomonadota > Alphaproteobacteria > Sphingomonadales > Sphingomonadaceae > Polymorphobacter_B. The sequence goes on along the minus strand of CAHJWP010000131.1, from coordinate 2,675 downwards.
TATGCTCTACAAGCTAGAAGTTGATAATTTTTTCTCGATCCGCGACCTGCAGATTCTCGATCTTACGATCGACAAGAAGGTGCCGGACGTCGACGGGCGTTATGCCCCGGTTTTCGAGGGCGCCGATATCCGCGCGCCGAAGGTTGTGGCGCTCTATGGCGCGAACGGTTCCGGCAAGACGACGGTGCTGCACGCGCTCGAATTTATCGTGAACATGATCCGCAATTCGGTCCAGCAGACCGGGCCGGGCTTCCCCGGCTGCGAGCGTTTCAACGATGTGGAGTCGATGGATCGCCCGATGAAGCTCGCAATCGAGTTCGGCGGCATTATGAACCTCACACAAGAGGTGCTGCAGCGCGCCCAGGCCGGCGAGGCGGTCGAGCAAGGGCTGTACCGCTACGAGCTGGATATCGAATTCAAGGAAGGTCTCGCCCAGCGGATCACGCATGAGGCCCTGCGTCAGCGCCCCAAAGGCGAAGGCAAATGGCAGCGCGTCTATAAGCGCAATGCCGAGGGCGAGGTAAAAGATTCCAAGTCATTCAGCCTCTCGCGCTACCAGCACCTCGTGAAAACGCTGGCGGGCAATCACACAGTGCTGTCGTCATTCGCGAAATTCCAGCACCCCTCGGCCATGATCTTCGTTGAGATCGCCCGGAAGTGCATCTTCTCCGTCGAGCCCGTGGCGCATGCCAACGCCGACAATCAAGTTATCGACTACCTGAAGACGCAGCCGGATATGCTGTCTAACCTGCGGTCGGAACTGAGTCGGATCGATATCGGCGTGGAGGGTCTGCGCTTTCAGGACTCGCTCAACGGCCCCGTGCTGATGTTCAAGCACTCGGGCCTCGCGGCCGAAATGCCCTGGCTGCTCGAAAGCCATGGGACGCGGGCCTTCATCAAGATTTTCCCGTTCCTCATCACGGCGCTTGCGAACGGCGGCGTCGTCGCGATCGACGAAATAGATGCCGCGATCCATGCGCGCATCCTGCCGGACCTGCTGCGCTGGTTCTATGACAATGAGGTGCGCAACAAGTTCGACTCTCAGCTCTGGCTGACCTGCCATTCGGCCTCGCTGCTCGATGACCTCAACCGCGAGGAGATCGTGATCTGCGAGAAGGACCGGGAGGGCCGTTCGCGCTTTTACAGCCTCATGGACGTGCAGATGAAGGTTCGGCGCGACGATAACCACTATAAGAAATATCTGGGCGGTGCTTACGGCGGGGTTCCGTTGATCGGATGACACGCCGCCACCCCGCCCATATCCCGCAACGCCGGCAAATTTTCGTCGGCTGCGAAGGCAAGTCCGAAGCGGGCTATGCGGCCCTGCTGCAGGATTTCGCGCGGGCAGCGAACCTGCCAATCTATCTCAACATCAAGGAACTGGCGCCAGGTGCCGGGGATCCGCTGGCCCGCGTCGAAATGGCTGTGCGCCTGATTAAGCAGGAAGCCACCACGCGCATCGCACCTTCGTCGAGCTTCGTTTTGCTCGATGAAGATCAGACGGTGCTCACGCCGGCACGGGCCGAAACGGCGCGCCAGCTCGCGGCGCAAAAGAACATCACGATCGTCTGGCAACAGCCCTGTTTGGAGGCCGTGCTGCTGCGGCACCTGCCCGGCTGTCACACACGGCGGCCGCCCGACACGCCCGGCGCTGGCGCTGCCCTACAGGGTGAATGGGCGGGCTATGCAAAGCCGATGGATCGCGCCGCGCTGGCGCGCCGCATCGACCTCGCGGCGGCATTGCGAGCAGCAGGTGTCGAGCCTGGCCTTGCGGCCCTGCTCCGCGAGATCGGCCTCCTCGCCTAGCGGGCAAGAATGCACGCAACCTCCGCACACGGTTTCCAGGTCCAGTCGCCCTTAAGCGGCGTGTCGAACAGCCGGCGATTGGGTGCACTGTGTCCACCGCTCCATAGTATGCGAATGACCGATCCCGGCCGAAGCGGTCGTTCACGCGCCTGCCGCGGACTGGCTTGAATTGGTCGGGAGGAGCCGCCAGCTTCGCGGCGGCGCTGACCCAGATTCAGACATTCACGTCTCTTTTTTTGAGCGCTATGATCGGACCTTCGTTCATGCTGCTTGTTTGACTAACTGATTCATCGTCGGCTGCGTTCTCGGCCATGGTCGCCATTGTAGGCGCCCGCACAACTTGTGAAACCGCGTTCAAGAGATCGCCGTCCGATCCAGCGATCCGACCGCGCGGAGCAGTGCCGCCTCGCCGGTCAGCAGGTCGGAGCGGCTGCTCGCCAGCGCGAGCTGCGCGCCGCGCAGGCTCTCGTCGGCGAACAATATGTCGAGCGTCGTGCGCAGCGCCACGACATATTCCGCCTTGACCCCGGCCAGCGCACGATCCGCGGCCGCGACGGCGCGCTCGCCGGCGGCGACGCGCAACCGTGCCGCGACCACATTTGCCCAGGCGGTATCGGTGCCCCGGATCGCCTCGCGTGCCGCGCCTTCGGCGTCGTGCGCCGCGGCGCGTGAGCCCGCCCGCGCCTGGCGCACCTGCGACGCGACCAGCCCGCCGGTGAAGATCGGCACCCGCAGCGTCACCCCGGCGGCGGCGGTTTCCGGATAGCCCGTAGGATCGCGCCCGAACGCCAGCCCATAGCCATAGCCGCCGGCCAGCGTGAGGCTCGGCGCGCCGTTGGCGCGCGCGACGCCGACGCGCGCGGCGGCCG